>NZ_CP039456.1:3813862-4130958 GCF_006974145.1 Changchengzhania lutea | reverse complement strand
TTAAGAATTTTCACATAATGTTCTTCAAGCCATTCGTAAAAAAACTTACTAGGTACTTGAATACTCAACGCGTTATCTGAGAGCTTAACTGCTGTGATAGGCTCAAACCAGGTTTTGTAGGCTTGCGGTTGGATATTATCCTTTATGAACTCTAGACAATTGTTCCATACCGATTTCGCAGTTATACTCATGTTTTAATTTTCTGGTTTGCTGTTAGTTAGTTTTGTAATAGAGACTTTGAAAATTTTATCCCTCTTGGTCTGGCAAATATGTGAACAAAATTCTGAAAAAAAAAATCATTTGCTATTGAATTTCTACAAAATTTTCACCATGTTTAAGCTCTAGCCGAAACTACAAAAAAATATTTAAATAAACCTATGATTATCGATGAAATACAAATAAGAGTGAGATATGGCGAAACTGATCAAATGGGTGTGGCATATCATGGTAATTACACGTTATACCTTGAAATGGGCCGTATTGAGTGGTTACGCAAGTTAGGTGTTTCTTATAAGTCCATGGAAGAAAATGGCATCATGCTTCCTGTGATTTCTTTGAGTATAAACTATAAAAAATCAGCAGGTTATGATGACATCATTAATGTAAAAACTAAACTAAAAAATAAGCCTACTGCTAAAATTGAATTCGAGTATGAAATTACCAACGAAGCAGGAGAAATTATAACCACCGCAAGTTCAACTTTGGTGTTTATGGATATGAAAACAAATAAACCGACACGAGCGCCGCAATACATTTTAGATGTTCTTGATAGTTAGTTGATGGGTTTGATATCAATTTCAAACAAATGGTCAAAACTTTCAAATACGTTTTGTGCAGAATTTTTTCTGACCGAAATGGTTATTTGACAGTCCATTTCAAGTTTCTGATTAATAATTTGTAGTTGTTTCTCTTTAATAATGCGCATCACCTTATTCATGTTCTTATAATCAAATGTGATTAGATAATGAATATCAATGGTTTTCTCAATAATCTTTGCACTTTCTAAAGTAAGTTGTGCGGCGTTTTTGTAAGCGCTTATTAAACCGCCAACACCAAGTTTTACACCACCAAAATACCTCACTACTACCACAAGGATGTTGGTGACATTAAAGGATTGGATTTGACCATAAATGGGCATGCCAGCACTATTGTTTGGTTCGCCATCATCATTCACTCTGTAAGCCAGCGTTTCGGTACCAATTTGATAAGCATAACACCAATGTCTTGCCGAATGATGTTGTTTTTTCAAATCGTCTAAATGCTGTTTTGCTTCTTCTTCGCTTGAAACGGGAAAGGCGTAACCGTAAAACTTACTATTTTTATCCTTGAATAATCTAGCATCGGTAGGTTTAGTAATCGTCTTGTATGTGTCTGTTTCTGCCAAAAGAAATTAAAATAAGTCGCTTTTAGTTTCAAAGAGATTAATGATGTCCTCGGTTTCAGGATTAATATGCCATGTTATAAATCCTAATGCGTCTGCCGTATCGATATTACTTCTATTATCATCAATAAAAATACATTCATGGGCATTCAGTTTATTTTCATGAAGGACAAATTCAAAAATATCGGTGTTGGGCTTTCTAAGATTAATGTCATGCGATAAATAAAATTGATCGAAATAATTTTTGAAATCTTCATAAAACGACACATGTTCTTTAATCCAATTAATATGAAGTTCATTGGTATTGCTCAATAAAATCAGTTTATATTCTGAAGTGGCTTTAAGAGCTTTTAAAAAATCTAATCGATGCTTCGGAAAATCCTTTAACATGTCATTCCACAGCTCAATTAAATCCTCTTTTGAAACTTCCGGAAAATTTTCAGTATAAAATTCAAGAAATTTATCAGTAGAAATTAATCCTTGCTCATATAAGGCTTTAACGCTTATCATGTGTTCTGAAAACCCATTGATGTTTAATGAACTGTATGTTTTTTCTATGGCACCTTGAATATCGAGATTTATAAAAACGTTCCCAAAATCGAAAATTATGGTTTTAATCATTCATGTAAATTTTAAGAATATCTTTCAAAATACTTTCTTCTGAAATTAGGTTACCAGTAAATGTAGGCGCCTTAATGCCCTTATTAAATAACACGTGACCCCTAAAAACCCGAGCTTCATCCCAAATATCTTCATCTATAAATGTTTGAAGGGTTTGCGCCCCACCTTCAATAATTACAGAAGTAATACCGTGTTTGTATAAAAAATCAGCGATTTGTTCTGCCACAGGTTTTGAATAGTCAATATCCTTTTTAGTAATCAAAAGCGTCTTTGCTTTTTTATCAAATACCTTAAGATGACTTGGAAGTTTTTCATTTTTATCTAGAACGACTCTAATAGGATGTTCTCCTGAGCAATCTCTCGTGGTTAGTGACGGGTTATCTTCTAATACGGTATTTGTTCCCACTAAAATAGCTTGTTCTTCCGCTCGCCATTTATGCACTAATTGTCTTGAGTAGGCATTTGTTATCCAAACTGGTTTTTGTTCTGACTTTTTTGCGGGAGCTATAAACCTACCCTGAGTCTCAGCCCATTTTAGTATAATATAAGGACGCTTTTTATTTTGAAACGTAAAAAAGCGTTTATGTAAGTTTTTGCAAGCATCTTCTAAAACACCAACGGTAACCTTGCAGCCAGCATTGGTTAGTTTTAATACGCCTTGACCAGCTACTTTTGTATGGGTGTCAATACAGCCAATAACCACGCTTGGAATCTGGTGATCGATGATTAAATTGCTACACGGTGGTGTTTTTCCATAATGTGAACAAGGCTCTAAAGTAACGTACAATGTAGATTCTTTTAAGAGTGTTTTGTCATCAACGGATTGAATGGCATTTACTTCGGCATGATTGCCGCCATACGGACTTGTATATCCCTCTCCAATAATAATGTTTTCATGTACTATAACGCAACCCACCATAGGGTTTGGTCTGGTAGTTCCTAAACCATTTTTAGCAATTTCTATACATCTATTTATGTATTTTTCATGTATATTCACGGCACAAAAATAAGATATAAATTTTGGTATGAGCCATATCACTATAAGAGAAATTCAACCTCAAGACAATCAGCAAATAGAGGCTGTTATCCGTGACTGTTTTCATGAGTTTAAAATACCTTTGGAAGGTACAGCGTATTCAGATAAAGAAACCCCACAGATGTTTGAATCGTATCAAAATGATAATGACGTTTATTATGTAATAGATGATGATGGGATGATTTTAGGTGGAGGCGGGGTAAAACCACTAAAAGATTTTGAAAGCGACGTTTGCGAAATTCAAAAAATGTATTTCTCTCCAAAAGTGAGAGGTAAGGGGTATGGTAAATTAATGTTTGATAAATGCATGCAGAGCGCTAAAGACTTAGGTTTTAAAACAGTTTATTTGGAATCGGCACCCCAACTTAAAGCGGCTATTCATATCTATGAATCTTATGGCTTTAAACATTTAGATGGACCTTTAGGAAACACGGGACACTTTTCATGCGGTGTTTGGATGATGAAAGAGTTATGAAATTAAAAGATATAAAAGCGTTATTTAGAACGGAATTGAGCAGCCAATATGATAAAGCTGAAATAGATCGTTTTTTTTTCATTTTAACGGAATATTATTACCATGTGTCCAGATTGAATTTAGCTACAAATCCGGATTGTAAAGTAGATAATCCGAATCTAATTCTAAAAGGTCTGGAGGCGCTTAAAATAAATACGCCTATACAATACATTACAGGTGAAACTGAATTCTATGGATTACCATTTAAAGTGAATAAGGACGTGTTAATACCAAGACCAGAAACCGAAGAATTGGTAGAGTGGATTTTATTAAATCATAAGAATAAAACAAATGACTTTTTTAATATATTAGATATTGGCACAGGAAGCGGTTGTATAGCTACGGCTTTGGCAAAGCATTTACCCGAAGCTAAAGTACATGCCTTGGATGTTAGTGAAAGTGCTTTAGAAGTGGCGAAAAAGAATGCCAGGTTGAATAGTGTTGATATTGTTTTTAAGATCGGCAATATTTTATCAGCCGATGCGACCTCTTTTTTTTTAGAACCGGAAAAGTTTGATGTCATAGTATCCAATCCGCCTTATGTTAGAGATCGAGAAAAACAATTGATGAAAGCCAATGTTTTAGAAAATGAGCCACACCTCGCTTTGTTTGTTGAAGATAGTGATCCGTTGTTATTTTATACAGCCATAATTCAGTTCGCGAACGACAAGTTAAAAAGGGATGGAGTCTTGTATTTTGAAATTAACGAATATTTAGGTGCTGATATGCTAGAATTATTAAAAAGCCATAATTTTAGAAATATAGAATTGAAACAGGATATGTTTCACAAAGATAGAATGATAAAAGGGATTAAGATTTAATGAATACTATAGAGCAACACATACAAAATTTACGTACCGAGCTACGCGAGCATAATTATAACTATTATGTACTTGATAACGCAACCATTTCAGATTATGACTTTGATATAAAACTTAAAGAACTTCAAGCGATGGAAGAAAAACATCCAGAATTTTTTGATACCACCTCGCCAACACAAAGGGTTGGAGGAACTGTAACCAAAAATTTTGAAACCATTCCGCATGAGCACCGCATGTATTCTTTAGATAATTCATATTCTAAAGAAGATTTACAAGATTGGGAAACCCGCATTAAAAAACTTGTGGATGGCGTTATTGAATATACTTGCGAATTAAAGTATGATGGCGCGTCCATTAGTTTAACTTACGAGAAAGGCCATTTAATAAAAGCTGTCACACGTGGCGACGGTTTTCAAGGCGATAATGTTATAGCGAATATCAAGACGATTAAATCTGTGCCGCTACAGTTAAAAGGCGATTTTCCTGACAAGTTTGATATTCGTGGTGAAATTGTGTTACCGTTTGAAGGCTTTATCAAAATGAATGAAGAACGCATTGAGATAGGAGAAGAGCCTTATAGGAATCCTAGAAACACAGCTTCGGGGAGTTTAAAACTCCAAGATAGTTCAGAAGTAGCAAAACGTCCATTGGAATGTTTGCTTTATAACTTAACAGGATCAAATTTGGGTATTTCCACGCAAATGGAAAGCTTGGAAAAAGCAAGACAATGGGGTTTTAAGGTTCCAAGTGCAGCAACCTTAGCAAACTCAATAGATGCCGTGTTGGAGTTTATTGATTACTGGAATACCCATCGTCATGACTTACCTTATGAAACAGACGGCGTTGTGGTAAAGGTTAATAATTTACAGCAACAGGAGGAATTGGGCTATACCGCAAAATCACCGCGTTGGGCCATGGCATACAAATTTAAGGCGGAGCAAGTTTCTACTAAATTGAACAGTATTACTTATCAGGTAGGACGTACCGGAGCTATTACACCTGTAGCCAATTTAGAACCAGTAGAATTAGCAGGAACCACCGTAAAAAGAGCTTCCCTACACAATGCAGATCAAATTAAAAAATTGGATATTAGAGTAGGTGATGTCGTGTATGTTGAAAAAGGCGGCGAGATTATTCCAAAAATCCTGGGTGTTGATTTAGATAAGCGACCCATACATTCAGAACCTACCCGTTACATAACGCACTGTCCGGAATGTAAAACAGAATTGGTTAGACAAGAAGGGGAAGCCCAGCACTATTGCCCGAACTATAATGGATGTAGGCCCCAAATTATTGGAAGGATTCAACACTTCATCTCTAGAAAAGCTATGGATATTGAAGGCTTAGGGGGTGAAACCGTAGCGCTTTTAGTTAATGAAGGCCTAATATCGAATTATTCAGATTTATATGAATTAACAAAAGACCAAGTGATTCCCTTGGAGCGTATGGCCGAGAAAAGTGCAGATAATTTAATTCAGGGCATTGAGCAATCCAAAAACATTCCCTTTGAGCGAGTTTTGTATGCCTTGGGAATTAGATACGTAGGAGAGACGGTTGCGAAAAAATTAGCAAAACATTATAAAAGTATAGACGCCATTGCCAATGCCACTGAAGAAGCGTTGGTTAATGTAGATGAAATTGGTATTAAAATAGCACAAAGTGTCAGGACTTTTTTTTCATTGGAAGCCAACGTCTTTATATTGAATAAATTAAAACGTTTTGGCGTTAACTTAGAAATGTCCGCAGAAAAACTTAAAGGACAAACAGAGAAATTGCTAGGGGACATTATTGTTGTTTCCGGAGTTTTTGAAACAGTGTCCCGTAATGAACTCAAAAAGCTCATTGAAGATAACGGTGGGAAAATTAGTAGTTCCATTTCATCAAAAACAAGCTATATCGTCGCAGGGGATAATATGGGACCAAGTAAAAAAGATAAGGCAGAGAAACTAGGTGTTGTTATTATTAGTGAAAAAGAATTCTTACAAAAAACACAATAGAAATAAGCATTTTATCGATAAAATAACATTTTTTATCGTTTAATTGTAATAATAGTGTATATTTGTTAACCAAATCGTATTTGCTGTTATGAACAAATCAAAAGTTTTGATTGTTTTTATTTCACTGCTTTACCTGCTATTTTTAATATTTGAATTTAGCGGAGAAAGCATTTTATCTAAATCTATGAGCTCTCTAATCCTACCAATTATCACATTACTCTATTTTGCTACAGTTAAGCGAAGGACACTCTTTTTTTCCTTATTTCTAATATGTTATTCCTTATCAGATCTAATGACTTTAATAGTCGATTATGTGCCTCATAAAGTGGATTATTTTATAGGAAATTCGCTTTATATTTTAGCATACTTATTTCTTTTGATAGAAATAGCTAAATCCATGTCGCTAACTCATGTTATAAGGAATTTTAAAATTCATATTCTTGTTCTAGTTGCTTTAAATGTCTATATCGTGTATGTTATGCAGGTTATTGTAAACCCACACGTACAAACGAGTGAATATTATGTGGAGTTGTTGTATAATACTGTGATGTTATTATTGCTATCTATTGCACTGCTTAATTATATATACAGAGACAATAAAAAATCGCTATATTTATTTTTAGGTTCTTTAAGTATTGTGTTCTCTGAAGTCATTTCGGTTGCCTATATTTATGTTTCGGATAAAAGTTTATTAAACTTCTTATCTATAACCCTGGCAGTTATCGCGTTTTATTTCTTTTTTCAGCAATCTAAAATGCGTAATAGACCTCTGAAAGCATTGCATATGGTAACAGATTAAACGTGCTTTTTCAATATTGGAATTTTTTTTCGGTAGATGAATAATAGAACGGACGATAGCGTAAATGTAACAACCGCTATTACAAATAAAAGGCCACCATCATTATTAACGCTAATACCAAGTGTGGAGAGATGCATCCAAATGGCACCACCTATAATGCCTATTGTTAATGTTGCTCCTATCCAAACTGTCTTAGGTATTAACAATAGAATACTGGCAATCAGCTCAAATACACCAATGGTAATTCTTCCATAAGGTTCTAGACCCACTTTTTCAAAAATATAAACGCTATCTGGGTGTGCGGTAAATTTAAATCGTAATGTTTGAAGCAGAATAACTGCCACTATAATTCTTAATAGGAAAGAGACTCGTTTTTTCATGTGTAGGATGTTTTGGTTTGATTTTTTTAGACGTTTATAAATGGGGTACTTACCATTTCATCGATAGTATTTGTAAGTATAATCGTAAATTTTGATTAAAAACCGATGTAATGTATGGTTTTGACGTTGAAATCGCATTTATTTTTTATATTTGGAACGACCTACTTATGTTTTATATTATGAAAAATTATCTAAAAAATAATTTTAACAAAGTGTTTTTTAGCACTTTGTTATTAATATTATCGGCCCATTTTATTGGATTCTATACTGAAACCCAGATTCTAATCCAATTATCTAAATTGATGCTAATACCATTAATGTTATTAGTGTTATCAGTACACTTAAAAAGTATAGCTTTTCCGTTGTTAGTATTTTTGATATTTTCATTTATGGGAGATATGTCGTCTGTGTTTCAATCAAATCCAGACAGTTTAAGGAGTGAGAGTGTTATTTATTTTTTGAGTTATATATATCTGGCAAGTGTTGTCATTCCTAAATTTAAAATTTTTGAGATAGATAAACTTATTGGTATTTATCTATTACTAGTGTTTATAATTAACGTTTATTTCCTGTTTATACTATATGGTGTTTTAAAGGCTGTTATCCCAGATAGCACAGAATTACTTGTTTTCGGGTTGAAGAGTTTATCCATTATTGTATTGATATTTGTGTCTTTCGGCGTGTATTTAAATACGCAATCTGAATCTGCGCTCTTATTTTTATTAGCAGTTATGTGTTTTGCATTTTCAACCGTTTTAGAATATGTAAGTGTATACTATTTATATCACTGGAGTTTTGAGATGTTTAATAACATGATATATACATTGGGAATTTATTTTATTTTTAAATATAGTTTAGAGATTCACAAAACAAAAGTAACGGTTCATAAAGAACATGCCTTTACTTCAGATAATATTTTAGCTTAGACAATTATAGAAGTGCCACTAGCTGCTTTATTTTTATCTGTATCGAAATGAAAGTCTATACGGCCTAAATTTAATCCAAAGCAACCCACTTGATTCACCAGGGTGTTTTTATCAGCCATGTTTTTTACAATTGTAGGTTTAGGCAAGAACGTATGGGTATGTCCACCGATAATTAAATCTATATCTTTAGTAGATTTGGCTAATTTTAAATCGCTTATTTTATTGGGGTTATTCTTGTAATGATAGCCTAAGTGTGAGAGACAAATAACCAAGTCACATTTTTTCTCTTCTTTTAAGATTCGCGTTATTTCTTGGGTCATCTCCACTGGGTCGATGTATTTGGTTTCCTTATACATAGCAGGATCAACTAAACCTTTTAACTCAATGCCTAGGCCAAAAACACCGATTTTAATATCGCCTTTATTAAATATTTTATAGGGTTTTGTATGCGTATCCATAATGGTGTTTGAAAAGTCGTAGTTGGCGGTGACAAAATCAAATTCAGCATGCGGTAGTTGTGCATATAAACCTTGAATCCCATTATCAAAATCATGGTTTCCAATAGTGGCAGCATCATACCTTAACTTGCTCATCAATTTAAATTCCAGCTCGCCCCCGTAATAATTAAAATAGGGCGTGCCTTGAAAAATATCGCCGGCATCCAGCAGTAATGTATTTGGGTTTTCATTCCGTATAGCTTCTATTAAACTAGCTCTTCTTGCAACGCCACCCTTGTTTGCATTTCTTCCATCTTCAGGCCCAAAAGCATCAATATGACTGTGAACGTCGTTGGTGTGCAATATGGTTATGGTTGATGATTTTCTTACCGAAGTAAATGATTGCAAGCCCACACCTCCTAAGGATACCAATGCGGTAGTCGCTGCAGTTTGCTGAATAAAATCTCTACGTTTCATATTTTATTTATCAGATAATATTTTTACTATGTTGTCTCTATATTCTTCATCTTTTTCTTTCAACTCAATAACATCGTTTTTTAAGTCAGGGTTTAGATACAATTCAGTATATGAATTTCTTTGTTCGTTTTCGTCAAAGAATAATTTAAAACGGAAATATCCATTTTCTAAAGTTGCTATTTTTTTATTTAACGATAAAGCAACAAAAACAAGCTTTTCACTTGTAAACTTAGTTTTGATTGGTTGATTATACAGTTTAGAGATTATTTCAATTAGTTTGTCACTCTCTTTTCCTATTGATTTTATTTCAACGCCTTTTAAAGAAAAACCTGGATTATCAATTTTTCCAGATGGAATTTCATCTTCAATATTGATTTTGAGTCCAACTATTTCATTCTGATACTTTGCTTTGCATGTCAGACTCCAAAAACCATTTGCTAATTTTTCTTTTTCTGTAATCGAAAATATTAGGTCTTGCCAAACTTCTCCGTCTTCTTGATTTGAAATCAATTCAACTAGATTGTCTTTTTGGCTAAAACCAAAAAACACACTTAAAAACCCCATTATAAATATTATCTGTTTAATTTTCATGAGCTTGGTTGAAAACACTATATCTAAGGATTAATTTTAATAAATCGATCATCAATTACAGGGTTTATGGTGTCGGTCATTTTAAAGTAATCAATTAAAGCATTTCTAACTTTATAATCCAAAACATATAAACTATCGTTTGGTTTAAAGAACCCCATGTTGTCCCCATTATTGTATAGATAATCACTCGTGGCAATAAAATAAGTGCTTTCAGAATTTATCTGTTTACCTTTTATAGTGGCATTAATAACTTCATAATTGGCATTTAGTGTCAGCTTCATTTTCGAGATTGGGTGTGGCTTTTTCTGATGCCTCAAATAGCCTATTAAACTATCAATTTGTTTACCTTTTAAAGCAACAACAACAATTGTGTTTTCAAAAGGCATAATCTTATAAGCCGTGCGTGTAGTAATGTTCCCTTTCGATAGAATGGACCGAATACCGCCATGATTGAGTAAAACCATATCAATATCTTTACCTGTTCTGCTTTTAAAAACGGGGTTGGCTTGCTCATAAATAGCATCTGCCATAAAATTTCCAATAGCGGTATTTAAATCGCCATCACTTTTGGAATATGTCTGAGGAGCAAATGCCAAAACACTATCAAGATCTCGTTGAATGTGTTTTTTGTACGGGGATATAAAATTCTCGATTTCCAGATCCGCAGGCAAACTGTCAGTAATTTCAATAGTTTTGCCCTTAATTTTTGTAAGGTGATAAGGCTCTTGCTTACAAGCCCACAATTGAGCGATTATGAATAGAAAAATAATATGTTTAAATGTCATCGTTTAAACTTGTGTAGTTGATAATTATTTTGAATGTACTTTTGCTACCTTTGCGCAAAGCATAAAGGTAAATGATTTTAAAGGCTTTTAAGGAAAAATCCAATAAAAAATATTTAAACAAATTATTGTTAGAAAGGCACGTAAGCGTTACTGGCAATAAGATTGAGAGTCTTGGTGTTATTCTAAATATTGATGAATTTGACGATTTTGAATCCTTTAGAACGTTGGCAAACGATTTAAAGATACGTTCCAATAAATTTAAAGTGATTGCCTTTACCGCCAATAAAAAAGAAAAACCAAACGCTTGGGATGTCTGTTTCAATCCTAAGGATTTTGGATGGAAAGGCAAAATTAAAAATATTGAACTGCAATCTTTTTTAGACACAAAATTCGATGCTTTAATAAGTTACTATGCTAATGATGCTTTAGAATTGAAATTGCTCACAGCCATGTCACAGGCCAAGTTTAAAATAGGTGTTTTGCAGATTGATGAGCGGGTGAACGATTTAATCATCAAAACCAAATTAAAACAACTCAACGTATTTAAAAAAGAACTTTTTAAATACCTAACCATACTAAAGAAAATAAAGAATGAAAAGTAAGTTTTTTGGAACTGGCGTAGCGTTGGTGACGCCTTTTAAATCAGATTTTAGTATAGACCATAAGGCTTTAGCAAACATTGTTAATTTTAATATTGAAAATGGTACAGATTATTTAGTGATTTGCGGAACAACAGGAGAGAGTGTAACCATTACCAAGCAAGAAAAAAAGGCTATTATAAAAACCATTTCTGAAACAAATAATGGTCGGTTGCCCATGGTTTTAGGAATTGGAGGTAATAATACAGCCGCTGTTATAGAAGAGATAAAATCGACCGATTTAAGTGTAATAGATGCTATTCTGTCTGTTGCGCCATATTACAGCAAACCTACACAGGAAGGGATGTACCAACATTTTAAAGCTATTTCTGAGGTTTCGCCAATTGATATAATTTTATACAACGTCCCTGGACGAACGTCTAAAAATATGGCCCCCGATACGGTTTTAAGACTCGCAAATGATTTTCAGAATATCATTGCCGTTAAAGAAGCAGGAAATAATGTCGCTCAATATTTAGAATTAATAAAAAACAAACCAGAAGATTTCTTAATCATTTCTGGAGATGATGATTTGGCTTTAGGCATTGTTTTGGCTGGAGGTGCAGGAGTAATTTCAGTTATTGGTCAAGCTTTTCCTAAAGATTTTTCAAACATGATTCGATTAGGGTTAGAAGGAAATGCCAAAGCGTCGTATGTGTTGCACTTCAAATTAATGGAAGTTATCAGCTTAATTTTTGAAGAGAATAATCCAGCGGGCATTAAAGCGGTTTTCGCAGCATTAGACCTGTGTGGTGATACCGTTAGATTGCCATTAGTGCCTGCTTCAAATCCTTTAGAACAAAAAATTAAAGATTTTGTAAATAACTATTAGGTGTTAAATATTACTTAAACCTTATTACGACTGTGATTTTGCGGTTATTTTAGCATCGAAATAATATTTTTAAAATCCATATTAATAGCTTAATTTTGCGTCCTGTTTAAAACCTATGAAGAAGTTTTTATATTTATTAATTGTTTTAGCTGTTTTTAGTTCGTGTAGTGAATATCAAAAGGCCTTGAAGTCTGAAGATATAGCTACAAAATTTAAAATGGGCGATACACTTTACACTCAAGGTAAGTATGCAAAGGCCAATAAGCTTTTTGCACAAATAGTTCCAGAATACAGAGGGAAGCCGCAAGCAGAAAAGTTGATGTTTTTATATTCAAACTCCTTTTACAAAATGGGAGACTTTTATGTTGCAGGGTATCAGTTTGAGCGTTTTGCATCAAGTTATCCTAAAAGTGAGAAACTGGAAGAAGCCTCTTTTTTAGGCGCTAAAAGTTATTATATGTTATCTCCGGTTTACACTAAGGATCAAACGGAAACTAAAGATGCCATAGAAAAGCTTCAGGTTTTTATAAATGATTTCCCAAAATCAGAGTATATTTCCGAGGCCAATACATTGGTTAAAGAGCTTGATTTTAAGTTGGAGAAAAAAGCATATGAAATAGCTAAGCAATACAATCATATATCAGATTATCAAGCTTCAATTAAATCGTTTGATAATTTTATTTATGAATTCCCAGGGTCCTCATTAAGAGAACACGCATTGTTTTACAGATTAGATTCTGCTTTTAATCTAGCAACCAACAGTGTGGAATATAAAAAGGAAAAACGTCTAAAAGATGCTAAAGAATATTATGAAGCATTCAAAAAAGCCTATGTAAATTCTGAATATATCAACGACGCAGATAACATGGCTTTACAATTAGATGAAGAATTAAAAAATTATAGCATAAAAAGTTAAATAACAATAAGAATGGATTTAAAGAAAACCAATGCTCCTGTTAATACAGTAACTTACGATAGAAATCAAATTGATGAGCCTACAGAAAACATCTATGAGTCAATTTCCATCATCGCAAGACGTGCAGATCAAATTAACACAGAGATAAAAAGAGAACTCATTGATAAGTTAGAAGAATTTGCAACTTACAATGATAGTCTTGAAGAAATCTTTGAAAACAAAGAGCAAATTGAGGTATCTAAATTTTACGAAAAATTGCCAAAACCTCATGCATTAGCCGTTCAAGAATGGTTAACAGATAAAATATATTTTAGAAATACTGAGGAAGATTCTCAGGAATAATTTTTAATTTCTTTTATGAGTATTCTATGCGGCAAGAACATACTATTAGGTATTAGTGCTGGTATTGCCGCTTATAAAACTGCTTCCTTAGTACGTTTATTTATAAAATCTGGTGCCACCGTTAAAGTCGTGATGACACCGTCTTCAAAAGATTTTATAACCCCATTAACCTTATCTACATTATCAAAAAACCCAGTGTATTCTTCTTTTGTAAATGAAGAAGATGATAACGCCGTGTGGAACAACCATGTCGATTTAGGGCTTTGGGCAGATTTATTTATTATTGCTCCAGCCACAGCAAATACCTTATCAAAAATGGCTAATGGCGTGTGTGATAATCTGCTTTTGGCAACTTATCTATCCGCAAAATGTCCGGTCTATTTTGCACCGACTATGGATTTGGATATGTACAAACACCCATCTACCTTACAGTCGTTCGAAAAGCTTAAAGCTTTTGGTAATATTATGATTCCTGCAACAAGTGGAGAATTAGCCAGCGGTTTAGTAGGAGAGGGGCGCATGGCGGAACCTGAAGACATTCTCACATTCATTGAAAATGATATATTAGATGCATTAGCGCTTCGCGGAAAAAAAGTTTTAATCACTGCTGGACCAACACATGAAGCTATAGATCCTGTGCGCTTTATTGGCAATCATTCCAGTGGTAAAATGGGATTTGAAATAGCTAAAGCATCTGCCAATTTGGGTGCTGAGGTTTTTTTAGTTACCGGGCCAACACATCAAAAGGTCACGCACAGTCTTATAAATCTGATTCCTGTAACCAGTGCAGAAGAGATGTATCAAGCATGTCATACGTATTTTAACGATATGGATATTGCAATCCTGTCCGCAGCAGTAGCCGATTTTAAACCCAAAGAAGTATCTACTGAGAAAATAAAAAAGTCCGCTTCAACGTTAAGATTAGAATTGGAGAAAACAAAGGATATATTACAATCATTAGGAAAAATTAAAACAAATCAATATTTGGTAGGTTTCGCGCTAGAGACAAATAATGAGCTTGAAAATGCAAAGGATAAACTTAAAAGAAAACATTTAAATTTAATTGTTTTAAATTCGTTAAATGATAAAGGCGCCGGTTTTAAAAGTGATACCAACAAGGTGACTTTTATTGATGCGGATGACAATGTAATGGCGTTCCCTTTAAAATCTAAAGCAGACGTTGCTAAAGACTTATTAGATAAAATTATAAACGAAATTCATGCATAAAATTGTTGTTGTTATAGTCTGTTTTTTAAGTGTTTTTGCATCTGCACAAGAATTAAATTGTAATGTGGTTGTCGATGCCCAACAAACAGGGAATGAGAATTTTCCCATTTTTAAGACATTAGAAAAACAACTTACGGAATTTATCAACAACACAAAATGGGCGGATAAAACATTTAGTGCCCAAGAACGCATTGACTGTAATATGGTGATTAATGTTGTTGGTTATAGCGGTGAATCTTTCCAAGCCTCTATTCAAGTACAATCTTCCAGACCGGTTTACGGCTCTTCTTACAGTACACCCATTTATAATTTTAACGATAAGGATTTCAACTTTAGATATTTGGAATTTCAGAATTTAATATTTAACCCCAATCAGTTTGAGTCGAATTTGGTATCGGTTTTAGCCTTTCACGTCTATATGGTTTTAGCATTGGATGCTGATTCGTTTGCCGAAAATGGAGGCGACCCCTATTATAAAAAAGCGCAGGTGATTACCAATTACTCGCAGCAAGGCAATTTTCAAGGTTGGAAATTAGAGGACGGATTACAAAGTAGGTTTGCCCTGATAGATAATATTTTATCACCAACGTTTAAGGAGTTTAGAAGTGTGATGTACGATTATCATCGAGAGGGTTTAGATGTGATGAGTGCCAATCCTAAAGAAGGCAAAGAACAAATAGCAGCGTCCTTAAATCAGTTTCAAGCCATGAACAGTAGACGGCCCAATTCGTTTTTATTGCGCACATTTTTTGATGCAAAATCTGATGAGATAGAGGATATATTCAGCGATGGTCCCAATGTGAACATTGCCAGTGTAAAGGAAACACTTCAAAAGGTGGCGCCCATGCATAACAGCAAATGGCAAAATATCAAATTTTAGATAGAAAGTGATGATGGATGAATGAATACTGCAAACCGAAAACTGAACCATGCTAACATCATTATCTATAAAAAATTACGCCCTAATTGATCAGCTTCAAGTCGATTTCAATGATGGCTTATCTATAATTACCGGGGAAACTGGAGCTGGTAAATCTATTCTTTTAGGAGGTTTATCACTAATTCTTGGTAAGCGTGCTGACTTGAGTAGCTTAAAGGACAATACCCAAAAATGTATTGTTGAAGCGGTTTTCAATGTATCTAATTATAAGCTTCAGGCCTTGTTTAAAGATGAAGATTTTGATTATGATGATCAAACCATTATTAGACGGGAAATTCTACCTTCAGGTAAGTCACGTGCCTTTGTAAATGACTCTCCAGTAAACTTATCGAGCTTACAAAATCTTGGTGAACGATTGATCGATATTCATTCCCAACATCAAACCTTGCAACTTACCAATAATGACTTTCAATTTCAAATTATTGATGCTTTAGCCAATAATGAGGAGTCACTTCACAAGTATAAAAAAGAACTCAAGCAATTCAAAACGCTTGAAAAAGAATATAGCGAGCTTGTAAGTTTTCAGGCAGAAGCCATAAAAGAACACGATTACCATTCATTTTTGTTGAAAGAATTATTAGAGGCGAATTTGGTTGATGGTGAGTTGAAATTTTTAGAAGATGAATATGAAACCTTAAATAACATTGAAGGGATTAAGGAGAAGTTGTTAGAATCTTACGAGCTATTAAACGCCGAACAGATTGGTGTTTTGCCAACCATGACAGCATTAAAAAACAGCCTTCAAAAGTTAGCTGGATTTTCCGCTAAATACGATGATATTTATAATCGAGTAAATAGTAGTCTCATTGAAATGGATGATATATTTGGGGAGATTGAAAATTTGCAAGACGATGTAGAAGCAAACCCTTCAAGACTGGAAGATGTAGATGCTAAACTTAAAGTGATTTATAATTTGATGCAAAAACATGTGGCTTCAGATATCTCAGAATTGCTAAAGATTCAGACGGAATTGGAAGAAAAAGTATCTTTTACTGAAAATTTAGACGATACCATTCAGAAAAAACAGAACGAGATTGATGCCCAAACAAAAATACTTGATGGTATTTCTGAAGTCATTCATGACAATAGAATCGTGGCTATTCCAAAATTAAAATCGCAACTTGAAATCCTATTAGCAAGTTTAGGTATGCCAAACGCGCAATTTAAAATAGAAGCCGAATACAGTAAAACGTTTTTTGCCAATGGAAAAGATGCGTTGTCTTTTCTGTTTTCAGCAAATAAAGGGGGCAGTTTTAACGAATTGAAAAAAGCTGCTTCTGGTGGCGAGTTATCACGAATTATGCTAGCTATTAAATCCGTATTATCTAATTACATGCAGTTGCCAACAATTATGTTTGATGAAATTGATACGGGAGTTTCTGGAGAGATATCCAATAAAATGGGTGATATTATGTTGCAAATGAGTAAAACCATGCAGGTGTTTTCAATTACACACTTGCCTCAAATTGCAGCGAAAGGGCATTCACATTTCAAGGTTTTCAAGGAAGATGTAAATGAGGTTACGCAAACGAATCTGATAAAATTAAACCATGATGAACGCATTGTAGAGATTGCACAAATGTTGGGTGGTATAGAGATGTCATCATCTGCTATTGCTCATGCTAAAGAATTGCTTAATTAAAAAAACTAAAACTTTAAAAGATAGAGTTTAAAAGTTTAGTATTTTTGAGCCATAAATTAATAAACCTATAATTTTCTCCTTTGGAGAAATGTCCGCAGGACAAAGGGGAACAAACCAACCAAATATGTCATATAATTTATTAAGAGGAAAAAAGGGAATTATTTTTGGAGCATTGGATTCTAATTCAATCGCTTGGAAAACTGCTGAACGTGTTCATGAAGAAGGTGGCCAATTTGTATTAACAAATGCGCCAGTGGCCATGAGAATGGGACAGATAAATGAGCTGGCTGAAAAAACAGGCTCTCAAATTATTCCTGCCGATGCGACTTCCGAAGAGGATTTAAAGAATTTAGTCGAGCAATCCATGGAAATTCTTGGCGGAAAAATTGATTTTGTGTTGCACTCTATAGGCATGTCTATTAACGTTAGGAAAGGGAAGCATTATACCGATCAAAACTATGATTGGACACAAAAAGGAACGGATGTTTCCGCTATGTCTTTTCATAAAGTCATGCAAACGCTTTATAAAGCAGATGCTATGAATGAATGGGGAAGTATAGTGGCATTAACTTATATGGCTGCACAACGCGTATTCCCTGATTATAATGATATGGCCGATAATAAAGCCTATTTAGAAAGTATTGCACGTAGCTTTGGGTATTTCTTTGGGCGTGATAAAAAGGTGAGAGTGAATACTATTTCGCAATCGCCAACGCCAACAACCGCAGGTAGTGGCGTAAAAGGATTTAATGGTTTTATCGCATATGCCGATAAAATGTCGCCACTTGGTAATGCTACAGCTTTGGACTGTGCTAATTACACAGTGTCTTTGTTTAGTGATTTAACGAAACGCGTAACCTTGCAAAACCTCTATAACGATGGTGGATTTAGCAATATGGGTGTTAGCGACCAAGTTATGGATACCTTTACAAAAGAATAAAATCTAATTTAAGATAATAGTAACGGCCACCTTTTTGAGGTGGCTTTTTTATTAGGATTGGTTACATTTGTGATATGCATTTAGAGTTTTCTTTTATAATTCCAGTTTATAATCGTCCAGAAGAAATTCGTGAGCTTTTGCAAAGTTTTAATGATTTACAAACGGGTTTGAAATATGAAATAGTTATTGTTGAAGATGGTTCTAAGGAAACTTCAAAGGCTGTAGCAGATTCTTTTTCCAACTACTTGAATATATCTTATTTTTTTAAAGAGAATACAGGTCCAGGAGATTCCAGGAATTTTGGAATGAAGCATGCTAAAGGCAACTACTTTATTATTTTAGATTCCGATTGTATTCTACCTGAACACTATTTAAATGAAGTTAATGAAAATTTAAAAACCGTTTACGTTGATTGTTATGGTGGCCCTGACGCTGCTCATGCATCCTTTACACCGCTTCAAAAGGCTATAGACTTTACCATGACCTCTTTTATCACCACAGGCGGAATTAGAGGAAATAAGAACAGTGTTGATAAATTTCAACCCAGAAGTTTTAATATGGGACTCTCTAAAAAGGCTTTTTTAGCATCTGGTGGCTTTGGGTTGATTCATCCTGGCGAAGATCCGGATTTATCAATCAGACTTTGGGATTTAGGATTCGAAACCAAATTAATTCCTAAAGCATTTGTATACCATAAAAGGCGCATATCTTGGCGAAAATTTTATGAGCAAGTTACCAAGTTTGGTATGGTACGACCTATATTGAATCAATGGCATCCACAAACGAAAAAGATAACCTACTGGTTCCCTACGTTATTTGCACTAGGGTTGCTAACTTCTGTGGTATTATTTTTTATTGGTTTTAAATGGCCGCTAGTCATGTATACTTTGTATTTTGTAGTTGCATTTTTTTTAGCGTTATTAAAAACAAAAAGCATCAAGGTGTCGTTATTGGCAGTATGGGCTATAATAATTCAATTTTTTGGTTACGGCTATGGCTTCATGAAGTCCCATCTAGTATTGAACATTTTTCAGAAAGAACCACAAATCTATTTTTCAGAATTATTTTTTAAGCAAAAATGATAAAAAAACTAAAATCAAATCTTATTACATCTATAAAGAATAGAAAAATCAATGTATTTATTCTCTTCTTAGTATCGGCATTTGTCATTCTAATATTTTTGAAGCTTTCAAAAGAATATACTAATACATTGGTTTTTGATATTGATAAAATTAATGTGCCTCAAGAAAACGTCATATTAAACGATTCGAGCATAAGATTAAATGTCACCCTTAAAACACATGGGTTCAAATGGTTAAAATACTATTTTTCCAAACCCAAGATTGTAGTCGACTTTTCTAAAGATGTCAATAAAAAAGACTCCATGTTTGTTTGGAGTAAGTCTAAATCTTTTTTAGAAAACACACAGTTTGACAAGCAAATTGAATTGCTCAATATTTTTCCTGATACATTGGTGTTTAGGTATGATGTTAATCTGGTTAAAAAAATTCCTGTCATACTAATTTCAGATATAGAATTTAGCAACGGTTATGACATGACTGGTGATTTTAATCTCAAGCCAGACTCTGTGGAAGTGATAGGGCCCAAGGTACTAGTTTCTAAAATGGATAGTATAGCTACAAAAAAATTGGTTTTAGGGGATGTCAAATTAAATTTGAACGAAATTTTAGAATTAAATTTACCTGATAACAATAAGGATTTAATATTTCCAACAAAAAATATTAATGTTAGCGCAACTGTTGAAAAATTTACTGAAGGCACCTTAAAAGTTCCCGTGAGTGTGGTAAATGTGCCCAAGGGTATAGATATTAAGTACTTTCCAAAAGAAGTGAATATTTCTTATTATGTTAGTTTAAGTGCATTCAATACGATTTCAGTTAAAGATTTTGAGGTTATTTGTGACTATAGTAAGGTTATTGAAAACCAAAATTTTTTAGTACCAGAATTGAATACTCTAACAGATCAAGTGAAAAATGTAAAATTGCATCAACAGCGTATCGAATTTATAATTTCAAAATGAAAATAGTTGGTTTAACAGGTGGCATAGGAAGTGGTAAAACCACGGTTGCAAAAGCATTTATCGCTTTAGGAGTGCCCGTTTATATTGCAGATGAAGAAGCAAAAAAATTGATGAATAGATCAAAGGTTATCAAGCGGAAATTGATTGAACTATTTGGAGAATACGCATACATCGACAATCAATTAAACAAATCATTTATAGCCAATTTCATTTTTAATGATAAAACCTACTTAGACAAGATGAACGCCATTGTACACCCCAAAGTGGCTTCGCATTTTAAAAAATGGGTGAGCAAACAGAGTTTTCCTTATGTTATCAAAGAGGTCGCTATTCTTTTTGAAAATGGCGGTGATCAAGAATGTGATTATGTTATCACAGTTGTGGCACCCTTGGATTTAAAAATGGAACGTCTGTTGAAGCGTGATAATACTACGGAAGAGAAGATTGAAGCCATTATGCGTAATCAATTTAGTGATGAAAAAAAAATAAAAAAGTCTCACTTTGTCATTAAGAATATCTATATTGAAGACACTAGAAATCAAGTATTTAAAGTTCATGAACAACTCCTTGATAATTGCCGTAAACCTTAAATTTTAACATTTTTGTTAATGTAAGGTTAAATGGTAAGTGGACTAAATGTTAAAATGTTAAATTTGATTAATGAGTAAAAGAATATTTATCCTTTTGGTGATTTTATTGAGTTTGTCACTTATAGGTATCATATTCGTTCAGGCGTATTATATTAAAGGGTCTGTAGACAACGAAAGAGCACGATTTGATTTCAATGTTAAAAAAGCACTGAGCTATGTCTCTAACACTATTGAAAAAAACGAATTAGATAACGTTTTTGAAAAATTTCAGAGCTTGGACAGAGAAAAGCAGGGCGATTCTGCTGCCGTTTCTCAGTTGTTTATATATCAAACAAACGATAATACAAAGGAAACACTTATTTATAGTAGTGGTATTTTAGAAGAGAATTTAAAATTATCATCATCGATCTTTGACATTGGTTTGGATAGCGTAAGCATTAAGAACTTTATAGGTAAATCTAAAATTGAAGTTTATAATGACAACGAATTTGACGATAAGGATATGGGTGAAAGTCCTATATTAAATATCATCAATAGTGGTTCTATAATTGAAGCTCAGAGAAATAGTTTTAATAAAAGTTTTAAGGCATTATTAAAACGTGCACCGATTTACAAGCGGGTTTCAGAAGATGAAATCAGAAAATTGTTATCAAAGAAATTAAAGGAAGATAATATCGATATAGACTATGAGTTTGCTATTTATAATAATGATTTAGCTACTAAAGTTCAGAGTGATGATTTTGAGAATATTAAGGAGTCAACCTATAGTGTGCCCATTTTTTATGACGAGAACAATCAGAGTCCATATAAGCTTCTAGTTAATTTTCCCGATGATAGTAAATTTATTTTGTCTTCTATTATAGGTATCGTTTTATTGTCTATCATGTTTACTTTAATCATAATATTAGCATCATCAAGTGCTTTATATCAATTGGTCAAGCAACGTAAAATATCTGAAATAAAAACAGACTTTATTAATAACATGACGCATGAATTCAAAACACCTATAGCGACTATTAATTTAGCTTTGGATGCTATTAAGAATCCTAAAGTGATAAATGATAACGATAAGGTGATTCGATATTTAGGTATGATTAAAGAAGAAAATAAGCGGATGCATGCGCAGGTTGAAAACGTACTTAGAATATCCAAATTAGAGAGAAATGAACTTAATATTAGTAAGGATAGAGTAGATTTACACGACTTACTTTACGATGCTATAACGCACGTAGAGCTTATTGTTGAAGATAGAAAAGGACATATTAAAACCTTTTTTAAGGCCGAAGAAACATCAGTACTGGCTAATGAAACACATTTTACAAATGTGATAGTAAACATGTTGGACAATGCGATTAAATATTCGCCAAATGCTCCAGAAATAGAGGTGCATACAGAAAATGTTGGGAATAATATTATACTGAAAATAAAGGATTATGGTAGTGGTATGAGTAAGACAGCTATCAAACGGGTGTTCGAAAAATTTTATAGAGAACACACCGGAAACATACATAATGTTAAAGGCCACGGTTTAGGTTTGGCTTATGTAAAACGTATTGTTGATGATCATCATGGACATATAACGGTAGAAAGTGAAAAAGATAACGGAAGCACATTTACAATTAAACTTCCAATAATAACATAATTATGGAACAACAAAACAAAAAAATATTACTAGTAGAAGACGATCCTAATTTTGGCACCGTACTTAAAGATTATTTAATGATGAATGATTATGATGTTGTTCACGCCAAAAATGGTATGGAAGGTTTTGAAAAATTCAAGAAGGATGATTACGATTTATGTATTCTTGATGTGATGATGCCATATAAGGACGGATTTACACTGGCTAAAGAAATTAGAGAAAAAAATACAGATGTCCCTATTGTGTTTTTAACAGCTAAAGCCATGAAAGAAGATGTGCTTAAAGGCTACAAAGTAGGTGCAGATGACTATTTGAACAAGCCGTTTGATAGTGAAGTCTTGCTCATGAAGATTAAAGCCATCATGCAACGTAAGGCTACTGAAACCATTTCGGATAGTAAACAGTTTGAATTTAAAATTGGTGGGTTCGACTTGAATTCAAAATTACGTTTTCTTCGATATAATGGGGGAGATCCTATTAAGTTATCACCAAAAGAAAATGAATTATTGCGCTTATTAGCCTTACATGAAAATGATTTGATGCCAAGAGAACTAGCATTAACTAAAATTTGGAGGGACGATAATTATTTTACATCCAGAAGTATGGATGTTTATATTGCGAAACTTCGTAAATATTTAAAATTAGACGATAAGGTAGAGATACTAAATATTCATGGTGAAGGATTTCGATTAGTGGTTAATTAATTTAACCTCTCATATAAAAACAAAAAACCAATGCTTTTTAAACATTGGTTTTTTGTTTTAAACCTATACAATTCTTATGCGGTATTAAATGATGCTTCTACAAACGCTTGTGAAGCCAATCTTTAAGCGCGTAAAAATTTTGAGGTGCAACGCCATGGCCAATAGGAAATTCTGAATACACATGCTTGATGTGATGTTTGCTCAAAAAAGGAGAAACCTGTCTTGCCCAATCCACGGGAATTACTTGGTCTACACTGCCATGAGAACAGTAAAAATCTAAATGGGCATACTGGGCATCTTCCATTTGTTCAGGTAAAATATCATGATTTATATAACCGCTTAAAGCCACAATATTTTTAATTTTTTCTGGATAGCTAAATGCCACGGCATAGCTTAAAATGCTTCCTTGACTAAACCCTAAAAGGGATATAGCATTTTTATTTACAGGGTAAGTCTCAATGACTTCATCAATAAAAGTGGCGATTAAATCCCTAGATTCTTTGGCTTGTTCATTATCGTTCCATTTCCCTTGATCTGCATCAAAATTAATGGCATACCAGGCGTTTCCGAAAGGTTGCATAGGGTAGGGCGCTTTCACTGAAATAATAAAAAGCTCTTCTGGCAATTCATTGGCGAATGAAAATAAATCGTTTTCGTCGCTTCCATAACCATGAAGCATGATAAGCACAGGTGCGTTATCAGTTAAAGACGATTTTCTAATGATGTGATTTAAAGAGAGTTGTGTATTTGTCATTTATCTACCAATATTATTAAACCATTTTTGAAAGAAATCGCCTAAAATAGGAACCGTTTGTGCTTTTCCTGCAATGGCATTAACAAAGCCATAAATGAATAGGACACCAAAGAACATCCAAAAACCAAAGGTTGCCAACCAGCTATCGAACCAACTTACAACCCAAGCCAGAATAAAATAAGTTAACCATAAACCGAGTGCCTGTCTTACATGAAAACTAGTGAACGGGTTCTTTTTATCGTTATTCATAAAAAAAGCAATTATGGTTCCAATGATGGTTAAGTAGCTTATAATGGCTAATCCTTTTCCTGTTTCAACATCTTGCTCATTCATAATATTTTAGTTTAGAGATACTTTATTATTGGCCATAATACCATAAACTTTTCCTTTTAGCGTTTCATTCTCAAAAATGGCGTTTTTTGATTTTGAAATCATGTCCTGTTTAGAAAATGTATATGTAGTATCGGGATTAAAAAGGGTTATATTTATGGGATTATTAATAGCTATAGATGAAAACTCAACTCCAAATCTGCTTTTTCCTTTTGTTAGTAATTCTATGGTTTTTTTTGTAGTAAACATTTTTTGAAGTGCTCCAAAAGCACTTTCTAAACCAATGGTTCCATAAGCCGCGTGATCAAACTCCACTTTCTTTTGTTCTACATCCATAGGGTTATGATCACAGGTTACCATATCAATAGTGTCGTCTTTTAGCCCGTCAATTAAGGCCTCTATGTCCGCTTGGGTTCTAAGTGGTGGTGATACCTTATAAAGCGTGCTAAAATCTGATAAAACACTATCTGTAAAATAGAGGTTATGAATCGCAACGCTACACGTCACATCCAATTTTTTCTTTTTTGCTTCTCGAATTAAAGCCACAGATTTCAATGTGGAAATGGTTGGAATATGTAATTTACCGCCCGTATATTCCAATAAAAATAAATCCCTTGCTATTTGAAGCTCCTCTGCTAGTGCAGGACTTCCTTTTAACCCAAGCATGGTGCTCGATATATGCTCATTCATAACGCCATGTCCCGAGATACTTTCATCTAAGGGAAAGGAACACACTAATCCATCAAAATTACTGGCATACTGCAATGCAATTTTCATAAGATTTGCATTGGAAATAGGACGCTTATAATCATAAAATGCTACAGCTCCGGCATTTTTCATATCATAAAGTTCTGCTAAATCTTTACCATTACTATTTACAGTAAGCGCTCCTACGGGCAATAAGGTGACTATATTATTATTTGACTTTGAATTTACAAATGTGATGTCTGAATTAGAGTCAATTACCGGATGGGTGTTAGCATTCATGGCCACAGCTGTAAATCCTGATGCTGCTGCCGTTTTAAGTCCGTTTTTTATGGTTTCACGTTCTTCAAATCCCGGTTCGCCAAAACATACACTACTATCAAACCACCCTTGGGATATGTGCAGATTGTCTAATGTAACTTCCTTGTAATTCCCTGGATTCTTAATGCTGTTGGCAATTTTGGTAATTATGCCTTTTTCAATTAAAAGATCTTGAGTCAAATTGTGAAAATCACTTTTAGAATCAATAATTGTAGCAGACTTTATAAGTATGTTCATTTAAAATATTTTAAGATGAGCATTTCAATAATTAACAACACCAATGCAAAAATAACAAACCATTTCCATAGGGCCTTAACTTTTGATTCACTTTTTAGTGTATTAAAACTATTGGTAATAGAATCACTGAGCATGACATTTTTAATATTTGATAAGTCCTGATACATCAATTGACTTTCACTTCTATTATAATTAAAACTGACGTTTTTTATGATGGCTTCCCGATTGTTTACACTATAAATACCAGCAACAGTCGGGTTATCGGAAGTATTTATAATGACTTTATTATTAAAATATGTTTGCTTAGGAATGATATTGATATCGTTATTTACGAGGGATAATATATCATCTTGCTGCAATTGAATATCTACATCAAAAGTATTTGGTTGTCCTAAGGTGTAATACAAGTCTGGATTCTTCAAGCTATATTTCCCGATGTTATATAATGTAGGTACTATTAATGGTGAATTTTGAAAGTTGGAATTTGCTGCATTTAAAGCGCTACTAAAAAGAAACACTTGGTTGCTTTGCAATAAAAAGGGTTTTCCATCTTCATAATTTAGAATAGATGATATGCCATTGGATGCGATCGTATAATAGGTATTCACTTTTGGATACTGAAAATTGCTAATTTGCTTTTCAAAAACCCCATTGTTATACAAAGGATGTCCGTAATTTATTGTCGTAATGCGCTTTTTAGTTTTAATGAAGTCGCTAAGGCTTATATTGTAATTTGATAATAATGAATTGTAAGATGGCATGTTATTATCTGATGGTGGGATAATGAGCAAACTTCCTCCTTGATTTGTAAATTGTTTTAGAGCTGACACTAATGCGGCTGGAAGGGTGGTCAATTCATTTAAGACAATCAGGAATTGATCGTTTAAAATGTTATAATTTAATTGGTTTAATACTGTAGCTGTATAATGAAACTCATTTTTAGTAAAAATGCGTTTTAGGTACGAATCATTTGTTTTGCCAATAGCGAGTACATTGGTTTTGCTATTGCTATTGATATTAAAAAATAAACTATTATCAAACTGTAGATGCCCATCTTCAATGGTTAGTTTACCATTTATTATAGTATTTATCGGAAGCGAAAATGTAGCGTTAGCCTCTTTTTCAATAGTTACCGATGTTTTTGATATGAGAATATCATCATTAAATAATGATATTGGCAGGTCATCTATAACATCGCCATGGTTTTTTAACCTGACCAAAAGATCCGTTTGAGTTGCTGATGTTTTAGAAACATAAGCCGTATCGATAAACACATTATTAGCATTTAGCGGTTGGAGTTTTACCAAATGCAAATTTATTAACGAGTCGATGTCTTGTGGAAAAGGATCATTTTTTGCTTGAAAATCTGAAATAAAAATCAAGTCCTTCAAGCTATTGGTGTTTTTACCAAAAAGCATTTTACTTTTAAGTAGAATCGTTTTAGGTGTTAATTGTGTCGAAGAATAATCTAACTGTAAAAGGTCGTTTTTTATGGCTTTTAATGTGACATCTTTAAAAGTTTTGTCATTGGTGATTATTGATATCTTCTCATCTTCGTCTAAGGAGGACAATAAATTTTGAACAGCTCGTTTTAGGAGTTCGCCTTGATTGCCCTTGGCTTGCATACTAAAAGAGTTATCTAAGTAAATAACCGTCTCCCTTGTTTTTTTAAACGCATCAGATTTCGCTATAAACGGTTGTGCAAAGGCGAGTATGATTGCTGCTAACAGCGACATACGCGTTATAAGCATCAACCATTTTTTAATTTGTGAACTTTTCCGGGTTTGAAGGGTCACCTTCTTTAAAAAAGCCACATTTGTAAATGGTTCTTTTCTGAATTTACGTAATTGGAATAAGTGAACAATAATAGGAATGAGCAGCAGAAATAAAGCGTAAAGAAATTCTGGATGTTTAAACTGCATGCCTTTTGAGGTTTGTCAAACCTACATATTTTTTTTCATTTTTAAGGGGTTCAATAATTTTGAAAACCATTTAATCTAAAGATTCTCCGACCCTTGGGGTCGGGGTTTCCTGTTTACCTCTCCTTGGGAGAGGTCAGAACTGCCATTTTCAGCAGTTCTGGGTGAGGTAAAATACAAAATTTCGGTTTTTGACCCCAAGGTTAAAATGAAACCGGCGAAATACCCCTACGGCTTGCCTCGGGAATAGTCGGTTTTAAGAAATTTTTTTATTTCGAAAACATGAATTAACAAAAGAAAATATAACCTGTAATAGGTTGTAGGTCTAAATTTGCCAAATAGTTTTTGATGTCCTTTTGAGCGGTTCTATTGGCGACGGTGATGATGCTTTGACAGCTTCCCATGGTTTCAAGGGCATTAAAAGGTTTTAATATCTTACCGTAAATGTCTTTCCCAATCTTTTTTGGGTTATCACAAATCCATTCAAAATCGATGCCTTTTTTAATTAATTGTTTCGCAACGAGTTTCCCTTTATTGCCAGCTCCCCAAACCACTAAGGTTTTTGTATCGTCATAATCTAATTCTAAAAAATAATCTAGTTTTAAATCGATAAAATGATTTTCCGCATAATGCGCGTCAGTTCTTGAGGCACGGGTGCTGTAATCCCGCCAATTATGAAGCACAATATCACAAGGAATACATGTGTAGTGGTATTTATAAAAGCGAAACGCCAAATCGTAATCTTCTGGATATCTATTAGGCTCAAAAGCACCACAAGCTATTAAATCACTCTTGTAAGCCATCCAACAGGGGGAAGGAATAACACATTCTTTATATATTTCAGAATAGTTTGTGCCAGTTTTAGTTAAATCATTTAACCAGGTTTCATAGTTTTTATAGCCTTCTTTGATGCCATCTGCAGAAAAATAATCCACCAAACCTATGGAGACGTGTTGCTTACCATATTGCAGTAAATTACCAACCAATGTTTCCAGTTTATTGGGTCTCATCACGTCATCACTATCCATTCTGGTAACGAACTCACCACGACTGTGTTTAAAAGCAACACGCAAGGCGTCTATAATGCCGCTGTCTGCATTCTTAAATAATTTAATGCGTTGGTCTTTTTCTGCAAAACGGTTTACTAAGGCATAACTGGCATCTGTAGAATGATCGTCCACTATTAACAATTCCCAGTTTTGATAACTTTGATTCAAGATGGAATTCAAACAGTCTTCTAAAAATGATTCTGTATTTTTGAAAGGAGTAAGTATGCTTACTAATGGCTCTTTCATTCAAAGTGGATTTTCATTCCTTCATGTGATGCTTTAAACCCTAATTCTTCATAAAATTTAATTGCCTTAGGTCTTTTTTTATCAGTTGTTAATTGAAGTAAATGTGCTTTTCGTTCTTTAGCTCTTTGAATTGCCCATTCAAACATCGTTTTTCCAATGCCCAGTCCTCTTTTATCTTTTCTAATTCTTACTGCCTCAATTTGTGCTCTTATTCCACCTCTATAGGTCAAATATTGAATAAATGATAATTGTAAGGTTCCAATGATTTCAGAATTTTCGTTTTCAACCACAATCAATTCCTGGTTTTCATCTGAGTCAATTTTTTCAAACGCTTTTAGATATTCATCAGGTATGGGGTTTTTAAAATGCTCTCTTTTTTTTCCAAGTCCATCATGGGCAATCATTTTCACAATTGTTGAAACATCGTTTTCTGTCGCTATTCTAAATATCATTTTTATTCCAGACTGTATTAAATTGTTACCAACGAATATACACAAATCATCTTTTTAACATAATCTTAAGAAATCAAGCCGTAACATAATAGTATTTTCGACGTCAATTAACGGAACATTTATTTAAATAACATATGAAGAATAGAACACTAGTTGCCTTATTCGCAGGTATTTTAATAGCGAGTTGTAGCTCTACAAAACCGGTTACTAACGATTTGGCTACGAGTTTACCCATTGAAACAGCCATCGATTTAACGAAAATCAGTGAAGATAAAGCACCGGTTACTATAAATCCTGGACGCTTTTTATTGGATACGGTAACGTATCGTTTGCCAAGAGTTGTACAAGGGACTTACTCTGTTTCAGATTTCGGGAAGTATATTGAAGATTTAAAGGCTTATGATTACAGCGGAAACGAAATGGCTGTAATGAATACTGATAAAAACACTTGGACTATAGCCAACGCCAAACAATTAGACAAAATCACATACTACGTTAATGATACCTTTGATACGGAGACTTCTGGTGGCATTGGCGGAGAGAATCCGTTTTCACCGGCAGGAACTAATATAGAACCAAATAACTACGTTTTAAATTTACACGGGTTTATTGGTTATTTTGACTCTTTAAAAAACAATCAATATAAGTTAGACGTTACGGCACCTTCAGATTTTGTGCGTACTTCAGCGCTTCAAAACGCAGGTACTAAAATGAGTGAAGATGGTAAGAGCATGATCAGTAGTTATATGGCAGCCAGATATTTTGACATTACTGATAACCCAATGATGTACGGAAAATTGGATGTTGAAGAATTTCCAGTGGGAGATATTAAAATTGTATTGAGCGTGTATTCTCCAAATAAAACGCATTCAGCAAAGTCTTTAAAAGAGACTATTATGACCATGATGCAGGCTCAGAAAGCCTATTTAGGCGATGTTAATACGACCTCACGATATGATATATACGTGTATTTATCTGAAGGAAAACCAGAATCACCGAAAGGATTTGGTGCCTTAGAGCATCATACATCTACTGTGGTGGTTATGCCAGAGGCTATTCCTGCTGAAGCTCTAGCTGAAAGTCTAATAGATGTTGTCTCGCATGAGTTTTTTCATATTGTAACGCCTTTAAGCGTACACTCAGAAGATGTGCACTATTTTGATTATGCGAACCCAACCTTTTCGAAACATTTATGGATGTACGAAGGTGTCACTGAATATTTTGCGACACTATTCCAAATCGATCAAGGTCTAGTGGATGAAAATAAATTTTACAGTAAAATTATGAATAAAATTCAAACCTCAAGAGGAATGAATGATGCCATGAGTTTTACTGAAATGAGTGAGAATGTTTTAGATGAGGAATATGCACCACAATACTATAATGTATATCAAAAGGGAGCATTGATTGGAATGTGTGTGGATATTTTAATGCGTGAAGCAAGTAATGGTGAACGCGGTATTTTATCATTAATGAAAGAGTTATCTAATAAATATGGTAAAGACAAACCTTTTGTAGATGACAATTTAATTGATGAAATCGTGGCTATGACCTACCCATCTTTAAGAACCTTTTTTGATGATCACGTTATCGGTTCAACGCCTATAGATTATAACGCATTTTTAGAAAAAGTAGGACTGGAAATTTCAGAAAGTAAAATTGAAACGAACTATATTCAAAATGCTGGACAATTGATTGTTGCCGCCAACCCACAAGAGGGGAAAGTATTTTTTAATAGTCTAGTTACAGCAAATAGTTTTTGGAATGAGCAAGGGGTAAAACCGAATGATGTGATCAAAAGCATAGATGGAACAGAATTGACTATGCAAAATGCAAATCAAATGTTTCAGAAAGTATTTATGTGGAAACCGGGAACAGATATGGAGATGGTTTTAGATAGAGCTGGCGAAGAACTTGTTGTAAAAACCAAACTCACCCAATCTTATACCATGGGTAAAGGCATTAAAGCAAAAGCAGATGCTACTGAGGCCCAAATTGCATTAAGAGAGGCTTGGTTAAGAGGATAGATTGAGTAAATTATAGCAATAGCACAAAAAAAATCCGATAGACGCATCTATCGGATTTTTTTATTTAACTTTTTAGATAGTTTAAAATTGGTATCGTAAACCAAGAGCGATATCAAAATCTAAGTCATTGTTATCGTATAATTCATCACCAAAACCAATTTCAGGTCTAAAATCCAATGAAATTAATAATGGAATATCAAAATTATACTCAATTCCAATATCACCAGCTGCAAAAATAAAGGTATCAGTTTCGTCATTTCCATTGTTATCATCAAAACTAAACGATCCTAATCCTCCACCAACACCGGCATACCAGTTGAAGCCACCATCAATATTCCATACCCATTGGTATAATCCAGCAAGTTTGAAACCATCAAAGTTTTTTCCGTCTCTCCAGCCTAAATCTACTTCTAATCTGTTGTTGGCTCCTAAAGCACGTTGATACGATACTTCGGCTCCAAAACCGTCACTGTCACCAAGTCTTAGTCCTAAAGCATTATCAGCAATAGTCTGTGCGCTAGATGCGAATGAAAACGCTATTAAAGCGAATGATAATAAAAATACTTTTTTCATAATTTTAAAGTTTAGTTAAAAATTCATGTCCTGTTATTTTCGTTCATTTCATAAATTTATAAATTCTCTGCAAACATAACGCGAATATTGTCTATATATTTATACAATCAAAAAATTCTTTAACTCAATGCAATTAAAATCGCTGCAGTCACAACTTTCAGGAGAATTACTACACGACGATTTAATAAAAGCCATTTATGCCACAGATGCCTCTGTTTACAGGAAATTACCTTTGGCTATACCAACTGTAATTTTAAACTTTCAATTATTATTTTAAGAGACGCATTGAATTAGGTTTTGTTTGACTATTAATCAATATCTGTTTCAGTTTAATTTAAAATGCTAAGTGTAATTTCATTTCCGTATTTCTAAGAATAGATTTAACTTAGCCAAAAAATGTACTTATGGCTGGTAATTCCTTCGGAAAACTATTTAACCTAACGACTTACGGGGAATCTCACGGACCGGCTTTAGGTGGTGTCATTGATGGTTGCCCATCTGGCATTAAATTAGATTTAGATGATATTCAAAATGAATTAGGCAGACGTAAACCTGGTCAATCTTCAATTGTAACGCAACGTAAAGAGCCAGACACCGTAAAGTTTCATTCAGGTATTTTTGAAGGGATCACTACAGGAACACCGATTGGTTTTGTTATTGAAAATACCAATCAGAAATCTCACGATTATTCGCATATAAAAGATAGTTACCGTCCAAGTCATGCCGATTATACCTATGATAAAAAATACGGCGTAAGGGACTATCGTGGTGGTGGTCGCAGTTCAGCACGGGAAACCGCTTGTCGAGTGGTGGCTGGTGCTATAGCTAAACAAATGCTTAAAGGTATCGAAATAACCGCCTACGTTTCTGGGGTTGGCAACATGAAATTGGACAAACCGTATAACGAATTGGATCTCACAAAAGTAGAATCTAATATTGTGCGCTGTCCAGACCAAGACATGGCGAAAAACATGGAAACCTACATAAAAGAAGTACGCAGTAAAGGCGACACCGTTGGTGGTATTGTAAGCTGCGTGATTAAAAATGTGCCTGTTGGTTTAGGAGAGCCTGTTTTTGATAAACTACATGCCGAACTAGGTAAGGCTATGCTTTCCATTAACGCCGTTAAAGGTTTTGAATATGGTAGCGGATTCCATGGAAGTACGATGTACGGCAGTGATCACAACGATTCCTTTAATACAGACGGCACCACCAAAACTAATTTTTCTGGTGGGATTCAAGGCGGTATAAGCAATGGTATGGACATCTATTTTAACGTGGCTTTTAAACCCGTTGCCACGCTTATTCAAGAATATGAAACTATCGATAAAGAAGGAAAAGTGGTTCAAATGCATGGCAAAGGGCGTCATGACCCTTGTGTGGTACCTCGTGCCGTACCCATTGTAGAAGCCATGGCAGCATTGGTAATTGCCGATTTTTATTTAATAAATAAGATTTATAGTTAAGCACGGTTTTTATTCTTATTAAAGGTAATTTCAAATGAGCACCAAAAATTTATAAAATGCTATTATATTTAAAACTTTAGATATTTAGCAATTTTCAAATTATGATAAATACCCTCATTGCCTTTGTTAAAAAGCTAAGAGATTCGTTAGCAGATAAATTAGGTTATTACAATGTTACGCTTCCTTATGTCGTCATTGTAATTTTAGCCTTGATATTCGTAGTATTAGGCATCAATCTTTTTATCGAATTAACAGATACCTTAACCACAGATCAATTAAGTTATTACGATGATAAAGTAACCGATTTTGTAATTTCCCATCGCTCTTCCGGATTAACCGATTATTTCACATTTGTCACCCGAGTTGGCGACGTTAACGGATACATTGTTGTTACCATAATCACTGCAATCATCACTCTTGTGGTTTTGAAAAAGCGCAAATACATGATGCAGATAGGGTTGGTTATGGTGTTATCGGCACTTTCAAATTTGGTTTTAAAGCGCGCCATTAATAGAGCCCGACCAACTATTGAGCATTTAGTAACCGCCGAAACATTAAGTTATCCAAGTGGTCATGCCATGGCAGCGATGTCTTTCTATGGGTTTATTATGTATTTGTTCTATAAAATGAAGATGAATAAATTCATTAAATATGCTGGTATGCTCATTATGGCCATACTTATTTTAAGTATTGGTGTTAGTAGAATATATTTAGGGGTACATTTTCCTTCTGATATTGCAGGCGGTTTTATCGCTGGTGCAATTTGGGTGGTATTTTGTATTCTGATTTTCAACATTATTGAAGTGTTTAGAAGAGATCCAGTAACAGATGCTATTGATGATAGGGAAGATATTTATGAGACTGATTAAATTCCAACCGAATTTTATTACTATTTCAATCTCTTAATACATTAAACTTTTAAAAATACTTATCTTGCTTCAAGATTTTTAAGCATTACCAATTACTAATATAATTTAAACGATACCTCTTTGTCTAGGGGATAGAAGTTGCATATGAAAAAACTAGCACTACACTGGAAGATTATCATAGGAATGATTCTTGGAATCATTTTTGGTTTTATAATGAATACCATTGATGGTGGTAAAGGATTTGTCTCCGATTGGATTGCCCCATTTGGTACTATCTTTATCAATCTTCTTAAGCTCATTGCAGTCCCATTGATTTTAGCATCGCTCATCAAAGGTATTTCAGATTTAAAGGATATCTCAAAAATAAAATCCATGGGTTTACGTACTATTGGAATTTACGTAACAACTACTATAGTGGCAATTATTATTGGTTTAAGTATTGTAAATATTATAAAACCAGGAAATGGAATGCCGCAAGATACCATAGAAAAGATCAAGTTGAAATATGAAAACGATGCTGGTGTGGTAGACAAGCTTACTAAAGCAAGTGCACAAAAAGATGCTGGTCCCTTACAAGCCCTAGTGGATATTTTTCCAAGTAACATCTTCGAATCGTTTGTAGAGGCATCCATGTTACAAGTTATATTTTTCGCATTATTCGTTGGGATTTGTTTGCTGTTAATCGGCGAAAAGAAAGCAAAGCCATTAATCGATTTCTTTGACTCGCTTAACGAAGTGGTCATGAAAATGGTAGATTTAATCATGCTCTTTGCGCCTTACGCCGTGTTTGCTTTACTAGCAAACGTGATTATTGCTTTCGATGATACCGAAATTCTAGTAAAGTTGCTCATGTATGCGTTGTGTGTTGTGGGCGGACTCCTTCTAATGATTGGTTTCTATTTATTGTTAATTAGCGTTTATGTAAAAAAATCACCGATGTGGTTCTTGCAACAAATAAGTCCAGCCCAACTTTTAGCGTTTTCAACCAGCAGTAGTGCGGCAACTTTACCCGTAACCATGGAACGTGTTGAAGAGCATTTAGGTGTCGATAAGGAAGTGTCTGGTTTTGTGCTACCCGTTGGCGCTACCGTGAATATGGATGGCACCAGTTTATACCAAGGTATTGCCGCCGTGTTTATTATGCAGGTGATTTGGCCAGAAGGCTTAACATTTACCAACCAACTGGTTATCGTGGCTACAGCATTGTTGGCATCCATAGGAAGTGCGGCTGTACCTAGTGCAGGCATGGTGATGTTGGTTATAGTATTGGAATCCATTGGTTTTCCCGAGGAATTATTACCTATAGGTTTAGCACTTATTTTTGCGGTAGATAGACCTTTAGATATGTGCAGAACAGTGGTGAACGTGACAGGAGATGCTACGGTTTCGATGATGGTGGCAAAATCTTTAGATAAATTACACGACCCCAAACCTAAAGAATGGGACGATAATTACGAAAATGTAAAATAAGCAGAGAATCAAATTTTTAATAAATTTGTATGAATCGCTTATCCTGAGCATAGACGAAGAATCTTAAATTAATTGAGTACTATATAAATATATAAAAAATGAATGTGTGTTTTATAATGTATCCCTGGAGCGATATTGATCCTGAAAATGATACCAGTTTAGCTTTGATTAAAGAATGCGTTAAAAGAGGTCATGGCGTTGCGATGTGCACACCTGCAAATTTAACCATTCGAAACAGTGTAACAACTGCCAATTGCATGGTTATAGGAAGAATGGATAAAACACCAGCATCCTTAAAATCGTTTTATAGCAAAGTACAATTACGAGAAGAAATGTTGCCACTTGCAGGATTCGACGTGATTTTCTTTAGGGCAAATCCGCCGTTAGATCCCATCATGCTTAATTTTTTGGATTCTGTAAAGGACGATGTATTTATCATGAATTCATTAGAAGGCATGCGCGAAGCAAATAATAAACTATATACAGCCGCTTTTGGCGATGCGCACAGTAATATTATACCAGCAACGCATGTATCAAAAAGTAAAAACTATTTGATAAAACAGATAAGAGAATCTGCGGCAGATAAAATGATTTTAAAACCACTGAATGGTTTTGGTGGCTCTGGCGTCATTCTTATTGAAAAATCTGCTATGAGTAATATTAATTCCCTGTTGGATTTTTATATTAATAGTAGTGGAGACGGTACGTCTAATTATGTCATTCTTCAAGATTATATCGAAGGTGCCGATCAAGGTGACGTTCGCATTCTCATTTTAAATGGCGAACCTGTTGGCGCCATGAAACGGGTTCCAGGATCAGACGATCACCGATCAAATGTGTCGGCAGGAGGCAGTGTGCAAAAACACACATTAACAAAAACAGAAAAAGCACTCTGTAAGCAAATCGGTCCAAAACTGGTAAATGACGGACTTTATTTTGTAGGCATTGATGTTATTGGTGGCAAATTAGTTGAGGTTAATGTCATGTCCCCAGGCGGCATCACTTATATCAATAAAGTATATAAACTTAAAGTTAAAATTGAAGAAAAAGTAATTGACTTTTTAGAAATGAAAGTGATTGATAAATTACAGGCTTTTGATAGACGCACAAGATTGAGAAAAACAGTTCAAGATGCGTAATTGAGCCAATAGTTTTCAGTAACAGTAATCAGTTAAATCTTTTTTAATGAATTCTGATATTTTCCTAAATGAACCTATTGTTTCAGTTGCGTGGCTTCATAATCATTTGTATGCTAAAGATCTTATCATTTTAGATGGAACCATTAATAAGGAATTCAACGACGCACTATTGCAAATTCCTAATGCCCGCTTTTTTGATATTAAGAAGAAATTTAGTGATACTTCAAATCCGTTTCCTAGTGCTTTTCCTCCTTTACAACAGTTCCAAAAAGAAGCTAGGACTTTAGGAATTAACAAAGAGACGCCTATCGTGGTTTATGATGATAAGGGGATTTATTCTAGTGCCCGCCTATGGTGGATGTTTAAGGCTTTTGGTCATAATAATGTAGCCGTTTTAAATGGTGGTTTCCCAGCTTGGTTAAAATCGAAATACGCTACTGAACCGATGCAGAATTATCAAAGTGAAGCTGGTAATTTTGTCGCAAATCTTCAACCGGAATACATGACATTCTTTAATGATGTTAAAGCGGCTTCAGCAAACGAAACCCACAAAATTATAGATGCACGTTCCCAAGCAAGATTTAATTCAGAAGCACCAGAACCCAGAGAAGGCTTAAGAATGGGAACCATTCCAAATTCAGTGAATTTACCCTATATAGACATATTGAATGATGGCCTTTTAAAACCAAAGGAAGAATTGGTTAAAGCATTTGATGCTGTGGCTAAAAAAGACGATAACCTTATTTTCTCCTGTGGGTCAGGGCTTACCGCTTGTGTGCTGGCACTTGGAGCAACCATTACTGGATACGATAATATGTCGGTATATGATGGCTCATGGACAGAATGGGGAACTTTAGTAGAAAAATAAATTATGCAAAAACTACCATTAAACACGATAATTAATAAAATTAAGAACGAAGAAATTTTTGAAGCGGTGTCTTCAGATTATGCCTTCACTATAAAAATTGATGCATATGTACCGTATGTCTGCGGTGCCGTTCACGATGGGCATCAATTTAGAAAAGAGCTTTGGGATAATTGTTTACATACCGAATACGAACGCTGGTACGAGGAAGATCCAGAAACTAAAAACATGGTACAGTCCCATCCCATAGTTATTGCGGGTTGCGATTCTCGTTTTGAATATGATCTCAACCGGGCGCCTGACGATGCCATTTACGAAGATGCTTGGGGAAAGAAACTATGGAAACAGCCACTTACAGAGTCGATGAAGAAAAAGAGCCTTCAGAAACATCATAACTTTTATAAAGTCGTTGATACGCTTATGGGCACTTTAGAACAAAAGTTTGGTTTTGTAACCGTTTTTGATATGCATAGCTATAATAGGAAACGTTGGGATCGAGAAGTACCAACTTGGAATTTAGGAACCTCTAATATTGACAATGCGCGCTTTGGAGAAGCTGTTGAAATATGGCGCCAAAGCTTATCCGAAATGAACTTGCCCAACAATATAAAGTCAACATCAAAAGTGAATGACACTTTTCAGGGCAATGGTTATTTTTTAAGATTTATTACCAATAATTTCAAAAATATACTAGTTTTGGCTACTGAAATCGCAAAAATATATTGCGATGAGTATGAGCAAATCATGTTTCCAGAAGTGGTTAAAGCTGTAGAGCTAGACTTAAAAAATCACATTCCGTTACAGGCTCAAAAATTTTATAAAATGTATTCTGAATAAATGTTGGAAGAAAATACGATCGAAGATCAAATAATCGAACAAATTTGTGGTGGAATTAGCCATCATTTACCATTAAATCAAATATTGCCAAAAGGCGGCTTGCTTCATATAGACAAGTTATTGCCATATATCTGTGTTTTTAGGTATAAAAAGCCAGATGTCCATTTTGCTAGGCTTCTAAAAACACAAGCATCTTATATAATAGTAGATGAAACTATTGATATCTCACCTTTATTAAGGGCCATCAAACATTTGGTTGAAAAAAAGTTCGAAACGTTTTTAATATTGGAATTTTGGCCAGATAACGATTTTGAGTCTTCAGAGTTTAAAATTAGTTGTCCTAAAGCCAAAGCGCCAGGAACCTTAAAAGCTTTGCAGGAAGGCTTTGAGTCTTTAAGTGAAATTTATCCAAATTTGTCTTCTAGTATCAGCACGAGCATGGTTAGGCACCCAAAAAATTTGTCTCCGTTACTTAACGATGAAGATGCAAAAAAATCGGGAATTTTAGTTATTGGCGTATCTATTCCTGTTCTTTATAAAAATTTGGAAACGGATGAGTTGTATTCATTATTTTTTAGACAGTTTCATATCGTATTTTCAGAAACGGTGAAACGCGCTGCCTATGAATTTATCCGGATTCAAAATTCAGATCATTTTAATAATTACCTCATTTTAGGTAAGACGCATATTAGTGAAGTGACGGCGAAAGCAGATAGAGAGTTGGCAGAGATTAATGAAGGTATGTCATTTTTATTACGTGCCACACCTGTAAACAGTAACGAGGAATGGAAGCGGTTTAGGGATAATAATTTTAAAGAAACGCCATCGTTTAAATATAGATTGATTGCCTTAGATCCTGAGCTAGAAAAACGTAAACTCTATAATTTACCCATAGACGACATTGAAGATCCTACCATCGCATATATCCTTAGAGGGAAGCGGTTGGAAATTGAAAAACAATTAACCATGCTGGAAGAGCGTGGTACTAAAAATTTCAGATTTGTTGGTGAGAGTTTGTATGGGGTTTCAAAAAAAAATGTCATCAAAGAAGCCAAAAAAATACTAAAAGCTTATCCAAAAAGCCAAAACGTTAAAAATAAAAGACGATTAAATTGTCATGAATTCGCAGCACTTGCTAAGGAAGAATTGCATTATTATAATGAAAAGTTTCCTGATATAGAATTATCTCTGGAAATAAGAAATGATATTGCTGGCATCATGGTGTCTAAAAGTAAATTGTTAATAAATGATGAAATCTCTTTTGATGAAGGTCGCGCAGATGCATTAATTCAGCATGAAGTTGGCACGCATATACTTACATATTGCAATGGAAAAAGACAGCCTTTATGTCAAATGTATGAAGGTTTTGAAGGCTATGATCAACTGCAAGAAGGACTTGCCGTAATAGCTGAATTTTTGGTTGGCGGGCTTACCGTTAACAGGTTGCGTTTATTAGCTGGTCGAGTTATGGCTGTTAAATCAATGACCAATGGTGCAGACTTTATTGAAACCTTTAATTTATTAAGAAAAAAATATGCGTTTTCAGATCGCATATCCTATTATATTTCAATGCGGGTTTACCGCGGCGGAGGATTAACAAAGGATGCCGTTTATCTTGCTGGACTAATTGATGTGTTGAAGTATTTAAAAGAGGGCGGTAATTTGCAGAATTTATATACTGGTAAATTCAATTTAAACCATATTGATTTAATAGAAGAGTTGCTACATAGAGGCGTACTGAAGCAACCTGAGTTACCTCGCTTTTTAGAAAGAAAAGAAGTTAAGAAGCGTTTAAAGCACTTAAGGAGAGGTATTGAAATAACAGAGCTAACAAATTAATCGATAGGGCTCACTTTTTGATTAGAGTACCTCTACCTTGTATGAATATCCATTAACTAAATAAACGCATCATGAAACTTGCCTTCATTATAAATGATCATAAAACTGAAAAGCCAAATTATACCACACCTGGATTGGGGTATGCAGCCCATAAAAGAGGACATAATGTGTATTATATTGGTGTTGGAGAATTATCCTATGCCTCAAAAGGGCATCTTTCAGTACGATGTAAAACATTAAAGGAAGGGAATTTCAAAAGTCAGGAAACTTATTTTAAAGCGGTTCAAAAAGAAGAATTTTCAAGAATTTCTTCTGAAGATTTAGATGTCTTATTTTTGAGAAACAATCCCGCGGATGAAATTAATGAACGTGATTGGGCCTATAATGCAGCATCTATATTTGGTGAAATAGCCATGCGAAACGGCGTTATTGTAATTAATCATCCTACTACTTTAGCCAGTGCAGTAAACAAAATGTACTTTCAGCATTTTCCAGAAATCGTGAGGCCAAAAACAATTATATCCAGAGATCACGATGAAATCAGGGGCTTTTTTGAAAAACAGAAACAAAAAATGATATTAAAACCGCTACAAGGCTCTGGCGGAACCAATGTGTTTATGATGGACAAAAAGAATGAACATAATTTATCACAAACCATTGATGCTATTGCTAGGGATGGCTATGTGATAGCACAAGAATATTTGAAAGAAGCCACAGGGGGTGATACCCGCCTGTTCCTTATGAACGGTAAGCCTTTGGAATCTGCCGATGGTAAATATGCGATGATGCAACGGGTGAATGCATCCGGGGATATTAGAAGTAATATTCATGCCGGCGGAAAACCAGCTGCTGTAAAAATGACCGATAGAATTATGAAGCTTGCAGACATTGTAAGACCTAAATTAGTGCAAGATGGAATGTTTCTCGTAGGTATAGATATCGTAGGTGACAAGCTTATGGAAATTAATGTGTTTAGTCCTGGCGGATTAAATGTATCTAGCCAGATGTATGATGCAGATTTTAACACCCCGGTTATTGAAGCTATCGAAAAGAAGGTGCACTATAAAAATATGTATGGCGATTATTTACAAAACGTGCAGTTGGCCACGCTATAAAATTAATCTAAAAATTTACTTTTTAATTCTGGCGTAGGAATCATACAAGCCTCTTGTTTTCCATACCATTTGTATCTGTTTTTAGCGATATAATCGTAAACCCAATTCCTAATAAATGGTGGTATTATAAAAAAGATGCTCATTAAATGTTGTGGAAACCCTAAGTGGTGAGCAATTTTTAAAGCGGCAGTAGATTTATAATCCATGCCTTTTCCTGGTGTATATAAGAGTATGGAATCCATTTTTGAGGTATCAATATAATGCTCCTCAATAAGCGCTTTGCCTACCTCACTTTGTAATGGCGCAAATAAAAAGAGATTTGCCTTATCATATTTGATAATATATTGAACAGCGCTATTGCAAAGGTTGCAAACACCATCAAATAAAATTAATTTTTTGTCTTTTGGGATTTCTATCATGTTATTTTCTGCGCTCAACAAGTTCTAATAAATCTAAATTGATGTTGGTTGTAAACATGCCATAATTTACGATGGCTTTGTTTTTTTCAATAGTATCTATGCTTCCAATAGCTCTACCATCATGCATTCTAACACGGTCGCCAATTTTTAAAATGGGTTTAGGTTTGGGAGCTTCAATCGCTTTTTCTTTAGCTTTCTTTTTCTTTTGTCGGATAACTTCCACTTTCTTTTCAGCTTCTTGCTTAACCTGTGTTTCTTTGGCCTTTATCTGCTTTTTCTGTTTTACCGAAACTTTTTTGCGTTTTGAATTTTCAATCTGAACAATTTTGAAAAGTTCTGCCATGAGCTCGCGTTTCTGTTTATTATCAAAATACTTTTCTGCAACATCATTGAGTTTTTGTCCTAAATAAATCAAGCGCTGGTTACTGTCATATAATTCCTGATAGCTTTCTAATTTCTTCTGAATTTTCGCATTAATTTCTTCGAGCTTATCGGCTTCATCTATCTTTTTCTTTTCGTTCAACTTAAGCGATTGCCCCGTTTTTTCTAATTTAGACCGTTCTTTTTGAAGTTTGGCAATAGTGGCATCAAAACGCACTTTACTGCGCTCAATCTTCTTTTTTGCGCGATTAATCAAACTGTATGGGATACCGTTTTTTTGTGCCACCTCAAACGTAAAACTACTTCCGGCTTGACCGATGACTAATTTATAAAGCGGCTCTAATGTTTTTTCATCAAAAAGCATATTGGCATTGAGCATATATGGCAATTCATTAGCCAAAATTTTTAAATTGGAGTAGTGCGTCGTGATAATTCCAAAAGCTTCCCGGTGATAAAATTCCTCCAAAAAGGTTTCCGCTAAAGCACCACCAAGTTCGGGGTCACTTCCTGTACCGAATTCATCTATTAAAAACAGGGTGTTTTTATTACACTTTTTAAGAAAATAATTCATTTGTTTTAAACGGTAGCTATAGGTGCTCAAATGGTTTTCAATGGATTGATTGTCACCAATATCACTTAATATTCTATCAAATAAACATACCTTGCTACGCTCATGCACAGGGATTAAAAAACCACTTTGTAGCATCACTTGAAGCAGCCCAATGGTTTTAAGTGTGATACTTTTTCCACCAGCATTGGGACCAGAAATCACGATGATTCTACTATCCTGTTTTAGACCGATGGTCTGCGGAAATGTTTTTTCTTTCTTTTCTAAATTGTTTAAATAGAGCAGCGGATGGTAGGCATCTCGCAAATACATACTTCGGTCTTCAGATATTTCCGGAAGAATGGCATTCATGGATTTGGCATATTTCGCTTTTGCCGAAATCACATCCATATCCATTAAATAAGCTTGATAATTTTCTAGCAGTGGTAAGTACGGGCGTATAAAATTGGTGACCTCTTTTAAAATCCGAATAACCTCCTCATGTTCCTCATATTCTAAATTATTGAGTTCCCGTGAATGTTGCAAGGTCATTTCAGGTTCTATATATACAATACTTCCCGTTTTACTTCCGCCCATTATGGCACCTTTTACCTTTCTACGATACATCGCTTTTACGGCCAAAACCCTTTTGTTTTCTACTACGGACTCCCTAATATCATCTAAATAATCAAGATTGTGATAGGTATTTAAAGCTGTTGTAAAACTTTGATTTATTTTTCCTTTAATCTTATTTATCGTCTGGCGAAGGTCATAAAGCACATTGGAAGCATTGTCCTTAATATCTCCAAAACGGTCTACAATAGCATCCACTTTTTCGATAATAACCTTAGTGACTTCTATATGCGCACAGTGCTGGTTTAGCTGAGGATAATATTCTTCTAGTTTTTTAATGTAAGTAATAATCGTATTTACCGTTAGTGAAATAGATACAATCTTCTTTAACCCATGAACCTCTAAATAGGTGTTTTCAATGCGCAGTAATTGTAATTCCTTGCTAATGGCATCAAACCCATGATTAGGAATGCGGTTATCGTTATCATATGACGATACATACTCATTAGTTAATCCTAAACTCTCAAGTAGTAATTCTTTAGTCTTTAACGGACTAATTTGCAATGCCTGCTCATGACCTAAATGTGTAATGCAAAGCTCACTTACCTGTTTAAGTACAGTCGCGAATTCTAAATCTTGTAATGTTTTCTCGTGAATATGAATCATTTGGGTGCTGGTACTTTAGGTTGAAGGCAAAGTTATAAACATAGCTTGTGAAGCGGTTACTTTTTTTTAATTTTCTTTGTGTGAGAATAAAAAATGATAGAAGCGACCCCTCCTAAAATTGAAAACAAAGCCATAACAAAAAAAGCGTATTGATGTCCTAATTCGCCATGATAGCTGTCTAACAAATAGCCAATCAAAGGACCTGCAAAAATATCAGGTGTGTAACCGATAATAGATACCAAACCAACAACAGTTCCTGTTAAAGCAAGTGGAATATTAGCTTCTTGAAGGGTTGCAAAATACAATACCCGAGCAGAATAGACACCAAGTGCCATGAAAATGATAGATGCAAAAAACAGGAAAACCAGTGACTCTGAGATAATTCCAGAAGCAAAAATCACACTTGTTATTAGCATTAAGATAAAACCAATAATGAGCCATAAAGAGGCCTTTGTTTTATCGGCAAGTAAGCCAATAACCACACCTATAATAGGTCTAATATACAACAGCGTGGTGCCTATAGTAGCTGATTCAATATCATTATATAGCATCACATCCTTTGCATATAAACTAAACACATCAGTCATTTTATATCCAAAGTAAGCACAAAGAATGATGATCATCAATAACCACACGGATCTAAATTTCAGAGCACTTTTAAAATTGGATAGGGTTAGTGGGGCATTAGGTCGGACTGCTTCTTTGGAATTAAGTGTTTTTAAAAATATTAAAATTAAAACACCGATAAAAGCAATGGCTATGGATGAAAATAGAATCACATATTTGAAAGCTTCTTGTCGTTCCAATAAGGTAGTTTCAGCAATATCATGAGTCATAAATGAGGAGAAAACGAGCACACCAACTGCCCCAAAGCTTGCAGCTACAAGTCCGCGACCACCATCTAGAAACCCAAAGGCAAGCCCTTGTTTATCAGTACCGCCCCACAATCTGGTAGCTTTAATCATAGGCGCCCAAAAAAGGAAAATAGTTGTAAATCCCCAATATCCAAAAAGGAATTTCATATGTAAATAGGAGGGATAGGTCGCCATATAAAATCCGCCTAAAGCCGTCATAAATAGGGCAATACTCATTAAAACCCTAGGATTGTATTTATCAGCCAAAGGGCCACCAAATAAATATGAGACTAAAGCGATAATACCGTAAATTGAAAAACAAGTCCCTAACTGAAAATTGTCAATGCTAAAAGACTCTAGAAATGTAGGTCTAAAAATACGTGCCAGAACAAAAGGTAAAATAAACACTGCTTCTCCAGCCAATATGAGTAAGATAATAATGTATATGGGCTGTTTATTGTTTTTGTCTTTCATTAAACCTGTAAAACCCCTAAATTAAATTTTTTCTCAATAGGAGCATGATTGGCTGCCTCGATACCCATACTAATCCAGGTTCTAGTATCTAATGGATCAATAATGGCATCGGTCCAGATTCGTGCTGCTGCATAATACGGAGACACTTGGTTATCATAACGGTCTTTTATTTTATTAAAAAGTTCATCTTCTTTTTCTGGGGTAATTTTTTCACCTTTCTTTAAAAGCGATGCTTTTTCTATTTGCAACAATACTTTAGCTGCCGAATTACCACTCATAACCGCAAGTTCTGCACTTGGCCATGCCACAATTAGTCTGGGATCATAGGCTTTTCCACACATGGCATAATTACCAGCGCCATAGCTATTCCCGATAATAACTGTGAATTTTGGAACCACGGAGTTGCTCACCGCATTCACCATTTTAGCCCCATCTTTTATAATGCCACCATGCTCACTTTTACTACCTACCATAAATCCTGTAACGTCCTGCAAAAACACCAGCGGAATTTTTTTCTGATTGCAATTGGCTATAAAGCGAGTGGCTTTATCGGCACTGTCATTATAAATCACCCCTCCAAATTGCATTTCACCTTTTTTGGTTTTTACCAGTTTGCGTTGGTTGGCCACAATGCCCACTGCCCAACCATCAATCCTAGCATAGGCTGTAATAATGGTTTGTCCGTAGCCAGCCTTGTACTCATCATATTCTGAATTGTCAACCAAACGTTTTATAATGTCATACATATCGTATTGGTCTGCACGACTTTTTGGTAAAATACCGTAGATTTCCTCTGGATTTTCCTTGGGTTTTTTGGCATCGCTTCGGTTAAAGCCTGCCTTATCAAAATCACCAATCTTATCAATAATGTTTTTTATGGTGTCTAAAGCGTCTTTGTCATCTTTCGCCTTATAATCCGTAACTCCTGAAATTTCGCAATGGGTGGTTGCACCACCTAGCGTTTCATTATCTATAGTTTCACCAATGGCTGCTTTCACTAAATAACTCCCTGCCAAAAAGATGCTTCCCGTTTTATCAACTATTAAAGCCTCATCACTCATAATTGGTAAATAGGCGCCGCCCGCAACACAACTGCCCATAACGGCAGCAATCTGTGTAATGCCCATACTACTCATTATGGCATTGTTTCTAAAAATACGCCCAAAATGCTCTTTATCTGGGAATATTTCATCTTGTAAAGGTAAATACACACCTGCAGAATCTACCAGATAAATAATGGGTAATCTATTCTCTATGGCAATTTCCTGAGCTCTTAAATTCTTTTTTCCAGTAATGGGAAACCAGGCACCAGCTTTAACCGTGGCATCATTGGCGACCACAATACATTGTTTTCCTTTTACATAGCCAATTTTGATGACTACACCACCTGAAGGACAACCGCCGTGTTCTTCATACATACCTTCTCCTGCAAATGCACTAATTTCAATGGCTTTGGAGCCTTTATCCAATAAATAATCGATACGCTCTCGGGCTGTTAATTTCCCTTTTCCATGATGTTTTTCAATACGCGATTTACCACCACCCAAACTTACTTTTGCAAGACGTCTATTAAGTTCTGAAATTAAAAGTTTATTATGATCTTCGTTTTTATTGAAGTTAATATCCATGTAGTATTTAGTTTGTTGCTAATGTACAAAAGTTGCTATTCACGTGAAATAGGAATCTATATATTTTAAATTGATTGGTATAACGTTTCTTAAAGAAACAATAAAAATATTACATGGAAATATATTCCTTGGAATATAAAACTATTTTTTATATCTTTGACTAATAAAATTTACAGAATATGAAACACATAATAACTTTTGCAGGAAGTAATAGCAATACGTCAATTAATAAACAATTAGCAACCTATGCTTCAAGTTTGGTTGATAACGTAAACATTGAAATTTTGGATTTAAATGATTTTGATTTACCAATTTATGATATCGATTTAGAAAATGAAAAAGGCATTCCAGACGATGCGCATCGATTTTTAAATCTTATTAAAGGGTCTGATGGCATTATATTGTCTTTAGCAGAGCATAATGGAGCATATGCCACCGTATTTAAAAATTTATTTGATTGGATGTCTAGAATTGATGGCAAACTATGGAGTGAAAAACCTATGCTGCTCATGGCAACATCTCCGGGGGCTAGAGGAGGAGCAACTGTTTTAGATATAGCAAAAGGACGTTTCGGGTATATGGGAGGTCATATTGTTTCAGACTTTTCTTTACCATCTTTTAATGATAATTTTTCAGAAGGGAAAATCGTCAATAAAGAATTAGATAAGGTATTAAAAAATAAGGTAGAAGCATTTAGTAAAACAATATAACCATGGAAGTAAAACAAAAAGATACCGACAAGCGCGGACGTTTTTATGTGGGAATTGATGGCGTAGAAAAGGCTATTATGACTTACAGTCGGGCAGGTCAAGATAAAATAATTATAGACCACACAGAAGTAGACGAATCGTTGAGAGGTGAAGGTATTGGTTATAAATTGGTAGAAGCATCTGTTAAGTATGCTAGAGCCAATAATCTTAAAATTATGCCGTTGTGCCCGTTTGCCAATGCTATTTTTAAGAAAAATTCTGAATATGCTGATGTTTTATTTTAAATTATAATGATGGGAGATTTATCTAAAGACATACAATCGAAATTCGCCAATAATAGAATAAAAGCCATGCTTAACATTTTATATACGGCCAATTGGATCACGAGTTATCAAAATGAGTTTTTTAAACCCTTTGGTATCTCACCGCAGCAATACAACATTTTAAGAATATTAAATGGTGCTAAAGAACCTTTAAATGTACAAATTATAAAGGATAGAATGATCGAACGGTCACCCAATGCTACACGGTTGATGGATAAATTATGTGCAAAAAATTATATAGAACGATTGCCGTCGGAACAAGATAGACGGGTTGTGAAAATAGCAATTACTAAATGTGGCATTGAATTATTGGAAACGATTCCAAATAATTTTAATAAAAATATTTTAAAAAACTTAAACGAAGATGAAGCAGGGCAATTAAGCAATCTATTGGATAAAATGCGATAACTAAATTCCTGCGCAGGCCGGAATCTCTCAAGAAAAAGAGAAACTTTTTTTAGTTAAATATTTTCCATGGAAAATAAATAATTATTTATTATGAGATTAAATACAATTAAAACGATAGGACGAAGCGACTTCGTCAATATGGGCCCTATAAAATTAAGACAGCCATTACCAACACAAGAATTAGATATGGTTGATCCCTTTATTTTATTACATCATTACGGACCCTATAAAATTTCAGAGCAACACAACCCTTTTGATTTAGGGCCACATCCACATCGCGGATTTGAACCTGTTACCTTTTTATTTCAAGGTGAACAGTTACACAGAGACTCATTGGGTAACGAAAGTGTGGTGAGTGCAGGGGACGTTCAATGGACAACCGCGGGACGGGGCATTATTCATGCCGAAGCACCAACCAAAGCGTTTGTTAAAAAAGGAGGGATGCTTGAGGGGATCCAGTTATGGTTGAATTTACCAGCTGAAAAGAAAATGATTCCAGCTAATTATCAACATGCAAAGCACGAGGATTTTAGAACAGTTCAATCGAAAGATAAACTTGTAGGTGTCCGAATTGTCGCTGGCTCAATAGCGGACACCTATGGGCGTATTCAAACACAAACCGAGGTTAATGCGTTTGTCATTGATGTTAAAAAGGGAGGAAAACACAGCATCAACATCTCAAAAAACCATCAATCCATGCTGTATTTAATTCGTGGCAACGTGATGGTAAATGATTCAGTGTTCTTAGAATTAGATGAAAATCAGCTCATTCAATTTAATCAGGATGGCGAAGGCTTTTCAATATACGGTCAGGAGGATAGTAAGTTACTGTTCCTTTCGGGTGAACCGTTTAATGAAAAAGTAACAAGCTACGGGCCTTATGTTATGAATACACAAAAAGAAATTATGGAGGCCATGCGCGATTACCAGCAAGGTAAAATGGGCTTTCTTCCTTTAAGTTAATTCAAATAAATGAACACATTATGAAACATTCATTACTAAATTTTCGACATACAGCGGAATGATTATATGGATGTTACATCTGACAGATAAAAAAAATAAATATAAACATATGAAAACAATTATAGATAAAGCAGATAGCAGAGGATTTGCAAATCATGGTTGGTTAAAATCTTATCACACATTCAGTTTTGCAAGTTACCAAAACCCAGAACGCATGAATTTTGGAGCGCTTCGAGTTTTAAACGATGATGTTGTGCAACCTAAAATGGGCTTTGGTACGCATCCGCATCAAAATATGGAAATCATTTCGATTCCACTAAAAGGCGCGCTTTCACATCAAGACAGTATGGGGAATAAACAGGCTATAGAAGTAGGGGAAGTCCAAGTGATGAGTGCAGGAACAGGCTTAACACATTCTGAATTTAATGATAGTACAACCGATGCAGTTAATTTTTTACAATTATGGATTATTCCAGAAGAGACGGGTGTTACACCAAATTACGAGCAGCGTAAATTTGAGTCAGGCAAACAGAAAAACAAATTGCAAACGGTGGTTGCTCCTTACAACAAGTTAGAGGCAGAGGCACTACCCATTCATCAGCAAGCTTATATATATCGAATAGATTTAGATTTAAATGAAAGCATAGCATTGTCAGCTAAAAATGATAATAATGGTTTTTATGTCTTTGTTGTAAACGGTGAAATCCTTGTTGATACGCATGTGCTGACATCGCGAGACGCTATAGGTATCTCAGAAACCAGTTCGATAGACATTCATGCTAAAAAAGAATCTGAATTGATAATTGTTGAAGTTCCTATGATTTAGTGAAGGGATTGATCCAAAAGAATTCCTCGATGGTACTGCTTCGGGGTTTCCGAATTAACCTCCCCTTTGGGGAGGTCGGAATTGCCTTTCTCGCAATTCAAGGTGGGGCAAAATAAAAAATTTCAAGAAATTTTTTATTAGCAAAAAAGCATCCTACTTAGGGTGCTTTTTTAGTCGAAAAGTACGATATTTGTTTTTCGACTAAAAACTAAATTTAGAACATATCAGATTATGGCAATGAATAAAAATACGGTTTTAGCTTGGGCTACAACCATAATGATTGTAGTAGGCTTGGGTTTAATAGCCATGGGAGCATTTAAATATGATGATGTTGCTGGTTGGGGATTCGCCGCAGTTGGCATTGGCTTTTTTGCCATAGCGTGGGTTTTTAATGCTTTAAAAGGAAGGGTTTAGAGGTTTTAGATTTACGAATAGCGATTGCAGATTTCTGATTTTCCAAAAAATGATAAACAATTAAACGTATCAACGAATAAACGTAAAAAATGAGTGACGATAAAAAAGTGATTTTTTCAATGTCTGGTTTAACCAAGACGTTTCCAGGAGCGAATACACCCGTATTGAAAAATATTTATTTAAGTTTTTTCTACGGTGCCAAAATTGGGATTCTAGGATTAAACGGCTCGGGAAAATCCACTTTGCTTAAGATTATCGCTGGGGTTGACAAGAACTACCAAGGTGATGTGACGTTTCTACAAGATTATTCCGTAGGTTTTCTAGAACAAGAACCAAAATTAGATGATGATAAAACGGTTATAGAAGTCGTGCGTGAAGGTGCGGCCGAAACCGTTGCTATTCTTGACGAATATAACAAGATCAATGACATGTTTGGCTTAGAAGAAGTCTATTCTGATACAGATAAAATGGAAAAATTGATGAACCGTCAAGCGGAACTTCAAGATCAGATTGATGCCGCGAATGCTTGGGAACTTGATACAAAATTAGAAATAGCCATGGATGCGTTACGCACTCCAGAGGGTGATAAAAAAATAGGAATCTTATCTGGAGGAGAAAAGCGCCGTGTGGCCTTATGTCGTCTGCTGTTGCAAGAGCCGGATGTATTGTTGTTGGATGAACCTACAAACCATTTAGATGCTGAATCTGTGCATTGGTTAGAGCATCATTTAGCTCAATATAAAGGGACCGTGATTGCTGTAACGCACGATAGATATTTTTTAGATAATGTTGCGGGATGGATTTTAGAATTGGACAGAGGCGAAGGAATCCCTTGGAAAGGGAACTATTCGTCGTGGTTGGACCAAAAATCGAAACGTATGGCTCAAGAAAGCAAAACCGCTTCCAAGCGTCAAAAAACTTTGGAGCGTGAGCTGGAATGGGTACGTCAAGGCGCTAAGGGCCGTCAGACGAAACAAAAGGCACGTTTAAACAATTATGATAAGTTGATGAGTCAAGACCAAAAGCAGCTTGACGAAAAGCTTGAAATTTACATTCCTAATGGCCCCCGTTTGGGAACCAACGTAATTGAATCCATTGGGGTAGCCAAAGGATATGATGATAAATTGTTATATGACGATTTAAATTTCAACTTGCCCCAGGCAGGTATTGTTGGTGTTATTGGACCTAACGGTGCTGGTAAAACGACTATTTTCAAAATGATAATGGGGGAGGAAACGCCTGATAAGGGTGAGTTTAAAGTTGGCGACACTGCTAAATTAGCTTATGTCGATCAGAAACATTCCAATATCGATCCAGAAAAAACCATTTGGCAGAATTTTAGCGATGAGCAAGAATTGATTTTAATGGGGGGCAAAGAAGTAAATTCCAGGGCTTATTTAAGTCGATTTAATTTTTCTGGCGGAGAGCAAAACAAAAAAGTAAAACTGCTTTCTGGCGGAGAGCGTAACCGCTTGCATCTAGCCATGACTCTTAAAGAAGAGGGTAATGTATTACTTTTGGATGAGCCTACTAATGATCTTGATGTGAATACCTTACGTGCTTTAGAAGAAGGCTTAGAGAATTTTGCTGGTTGCGCGGTGGTTATTAGTCACGACCGTTGGTTTTTAGATAGAATTTGCACGCATATTCTAGCGTTTGAAGGCGACTCGCAAGTCTATTTCTTTGAAGGTAGCTTTTCTGAATATGAAGAAAACAAGAAGAAACGGCTTGGTGGCGATTTGATGCCAAAACGGATTAAGTATAAAAAATTGGTAAGATAAAAGGTTTAGTGCGCTCACTGAAACGTGGGCGTTTTTTAATTATAAATATGGTCGGCACCTAGTTTATAATTAGTATTGATATCGATGTTTTCTATATCTTCAAAATGATTATCGAATGTCTTTGATTTGATTTTGAATAGATACCACATGTTCATCAACATACAGTATTTTTTTTGTTAGTAGCGCTACAAGCATTACCATAAAAACAAAAATTGTAGTAAAGATTAATGCAATCATAATTCAAAAATTATTTATTGTCATACATATGACCATCAGTAAAATCTTTATATTTCTTATTCTCCTCGTCAGATTCTGAAGTATTCAGATTATTTAAACGGTCATTCTCCTTTTTAAGTTTATAGGATTTTCTAACTCCCAAAAGCAATAATACCCCAAAAATCACCACGACCACAATCAGTACGGTAACAATATCAGATTGACTTATTAAAGAGATTTTGAGTAAGACTTGGGTCTTAGCGTTAAGTAACATGGGTTTTGAAGTTTGGGTTAACAACAATTCAAATATAGTTTATTTTGCTTACTAATTAACTATGAATGAAAATACTAGGTATAAATTCATCATTTATATACGTCGTTTTAAATGATGCCAAGTTGGAAACACGATAAATTACCTATATCTTTAAAGTCGGAAAGCGCATATAATCAGCTTATTTATTGCCTTTCAGACTAAATTAATAAATCCAAACCTTTGTCTGCCTTTTACTTAATTACATATGAAAACAAAGTTAAGAAATATAGAGCATCATGTCCTTTCTAATGCATGGGCAACTTTAACAAAAATTGATTATGATTATCAGTTTAAAAATGGATGCTGGAAACGCTTATCTCGTGAAAGTTATAATCGAGGTAATGGCACCGCTATACTACTTTACAATACTGTAAAACATACCGTTATTTTAACGAAACAATTCAGAATGCCAGCCTATGTTAATGATGCTAGAGATGGTATGTCTATTGAAGTTTGTGCTGGTGCTATTGATAAAAATGAAGATCCCGAAACCTGTATCATTCGCGAGGTTGAAGAGGAAGTAGGTTATAAAATAACGTCGGCTACTCAAGTTTTGGAAGCTTACACCTCACCAGGTGCGGTTACTGAAAAGATGTATTTGTTTGTAGCAGAATATAAGGATGAAATGAAGGTTAATGAAGGTGGCGGGCTTGAAGTTGAAAATGAGGAAATTGAAGTGATGGAATTGTATTTTAAAGATGCGATCAACATGATTTCATCAGGAGAAATTATTGATGCCAAAACCATTATGTTGTTGCAATACGCACAAATTAATCACTTGCTCTAAGACTGAAACAGTCAAATAAAATAATCATCAATTATATAAAACAGTTTAACTATAATAACCAAAATATGAATAGAACATGTTATGCTATCGCGATATTAGTATTGATTTTTTCTTCATGCAAACAGAAGGAAGAAGCTTCTAAGAATATAGTAATCGAAGCACCTGAAGCTAAAAAAGTATCAAAGGAATTGACGATTCATGACGACACCCGGATTGATGATTATTTCTGGATGAGATTAAGTGATGCCCAAAAAACGGCTGAGACACCAGATGCTCAAACGGAAGACGTCATCGAATATTTGGATGCTGAAAATGACTATTTAAAACAAGTTATGGGGCATACCGAAGCTTTACAGGACACCTTGTATAATGAAATTGTGAGTCGAATTAAAAAGGATGATCAATCGGTGCCGTACACTGACAATGGTTATTCTTATTATACGAGATTTGAAAAAGGAGCAGACTATGCGTTGTTCTGCAGAAAAAAAATAGAAGATGGAGCTAAAGAGGAAATCATGCTCCATGGCCCAGAAATGGCAAGTGGGCATACCTATTACGGTATTGGAAATCTTTCTGTAAGCCCAAATAATGAGTTGCTGGCATTTGGTATCGATACCATTTCCAGACGTCAATACAGTATTTTTTTTAAAAACCTAAAAACTGGCGAAATTTTAAAGGATAAGTTAAGTAATACTGGTGGTGGTGCGACATGGGCTAATGATGGAAAAACGATATTTTATACAACCAAGGATCCACAAACCCTAAGGCAGAATAAAATTGTAAAGCATGTGATAGGTACAGACCAATCTAAAGACGTCGTCGTTTATGAGGAATTAGACGACACGTATAGATGTGGCGTATTTAAAACAAAATCTGATGCTTATTTAATGATCGGTAGTTTTCAAACACTGTCTTCAGAATATAGATATTTGGATGCCAATACACCAAACGGCACATGGAAAGTAATACAACCTAGGGAAAAGAACTTAGAGTATGGGGTCGATCATTATCAAGATCATTTTTATATCAGAACCAATCATAATGCAAAAAACTTCAAACTTGTTAAAACACCGGTAACAAAAACTAAAAAGGAGCATTGGGTAGATGTCATATCGAATAGAGACTCAGTGTATTTACAAGGCTTTGATATTTTTAAAAACTATTTGGTGGCACAAGAGCGAAAAGAAGGCTTAAGAACCATCCGTGTGATGTCTTGGAGCGGTCAGGATTATTATATAGAATTCAATGACCCTGCTTTTTTCGCAGCTCCGACTACAAATATGGATTTCGATACCGATATCTTGAGATATAGATACAGTTCGTTAACAACACCTAATAGTACGTTCGAGTATAATATGACTACTAAGGAGCAAGTACTTTTAAAACAAGAGGAGGTTTTAGATGACAATTTCTCTGCGGATAATTATACTTCGGAGCGATTGTATGCCACGGCTACAGATGGCACTAAAATTCCGGTTTCGATGGTATATAAAAAGGGTATAGAAAAAAGCGGAAAGAATCCTCTATTGCTATATGCGTATGGCTCTTACGGAAGCAGTATGGAACCCACGTTCAGTTCGTCGCGTTTGAGTTTATTGGACCGTGGTTTTGTTTACGCCATAGCTCATATTAGAGGTGGCCAAGAAATGGGCAGGGATTGGTATGAAAACGGTAAATTATTAAAAAAGAAAAACACCTTTACAGACTTCATTGATGTTGGGAATTTTTTAGTTGAAGAAGGCTACACTAACAGTGATCATCTATACGCTTACGGTGGTTCAGCCGGGGGATTATTAATGGGCGCCATATTAAATATGAAACCAGAATTATGGAACGGCGTGGTTGCTGCGGTTCCTTTTGTTGATGTGGTTTCAACCATGCTGGATGAATCCATTCCCTTAACAACATTTGAATTTGATGAATGGGGAAATCCAAAAGACAAAACGTACTATGAGTATATGAAATCGTATTCACCATATGATAATGTTGAAGCGAAAGACTATCCAAATATTTTGGTAACTACGGGTTATTGGGACAGTCAAGTGCAGTACTGGGAACCAGCTAAATGGGTTGCAAAATTAAGAGCTCTTAAAACAGATGACAATCTTTTAATTATGGATTGTAATATGGAAACTGGACATGGCGGCGCCTCTGGGCGTTTTGAACGTTATAAAAGGCAAGCACTAAGCTATGCGTTTATATTGGATTTAGAAGGGATAAAAGAATAAATAGAGCAACACTTTTAGAGAAATAAACCTGACCCAAATTGGTCAGGTTTATTTATAATCAGTATTTCGCAGATTTTCCTTTTGATAATGAATTTTTTATAAATTCCCGCAAATCATCATTCGCAGAAATTAAATCGTCATTTCTAAGATACATCATATGTCCGCTTCTATAACCTTTAAAGGTAAATCGGCCTTTTAACTTACCACTGGGGTCTATTTGCCACATGGTATATTTTGCGCCAAAATACGTGGTAGCTCCATCATAATAACCAGATTGAACAAGTACTTTTAAATAAGGGTTGCCAGCCATAGCCTTTCTCAAATCATCCCTAGTATTATCATTTCTTCTATCCCAAGGGTGCACGTCACCAAACATATTATATTTAATGTCTGTCTTAAAATTGAGATGTTCTCTTATATAATAATTAATGGCAGGCGTGAAGCTATGCATCCAAGACGTAAGCTCAGGGTTAGAGTCTGGACTGCTGCCAGCTTCCGTTTTATCCATGCCTAAATATCTAGAATCCAGACGCCCAATGGTTTGTCCCGTTTTGTTTCGTAATAATTCTTTCCAGAAAAAACTGGTTGGAATCACTAAGTTGTTTTGAAGAATAGCCAATTCACTAAGACCCGAAAAATAAGCCATTTTTTGTGCGACTTGAGCCTTTTCACTTTCCGTAATAAAACCACCTTTGGCCAAGGCGGGCATTAAGGTATTGATGGCGTAATCTTCAGATGCGGGTAAAATATCTAATAAATCTTGTTGTTGTAAATTTTTGGGTAGCACTTTTTGATACCATGCTGCGGCAGTGTAATAAGGCAAATTAAGTGCGGAATAAAGCGGTTGCCCTGTACTATATTGTTTATAATCTGCAGGAGAGACTAAAATAACGCCATTTAGGAACATCCACTGATTGCTTTGTAATTCATTAGCTAGCCCCATAACACGGGTTCCGCCATAACTTTCACCGATAATATATTTGGGCGATTCCCATCTGTTTTTTCTGGAAACAAAGGTGTTGATCCATTCTGCTAAATATTTTATATCGGCATTAATACCAAAGAATACTTCTCTTTCAGACAATTCTCCTTCTTTATTCTCAACCATTCTTGAATATCCTGTATTTACAGGATTCACAAAAACAATGTCCGCTACGTCGAGTATGGAGTTTGGATTGCTCTTGATACCGTAAGGTTGCACGGGGTAGCCTTCATCATCAATTTTTAATATTTTCGGTCCGGTATAGGCAATGTGCATCCAAACAGAAGCTGAACCAGGACCACCGTTAAAAGAAATAATTAGAGGTCTGTTAGCTCTGTCCTTTATGCCGTTTCTTTCATAATAAGTATAATAGAGCGTTGCTGTTGGTTCGCCCTTTTTATTCCATACGGGCTGTGTACCCGTGGTTGCTGTGTATGAAAAATTCACCCCTTTAATTGTGGTGTTATGCGTGGTAACCACCATCGTGTCCACGGGTATTTTTATATTTTGGGAGAAAGCAACAAGAGTTAAAATTGACAATAAGAAGCTAAGAGAATTTTTCATAAGATTATTAGAAATAATTAGTACCATAAAGATATGTAAAAGAATTTTTAAAACCCTTCAAAAACACCAAGACCAAATAAGGCGAAATCATACTTTACAGGATCTGTTGAGTCTAAATCTCTTAAGGCGGTGTCTAACTCCAATACAGCCTTTGCGTCATTCTGCTTACGCTTTAACAAGCCCAATTTACGAGCAACGTTGCCAGAATGTACATCGAGCGGACAAGATAATTGGCTGGCGTTTAAGGTTTTCCAAATACCAAAATCTACACCTGCGTAATCGTTTCGAACCATCCAACGTAGAAACATGTTAATGCGTTTAGCCGCGGAGTTTTTTAAAGGATCGCTAATGTGTTTTTCGGTTCTTGCTAAATGATCCATTTCAAAAAAAATGGATTTAAATTCTGAAATTGTTTTTTGGAGCGAATGGGCTTCGGCGTGACTTGAAAACACGTTTTCTAAACCATCATGCTTCGTGTAAATGTTTTTAAGTGACTTTATAAATTGAATACAATCATGACCATTAAAGGTTCTATGTACAAATCCTTGAAGAGGTATTAAATCATTTTCGTCATGATTTAAAATAAATTCGTGTGGTGCGTGATCCATCAATTCCACCAATTTTTTCCCATTATTGATGATGCTTTTCCGGTTTCCCCAAGCAATTGTAGCGGTTAAGAAACCAGCAATTTCAATATCTTCTTTCTTATGAAATAGATGTGGGATTTGGATAGGGTCACTTTCAATAAACTTAGGGTTGTTATAAAGTTCCACCTTAGTGTCAAGAAAGTCTTTAAGTTCTGATGTTTTTAACGGATTTAGCACAGCGTAAATTAAGCCATGCAAAAATAGTGACTAAATATTTAAACGCTGTAAATCTGCTAATAAACCTATTCTATTCTAATGTAATTCTCTGATAAAATGCGATCCCCATTTTCATCCAATTCGATTTGATTAAAGGTGTTTTCGTTTACAACAAGTTCAAATTTAAACTCATTGTTCTTTTCAATAGCTTTGTTCATAGAATTAGAACCATAAACTATCGTTTCTCTAAGCGTGCTATCTGTAATTTTGTAATTGCCATAGCCAAACCAATCGGTAGAATCTTGTTTATTTAATCTGCTCCACATCACTTTTGTAGGCGTATAAATTTTTATTTGCTTATACGTATCACTGCTCATAAATGAATCTGTTATTTTATTATCCATATAATTGTAGTATCCCACCATTTGCCAAACCCCTTCAAGACTTGGTTTTTTATCAATTACTGCTGATTCGCTGGTTTCTGGAGTTTTATCATTTTTACAGGAGATAAGAAGGATGGCAGCTAAGAGGCAAGAAAAAAGAGTTTTCATAATAAAGACATTTAGACGGTTAGAAAAGTCACTCTCCAAGTTACAAAAAATTATGACATCTTCATTTTAAGTGAATTATAATTTTAATTCAATAAAAAAGCTGTTGTTTTTGAAACACATATTGCGTTTTTTAAAATTACGCAACAATATGGCCATCTACCATGGTTAATTTTCTGTCGGCTAAATTAGCCAGTTCTTCATTGTGTGTTACAATAACAAAGGTTTGACCAAATTGGTCTCTAAGTTTAAAAAATAAACTGTGAAGTGTTTCGGCAGATTCACTATCTAAATTACCAGAAGGTTCATCGGCAAATATTAAATCTGGATTATTAACCAAGGCTCTTGCAACCGCTACCCGCTGTTGTTCACCACCAGAAAGTTCATTAGGTTTGTGATCATAACGATGCGAAAGTCCTAAAAAATCCAATAATTCTTTAGCACGTTTTTCGGCAACCGCTTTTTTAGTGCCTTTAATAAACGCCGGTAAGCATACATTCTCTAAAGCAGTAAATTCTGGCAATAATTGATGAAATTGAAATATAAAACCAATATGTTCATTTCTGAATTTAGCCAAGGCTTTGTCGTTTAACGATTGAATGTTGATATCATTAATCTGAAGTTCTAACCCATTCTGTTTAGAAGCTCTATCTAGCGTCCCTAATATTTGTAAAAGTGTCGTTTTTCCGGCTCCTGAGGGACCCACAATAGAAACGACCTCTCCTTTTTTAACATGAATATCAACGCCTTTTAAAACCTCTAAATCACCATAAAATTTATGAATATTTTTTGCCTGAATCATACCGTATTTATATCAGCCGTGAATTTACAACTTAAAGCGTTTATGTACAATTAAGAATCTCTTTTCTTCCTGAAAACACTTTTTATAGAACCGTAATCAATAAAATATTGAAGTTTTAACGAAAAGGTATGTTGAATGGGTTGATTGAATAATAGATTTAAATTATCACTAAATGAGATGTCTGCATTTTGATCTCTATTGAATAATTGATTCCTATACAGGGCTGTTAAAAAACTTCCAGGTGCCATTTCCCACGAATAGCTTAAATCCAGATTCCAAGTACTATAATTTATATTTGGATTGTTTTCAACAGAGTTCACTGTATATCCTGAGCTCTTAGTTAAACGGCCATTATCTTGCAAGGTGAAAAGAGTTTTATCATAGGTAACCGTATCCCAGTATTTTCTTAGTGTGAGTGATAAAACGTGCAAGGGATTGAAATTGTAGTTGGCAGAAAGACTATTGGAAATTATGACTCTTTTACGTTCGCCGAAAATAGATTCATCATTTTCCGATGTGGCATATCCACGGCTTCCGTTGTTATAATCGAACCGAAAATCATAATCCAAAAGGAAATGTTCATTAACGCGCATTCTAGGACTCACAGAAATTCTGTATTTAAAAAGATCCCTGCCGTTTTCAAAAAGCGTACTTATATTTGACCTTATATCATAGGCAAAGGTTTTATTATAGTTTGAGGAAATCCAAGCACCCACAAATACAGCGTTTTCATATATAAAATATTTTTCTTCCTGTCTCGATTCAAAATAATCAAACTGTTTTCCAGGTTCAAAATTCAAATCGAATCCAAACGAATTTAACGACGTGGATGTTGCTCGAAATTCAATCCCTAAATTAGTGCCAGTAAACACATTTGGCTCAGCCAATTGTCTGTAGTTTAAATAGGCATTTATTCTATAATTATTGAGTTCTTTTGAAGGTTTGAAGGTTTGATAGGATGCATCAATTCCAATATTATTATAGTTATTTCTTCGAATTAATCCAAGATCATTAATGTCGTAATTTTTATCTGCAAAACTATGGTCAAAACTATATCTAAAATTGCCATGAATTTTTCTAGCTGCAAAAAAACTGCTGTACCCAGTAGACGTGTTATTAGATAGATTTACTTTACTCATTTTAACTTGCCCATATATATTATAAGTGTTTCGTTTGTTTGAGACATCCATTAATAATCCTGTGACGTTGGCATCTCTAAAGTTCCCTTTTCGTGAAACATTGGTGTTAATTATACTCACAGAAGAATTATTATTGAATTGTTGATCTATCACCAAAATATTGTAATTCGAAAATGGCTCTGCAACGACCGTTCTAGAATTACCAGATAGAGTATCTAAAATCCGTACATCCGTTTTTTCAGTGATGGCGTTAAATATCCCAATTCCCAAACCGTTTTTTGTGCGTCCTGATATTTTTACTGCGTTTAAAACTTTAAGGGCCTGCGGATAGTTGACAAATTTTTCATTATCATTTAATTCTGGAGCCGTAATGGGTGCGTTTCCAACACGTCTTGAAAAAAATAAATTGCCTTTATTAAATAAGTCTACACCTTCTTTAAAAAATTGTCTTTGTTCATTAAAGGTTTGTTCAAAGGGGCCTAGATTTAGCGTAAGCCTGTCAAAGCCCACTTGACTAAAATCTGGAACCAAAGTGGCGTCTAAAGTAAAATTGTCTGTGATGCCATATTTAACATCCAAACCAAAATTGATATCGGTTTCTGATTGGCCATCAAATGAGGTTCCCACGCCAGAAATAAAAGGATATAAATTTAATCGCACTGGCGGTTTTAGGTTTGTTAAGCCAGTAAGTTCGCCATGATATAGAAACGAGGATCCCGTTGTAGGATCGATTGGATTCCATGAATAACGGGCGCGCTCTCGCCTCACTTCTCGCTGAAACTGTATGCCCCAAGTTTGGATAGGTTCATTAGCAAATCGCAACGCCCGATATGGAATTTTAATTTCTACAGACCAGCCGTCATCATGCATCTTAACCGCGCTTTTCCAAACTGCATTCCAGCCGTAATCTTCATTATTTAAAGTGGCTATGGCATCTGCTTGACTGCCAGAATTTTGAACTATAAAGATGGTATTGTTTTGAGCATCGTTGTTGGGATTTAGCACAATCATAAAAAAGTCATTCTGTCCAAAATTATCGCGCTTAGTGACTTGACTCATGATTTTATCCGGGTCATCGTACAAATAAGCACCAAAATAAATGGCATCATCGTCATAGGTTACCATCACTTCGGTGCGTTCGCTATCGGGAAATTCAACACCAATATTTGGTCTAAATTGCGTAAAATCTGTTGCTATATTAGCATCCAACCATATAGCTTCATTAAGTAGTCCGTCTATTTTTGGAGGGTCATCAGTTCTGGTAATGTTTAAAGCCTTTTTAGTCTGAGCGAAACTGAAAATTGTAAAAAGAAAAGAAAAAAAGAGTATCGAAAAACGAATCATTAAATGGCTTAAATTTAGTTGATTGATGATGAGGTTGTTAACAAAATGATAATATTCTAGAAAGGTTTAGCAGTAAATTTACTTTTGAGAATCTTTAACTTTATTAATTAAAAGTTAATTTTTTCTGTATGATGTAAGTATTTGTCAGTCGGAGCAACTAAAATTTGCTTAACTTTAAGGGCTATGAAAAAAGAATTACAAGTGGCTACCTTTGCCGGTGGATGCTTTTGGTGCACCGAAGCTGTATTTGATAGACTTCGGGGTGTGGAGCATGTCGTATCTGGTTATACAGGTGGAAACATAAAAAATCCTGCATATCGGGAAATTTGTACGGGTAGAACGGGACATGCCGAGGGTATTCAAATATTTTATGACGAAGACATTATTGGTTTTACGGAGCTTTTAGAAGTCTTTTTTGCAACCCACGATCCCACGACATTGAATCGACAGGGAAATGACGTTGGTACGCAATACAGATCGGCAATATTCTACAACACTATTGCCCAAAAAGAAGCCTCAGAAGTCTTTATAAGTGCCTTGGAAAAGGAGCGTATTTTTGCTAATCCTATAGTAACTGAAATTACAGAATTGGATGTTTTTTATAATGCTGAAGCAGATCATCAAAATTTTTACAATGCCAATAAAGAGCAGCCTTATTGCCAATTTGTTATCAACCCCAAAATAAAAAAGCTAAACACGTATTACGCCAATAAATTAAAGACCACGTAAATTATGCCATATAAACAATTTGAAGAGTATAACATTCAAGTTACTGATGATGTTAAAGAGCGCTACAAAAATATAATAGAAGATTTAGGTGAGGACACCACGCGTGATGGTCTTTTAAAAACCCCAGAACGTGCTGCCAAGGCCATGCAGTTTCTAACGCAAGGCTACCATCAAGATCCTGTTGAGATTTTGAAAAGTGCGATGTTTAAAGAATCTTATAATGAAATGGTCATTGTAAAGGATATTGAATTATACTCTCTGTGCGAACATCATATTTTGCCTTTTTTCGGGAAAGTACATATGGCGTATATCCCCAACGGTCATATTGTTGGGTTGAGTAAATTACCACGAATCGTGGATGTATTTGCACGCCGACTTCAAGTTCAAGAGCGTTTAACGGAGCAAATTTTAGACTGTATTAATGATACTCTCAAACCGCAAGGCGTAGCGGTTGTTATAGAAGCTGCACACATGTGCATGATGATGCGCGGGGTACAAAAACAAAACTCCATTACAACGACTTCAGGGTTTCGAGGGCAGTTCGAAAAGAACGAAACCAGAAATGAATTCCTTAAATTAATAGGAAAATAGGAGATTGTAAAGTTTGGTATCTTTTTTGCATTAATTAAAGAAACCAATAATTATGAATTTAGAAAATTTAAGTAAAAATAAAAAACTCGTATTAAGTTTGATTTTTGATGCTATAGGTATGATCACATTTGTTGATATTATTTGGGCGCCAGTATCAGGGTATTTAATGACAAAGCTTTATAAAGGACGAAAAGGTAAAATAGGAGGGGTGTTCTCATTTATAGAAGAAGCCATTCCCGGTTTTGATATCATCCCAACATTTACCATCATGTGGTTTTATACCTATGTTTTTCAAACTAAGAAAGAAGAAACCATGATTGAAGTATAAAAACAAGAGGCTATCTGAAAAGTCGATTTTTAGCTTAAATGTCACATTGAGCGCAGTCGAAATGCTTTGGTTTTCAAAACATTGAAACTTCGACTGCGCTCAGTTTGACAAGAGTTAATTAGTTTTCAAACAGCCTCTTTTTGATTTTCATGAAATAGCCATTACATATTCGTCACCTAGAACTCGTTTCAGGGTCGCTTTGAGAAAGTCATTGATGAGATGCTGAAACAAGTTCAGCATGACGGGTGAATAAGCGACATGACATATAGTGGATAATTTTTTTACAGTTTGTAAGTAACGCCCACGTTTATATTTCTCCCCATATTGAATATACCATCTGGTTTTAATCTAGATAAATGATTTATATATCTTTTATTGGAAAGATTAGTTCCAGATATAGAAATAAGTAACTCGTTATCTAAAATTTTAAAACTACCACCAAAGCCAGCACTTAATAAATTAAATCCGTCGGTTGCAGTTTCAAAAGCATTCACCTTATTTTGTTTAAAGGTAGAACGGAGTTTAATAAAGGCATAGCCTTTTTTAATCCAAGATTTTTCAAATTCTAAACGAATGGTATTATTTAAGGTGTTTGCAGGAATCAGCGGGAGGTAATCCCTATTATTCTGTTTTCCTATGACCATTTCAAAATTAGATTCAAAATGCAACCAGTCTAAAGGATGTGGATGCAAGTGAAAACCAAACTCACCACCATAAAGTGTGGCATCATCTTGGATATAATTAAATACGGGATCGCCGTCAATAAATGACCCACTGGGGGATAAAAATATATAATCGTTTATGATGTTATAAAACCCATTGGCAAACACCTCTAAATGCTCACTTTGAAACTCTAGAGCTAAATCCGTTTGGAAATTTCGTTCGCTTATTAAATCGATATTTCCAACTTCATAACGATTCGTGCCCTCATGCGTACCATCTGAAGCTAATTCAGATAGGTTAGGAGCTCTAAAACCAGTCGCAAGATTTAATCTGGCAACCAGTGCATTTGTGATATTCGTTTTAACACCCATAGCACCATTAAAGCTGTTGAATTGTTTCTCTTGAGATTCAATACTTAAAGTCCTATTATCAAAGCGAGCACCTAGCTGCACATCTGCTTTTTCAAAATGAATATGAGAGGTTGCTAAAACGCCAATATCGTTTGTGGTGGCATCAGGTATAAGTAGTTCCTCGCCATAATTTGAATTGGTTTGATGCATGCCTTGAAGTCCAACAATGGTCTCTACTTTACCGAGTTTTGGGAGGTTGTATTTAATATCATAATTGGCAGTTTTAAGCTTCATATACAATGCTGCTTCCAATATTTCATCTTCTTCCTCATGGTCTTCTTCTTCATTTTCGTCTTCGTGATGAAGCTCTTCAAACTCCTTACGATCGTTATATATATACCCTAAACTGATATCTAATCTTGAATTGTTAAAAAAAACTGAAGATTTAGAGCTAAATATATGATTGGTAATATCTTGATAAGGAAGCAATGGTGAACGATTATTGGATTGTTCGCCAACACCTTCTGGAATACCCAATTTTGCATGATTGATATTATATCGTAATTCGGTTTTAAAAGCCTTATACTGATAGCCCATTCCTGCTTTAAAATCTTGTTCTCTAAACCGTGTATTGGTAACGCTATAGTTTTTAGTTTCATAATCAGCATGTTCGGTCAAACTTCCTCTAAATAAAAATTTAAAATGTTCTGAGGATGCTTTATAGCCAGCGTTTGTAATATATCCCGATGTATTACTGACATAGTTTGCAGATACATCGCCTGAATTACTATGAGCTTGAGCAAATCTTTCAGGGTTTAAATAGAGCACACCACCTAAGGCATCGCTACCATAAAGCAATGATGCAGGACCTTTAATAACTTCAACGCTCTCAATTCCTGCATCGTTTATGCCCAAACCATGTTCTGAGCCAAACTGTTGATTTTCTAATCGGATCCCCTGTGTATAAACCAAAACACGGTTGGAACTTAAACCCCTAATCACGGGTTTACCAATGCCCAATCCCGTTGTGATGCTCTCAACACCCGCTATGTTTGTAATCCCATCGGCAAGGTTTATAGACCCATGGGCTTTTAAATCAGAAATGCGTTGTTGTTCTACTTTCATAACATTATCACGTTGCAGTTTATGAAATGGTGTAGAAATAATAATGTCCTCCATTTCGATAGCCGATGGTGATAAGGCTATATCTAGATAGTCCAGTGTTGGTAGTGTAATGACGAGGGATTTTGTTTCATAACCTATTATGGAGATCACTAGGGTATGCATACCAGATGGTAAGTTTTCCAATAGAAATTGACCTTTTTCATTACTTATAGTGCCTTTTTCAAGCTGAGAAAAATAGACATTCGCATAGGCTAGGGGACTATTGCTGTTTTCGTCCAAAACGGTTCCGGTTAGGCTGTTTTGGGCGTATATACTTGTTACCGCTAATAATAGCAGCGTATTAATTAATAGTTTCATTGTAATGGTTTTAATTTAATATGAATTGTTGCTGAACAGTTTCAGCGATTTCAGATATTAAACTAAAGCGGGAGGTCCGCGAAGTGCGGTTTGTAAACGTTGAAATTTACTAATAAAGAAGTATTGTGATGCTATGGGTTCTGTTGATTTTATTCTGCTTAAAAAATCAACGGTCAGAACTTCGAAAGTATAAGCCGTGTTTAATTTGAATTTGTAGAATTCGCAATCTAAATCAAATTCGTGTAGGTGGGTCGTTTGCTCGCCTAAGCAAACTTCATGTTTATGATTGGCGAATATATGAGAAAATTTTACTGCAGATGGCACTAAAAGTGTCAATATTAGTAACACCGTCACTGTCTTAAAAGCGATATGTTCTTTCCAAATAGTCACTGATCAACTAAACGTTTTAAGCCTAAACGGCGAAGCATCTTTTTTTCGAAATTCCAAAAGAAATTAAATTGTCCAAACAACCAGCCAAAAAACACCAGCATAAATTGGTAAACAACAAACAATAATAAAATACGAATCACCCAATATCCAAAGGTAGAGATAGATTCAGATGTTATATTTAAGCCGTTTAAAATAGGTTTTCCAATATATGAAGCTGTAGATCCTGTAACTGCAAATACGATTAGAATGACTATAATTTGCCAATTAGATTCAACACCCCAGCGTTCCTTTAATTTCTTCAAAATAATTATTTAGAGTGCAAAAATAGCTAAAGTGATTTAAATTCTAGGAACAAAAGGCCCTAATCTTTGCTTATAGGTCAATTGAAAATAGATGAAATAATTGTAGAGCTTATAGTTCACTTCATAGCCATAGTCAATGCCTTGTTGATAATCGATTTGCATTTCATATAAATCCGGGTTATATCGAAAGGGTTGGTTAACCCTATTGTTCCATTCAATCACGTAAATAAGGTTGCGGTTTTCTAAATAATTTTGGGAATAAAACCCTTCTGGCCTAGCTCTACTTGCTAACCAGAAATTAAAACCAGGTTCGATTATAATGATTTGATATTCCAGCTCATCATTGGCTATGGTTACCGTATCACTATCCTTAACATTGGCCAAACGTTCATCTTGAGGTGGAGTCGTTGTTTTAGATGATTGACAGCCAACTATGGAGGAACACACAATTAAAATTATTAAGACAAGTTTCATTTTTAAATTTATTTTTATGAGCATGATTACTTTTAAAGTTACGAAAAACTCTATTTAAAAACGGCCATTTTGTAATTTTTAACAAAAAAAAAGAGGCTGTCCGAAAAAGTCATTTTTATTCGTCATTACCAGAAATTTTAATTTCGAAGTAATCTGTTAATCAGTAACTTAAATTTAACAGAGGCTCTAGTTTATTAGTGCGTTGATATTATTGGTTTTTGCCACGAATTACACTAATTAGCACGAATAAATGAGCTTAGCTCATTTAAAATTCGTGGAATGATTGACAAAAATGATATCACGAATAGAAAAATCTTTAGATTTTTCTATTCGTGATCATTAGTGTAATTCGTGGCTTAATACTTTAATTTCTTATCTATTATCCTCAGATTTACGATCGTTCCTGCAAGTAGGCTTACTTTTAATTATCTAATGTGTCAAACATGTTTATGTTGAATACATATTACTAAAACAACGCACTAATAAACTAGAGCCTTAACAGATTGCTTCTCCCGAATATTCGGGATCGCAATGACGGTCTTTTTAGACATCCTCTTTTTATCGTATAATCTTAAATATTATTTTCCTCCGAACATGCCGCCTAACAATCCTCCAAGACCGCCTTTCTTTTTATTTCCTCCTAACACCATGCCTGCTACATCATCCATGACGCTACCGTCTCCGTCGGCATCCAGAATCGTTTCAAGAAAACTTTGTTCCTGCTGTTTTGAATTGCCACCAAGTAAACCTCCTAGTAAGCCTTCAATACCACTTTGATTATTCACATTATTTTCTCTTTTTTGTTTCCCTAAGATTCCCAGTAGGATAGGGGCAGCTACTTTTAAAATTTGAGCGACATCAGCCATGTCCATACCAGATTTCTGACTTAGAGCTTGCTCCACATTGCGTTGTTTGCCTCCAAGAATATGACCTAGAATTTTTTTCCCATCGTTTTTTACGCTATTGTCTACACCGCCACCAAATAAACTACCTAAATTGTCTAAGATGCTTCCGTCGTGCTTATTATCTAAAGCACTAAGTAGGCCTTGAGCACCTTGCGGGCTTTGGGCGTTACGTTTCATGGCTGCCATTAAAAGTGGCATCGCCATGGTTAGCACATCTTGGGTTTTATTTTGCGGTTGACGGGTTTCACTTGAAACACCGCTAATAATTGTTTTTCCTAAATCGCTATTTAATAAATCTAATATACCTGCCATTGTTTTTTATGTTTTTATAGATGTATAAAGTACAAAAAAAACTCCTACCATAGTTGATAGAAGTTTTGATATTCTTTTATATAATTTACAGGTAGATAATTTACCCCAATATTCTTATAATTTGATCTGCTAATTCGGTACCAATTCGATCTTGTGCTTCATTGGTGGCAGCACCCGTGTGTGGCGTAAGTGATAATGCAGGATGCATTAACAATTGAATTTCCGGTTTCGGTTCTTTCTCAAAAACATCCAGTGCAGCACGTGATATTTTTCCGCTTGTAAGCGCTTCCACTAAAGCCACTTCGTCAACCACACCACCTCGTGCGGCGTTAACCAAAATAGCCCCATCTTTCATAATATCTAACTCTTTCTTCCCAATAACGTAACCATCTTGAGCAGGTACGTGCAAGGTTATAAAATCGGATTGTTTAAGAACGTCTTCTTTAGAAATCGTTTCAATTTCAAAATTCAATTTCTGACCATCAAAAAAGTCTAATTCTAAGTTTGCTTTTTCTATATACGGGTCAAAAGCCACCACTTTCATTCCAGCACCAATAGCTACTTTTGCAGTTGCTTGACCAATACGTCCAAAACCTAAAACGCCTAAAGTCTTGCCTTTAAGCTCGGTACCTTTGGCATAGGCTTTTTTAAGACCTTTAAAATTTGAATCGCCTTCTAAAGGCATATCTCTATTAGAGTTATGTAAAAAACGGGCTAAACCAAATAAATGACCAAAAACGAGTTCTGCCACCGAGTGCGATGAGGCTGCTGGTGTATTGATCACATGAAGGCCTTTTTCTCTAGCGTATTTCACATCAATATTATCCATACCAACACCACCACGACCAATGATTTTTAAACTTGGGCAGGCATCGATCAATTCTTTACGAACTGTGGTGGCACTTCTAACCAATAACACCGCAATGTCTTTATCGTTAATATAATTTTCTAATTGCTCTTGTGCTACTGTAGTTGTAATAACCTCATAACCTGCTTTTTCAAGTGCATCAATACCGCTTTGTGAAATCCCGTCGTTTGCTAATACTTTCATCTTTCTAAGTTAAAAATTAAAAGTTAAAAGTTAAAAGTTGCGAGAACTGTTATACTTTACACTTTGTATTTGATTTATTTTTTATGAGCCTGAGCAAGCAACTGCTAACTGCCACTGCCAACTGAGACTCTTTTTAAGCTTTACTCTCCAGCTCGCTCATCACTTCTACCAATACTTTTACGCTATCAAGCGGTAAGGCATTGTACATGGATGCTCTGTAACCACCCACACTTCTATGACCATTTAAGCCATTGATCCCTTCTTCTTTCAACATGGTTTCAAAGGTCTCCTTTAAATTTTCGTTTTCTAACGTGAATGTGGCATTCATATTCGAACGGTCTTCTTTAGTGGAATACCCTTTGAATAATGGGTTTAAATCAATTTCAGAATACATCAAACTCGCTTTTTTATCGTTCTCTTCTTCAATTGCTTTGATGCCTCCAAGATTTTTTAACCATTCTAAAGTGAGCATAGATGCATACACAGCAAATACGGGAGGTGTGTTAAACATGCTACCTTTACTTATATGTGTTTTATAATCCATCATCGATGGAATCTTGCGTGATACTTTACCAAGAATATCTTCTTTAACGACCACAAGTGTGGTACCCGCAGGACCCATATTTTTCTGTGCTCCAGCATATATTAGATCGAATTTTGAAAAATCTAAAACCCTAGAAAATATATCACTACTCATATCACATACCATGGGTATTGAACATTCTGGAAATGCCTTCATTTGAGTTCCAAAAATAGTGTTGTTAGAGGTACAGTGAAAATAATCGTAATCTTCTGGAATCTCGTAACCTTTAGGGATGTAGTTATAGTTTGCTTCTTTTGAAGCCCCCACTTCATAAATGTCATCGTAGATTTTTGCTTCTTTAATGGCCTTGTCAGCCCAAGTACCGGTATTTAGGTATCCCGCTCTTTTTTCTAAAAGGTTTAAAGCCACCATTAAAAACTGTGTGCTGGCTCCTCCTTGTAAAAATAAGGCTTTATAGCCCTTGCCTTCTAAGCCAAGTAACTCTAAAGCTAAGGCTCTGGCTTTCTCCATAACATCAACAAAAGGCTTGCTTCGGTGAGATATTTCGATTAAAGATAAACCACTGTTATTAAAATCAAGGATGGCCTCTGATGATTTTAAAAGCACCTCTTGAGGTAAAATACATGGTCCTGCACTAAAGTTATGTTTCTTCATTTTTCCTATCCCTAACCCTTTCCAAAGGAAAGGGCATGTATTGGGTAATTTTAATTAATATTCAGTTTTCCATCAAATAGTCTTCGCTTAGGAAGAATAAAAAATGAGGTATTTAGAGATGCAAAGTTGCTAATTAATTGGGTATTAAGTGTTATAAAAATGATAATTTTTTGGTCATATTCCTAACAAAAATTCAATAGAATCCACATCATCTGCATAATCCCAAAGTTGCGGTTTTTGTGTCTGCCCAAATGGAATTTCAGTTTTAGTAAAATCTTTGGCTACAATACACTGAATGTTTTGTTTTTGTGAGTCTAAGATTTGCTTCAGGTGTTCCTTGTCATTATAATATTCGTAGAAAAGCGTCGCAATTGGAGACGACAGACTTTCATCTTCCTTAATCATAAAAAAGCCGTTTTCCAACATGTCAAATTCACTCATTAAATACACCGCTTTGTTATAATCATAATTGTTGGCGTATTTGGCTTTATTAACAATAGGATGCCAATGATACATGGCTTCAAAAAATGCATCAAATTTATAACCTGTAGGCACATATATTTTAGAGACATTTCTGCATCCCAAACCATAGTACCTAAAGATATCTTCAGATAAATTTTTTAAGTCGGCTTCGGTTTCTTCACCCGATAAAACGGCTATGGAGTTTCTGTTGTTTCTAATAATGGTCGGTTTCCCTTTAAAATAATATTCAAAATAACGCGCTGTATTATTACTCCCTGTTGCAATTACTGCTTGAAAATCTTCAACCTTATCTTCAGTAAAGTGTATCGCGCCTTTAAAACGGGGTTCGATATGTTCTAAATACTTCGTTAAATAGGGGAGTAATTGTTTATCGTTACTGGACTGTTTTACCAATACGTGGTGCCCCGATATTAATACCGACAGAAAATCGTGAAAGCCCACTAAGGGAATATTACCAGCCATAATAATGGCCACGCGTTTTGGTGATTCAATAGCAATGGAATACGGTTTCAACCATTTTTTTAGGTTGTCCTCAGTTAACGATTCCACCCAACCTTTTAAGGCAAATGTGATATTTTCTTTGGTAAACCACCCATTGTGTTCTTCTGCCAGTTTGAGTTGATGTCTAAAACCATCGAAAAACAGGGCGTTGTGTTCAATATCGTCTTTCATTTCGATAGCTTCATTAGAGAATTGACTTAAAAAATGTCCTAATTTTACAAAAGCGTTAATTCTTTCTTGTAAATGCATCGTCTATTTGGTTATGAATAGTTTTGGCGTTATTTTTGCCATGCAAAGTTAGAAAGAAAAAATGCTATGGCAATTATTATAACAGATGAATGTATAAATTGTGGTGCCTGTGAACCGGAATGCCCAAATACGGCAATATATGAAGGAGCTGATGATTGGCGCTATAAAGACGGTACCAGTTTAGACGGTACTGTGGTTTTAACAAACGGTCATGAGGTAGATGCGGATGCCGCCCAGGAACCTATAAGTGATGAAATTTACTATATCGTACCCGATAAATGTACAGAGTGTAAAGGCTTTCATGATGAGCCACAATGTGCTGCGGTATGTCCGGTGGATTGTTGTGTGCCAGATGAAGATGTGGTGGAAACCGAAGAGGAATTATTGGCAAAACAACGCTTTATGCACCCAGAAGGCTAAGTAGATTATTTACAATACTTTATAATAAAAATCCCGAGCTTTATGCTTGGGATTTTTTTGTTTATAACATTAGATAAATAGAATTGACTTTCTAGTGATTCTAGTAAGAAAATTTTAATTTTGCTCATCGGTGGATATAAATCATTGAAACAGATTTATAGAACTCATTTAAACTTTTTAAATTAGCTAAAAAACTGTCCTTTTGCACTCTTTTTTTGTTTTTTTTTCGTTCCGTAGCGATGCTATGCAACTCAAAAAAGCCTTCAACTGGTTACAAAATGGCTAATTTTCGCCTCAATCCAAAAAGTTTAAACGAGTTCATATTCTAATCGATGTACACAAGTCAAAAACCCCACAATAAAGAATGCATGATGGAATTATAAATTGGAATCTTGACCCAGTAATATATTGGATAACTGATTCTTTTCCTTTAAAATATTATGGTTTGTTATTTATTACAGGGCTTCTTTTAGCACATTACGTTGTGAAACGTATTTACTTTAAAGAAAATATACCTATTGAAAATTTAGAAAAGTTATTTATCTATATAGTTGTTGGGACAATTTTGGGAGCAAGACTTGGACATTGTTTATTTTATGACCCATCCTATTATTTTCAAAATCCAATCGAGATTTTACTACCGATTAAAAAAATTGGAGATACATATAAGTTCATCGGATTTCAAGGATTAGCAAGTCACGGAGGAACTATTGGAGTATTAATAGCAATTGGAATCTATTGTAAAAAATATAAAACCAACTTTTTATGGGTTTTAGACAGAATTGCAATTGTTGCACCAATTGCAGCCGCTTTCATAAGATTTGGGAATTTTATGAACTCGGAAATATATGGAAAACCGACAAATGGACATTGGGGGGTTATTTTTCAAAGAGAGGATTTAATACCAAGACACCCAACTCAACTTTATGAAGCATTTTCGTATCTTTTAATATTTGGAATATTAATGTTTATCTATAAGAACAGAGATACAGAAAAAACTAACGGACTGATTCTAGGAGTGTTTCTAGCCTTACTATTTTCAGCAAGATTTATAATAGAGTTTTTTAAAGAAAATCAAGTCGGTTTTGAAAACGGAATGACAATAAATATGGGACAAATTTTAAGTATTCCTTTTGTCATTGTCGGACTGATTTTAATACTGACAAATAAAAAGCCCATTGTACAGCACGGTATATAATTAATTGCTTGATTTGAGGCTACTTACGAAAATCCGTGAGGATTTTCTATTTAGTTTTTATTTCCTGGATTAGTTACTTAACCAAGCAACAAACCATACTCAAACCGATAATCATAACCCCAAAATCACTCCTCAACCTCAAACGCTTTCATTTCCTGTAAAGGCTCTAAAGTCTCCTCGTTTTCCCAAATGGTTTTTTCAAATTTACTCAATAGGGTATAAGGTGCTATACTATCCTGTGTAATAGTAGCAAACTCGTTGTCGCTAAGCTTTGTATTCGCAGTAAATAGCAATTCTTGTTTGTTACGATTATCGCCTTCAATTTTAAAACTAAAACCCACTTTGTTTCTGGCGCGGCTATTTTCAATAAATTTTACATCGCGGTTGACATAAAAATAACTGCCTGAAGTGCGCTTGATATATTTTGGCTGGTATATATTATTGCTATTTTTTTCAAACAAGATCGTGCCTTCGCTAATATTGGATATGAATTTAACGCCTAATAGCCATTTTAAGTTCAGCTTTTGACCATGGCGGTTTTTATAATAAGTATAATCGATTTTGGTAATGGCATAAGTGCTATCGCTTACAAAAAGTTTTCCGGTGTATTTCGATTTTCCTTTTCGCGGTTCAAAACGAATCACATAGCTTAAGTCGCCATTGTTATAAGTGGTGCTAACAAACGAATAGTCGTAATTATCGGGGTTTAAAATGCGGTTTAAAAAGGAGTTTTTATAAAATTGCGCACGTCGTAATAAGGATCGTGTTTCATTATTTAAATGTGGTAAGTCGAACTCATTTTCACGGTCGTCTTTAAAATCTTCATCCTTTAAGGATAAGGAATCTTCAATTTTAAACAATCCTGTTTTTAGTTTATAGGTTTTTGTGGTGTCTAAATAGGTCAGTACGATGCTTTGCGCCTTATCTTGAATATCATCAATAGAAAAATCGTTTTTAAAGTCCATCAGTTTTGTGGCTTTGTGTACCACGAGTTTGCTACTGTCTTTATTTAAACTGTACAATGCGCCTTTAAAATCCGTAAAATGTTTCATATCACTGGCACGGATTTTTTTCGATAAGGCTTCTAAGTTGGCATTGGCAGATTCCAGATTTTTTTTCTTAACATGGGATGCTTTTTCAATTTCAAAGACCAGACTTTTAAAATCCACATAATCGGTCGTTCTATGAAATATGTTGTATTTGTTGAGGTTGGTATTATAATTATCTGTAATTCTCGCGTTAACCCTCGCAATAATAGCATCTGCATTGGGCTTTTTATTACTTATAAAAACTTCACTTAATTGATTGATGGCTTCCTCCAGTTCAATTAAATAATTAGAATTTTCAATCGCTTGGATGCTCACTATTTTGTTTTGATAACCCAGACAGGATATGGTAACGGATTTTAGATCATCTTCTAAATTAACAGTAAAATAGCCTTCTTCATTAGAAATAACACCACTAAAGGCTCCTGTTTTTATTGTGGCAAATGGAATAGGAGTGCCGTTACTTTTATCAACTAATTTCGCGGTAATCTGCTGTGGAAAAACAGTGAAATAACTCAAACAAAAAATTAAGACTATAAGCGGATGTTTCATTCTCGATGGTTTATATCAACTTAACGATTAAAGCTTGATAATGTTACAAAAAATAACAAAGGAAATAGTTACATTTGCAGTCGCAAAAACCAAGGTCTTGGTTCTTGTTTCTTTAATCTAATGATCTAAAAAAATGAAAGCAGGTATTGTAGGATTGCCAAACGTGGGGAAATCGACCTTATTCAATTGTTTATCAAATGCAAAAGCGCAAAGTGCCAACTTTCCGTTTTGCACAATTGAACCTAATATTGGTGTGGTAAACGTACCAGATCCGCGATTGGAAAAATTGGAAGAATTGGTGCAACCCGTGCGTGTACAACCAGCAACTGTAGAGATTGTAGATATTGCAGGATTAGTAAAAGGCGCCAGTAAGGGTGAAGGTTTAGGAAATCAGTTTTTAGCCAATATTAGAGAAACCGATGCCATTTTACATGTATTGCGTTGTTTTGATAATGACAATATTGTGCATGTGGATGGTAATGTCAACCCTATTAGAGATAAAGAAACCATCGATATGGAATTGCAGCTTAAAGACCTGGATACCGTAGAAAAGAAATTAGATAAAGTAAAGCGCGCTGCAAAAACGGGTAATAAAGAAGCCCAAAAAGAAGAAGCGGTGTTGTTAAAAATAAAAGCCGGATTAGAAGCTGGAATCTCTGTGAGAGCTTTAGAATTTAGCGAGGATGATTATGAAGATTTTGTTAAGCCATCGCAACTAATTACTGACAAACCCGTCATGTACGTTTGTAATGTAGATGAAGGTGCTGCTGTTTCAGGCAATGCGTATGTAGAGCAAGTTAAAGACGCTATAAAAGATGAAAATGCTGAGGTCCTGGTACTAGCCGTAGGGATAGAAGCAGATATTAATGAGTTAGATGATTACGAAGAGCGCCAGATGTTTTTACAAGACATAGGTTTAGATGAAGCGGGTTCTGCTAAATTAATTCGTTCGGCATACAAACTTTTAAATCAACAAACTTACTTCACTGCAGGCGTAAAAGAAGTGCGCGCATGGACGGTTGATATTGGGGCTACCGCGCCACAAGCGGCTGGAGTAATCCATACGGATTTTGAAAAAGGATTTATTCGCGCCGAAGTTATTGGCTATAATGATTATGTCGCTTTTGGCAGTGAAGCCAAAGTGAAAGAAGCTGGAAAAATGCGTGTAGAAGGAAAAAATTATATTGTTAAAGATGGCGATGTGATGCATTTCTTGTTTAACGTGTAATTTTGATGTTGAGACGTTAAATCGTTATTCGTTTAGTTGTTGAGTACATTTCTTGTTATTTTTGTTTATAAAAATATGGCAATATATTTAGTAACGTTATCTGAACATCGTATTCTTCAATGGATATGAAATCATTTTAAAACATCCTCTTATATATTCGCTTTATGCAACAAGCTACTAAAACGTTTATATACGGAATTGCTATCGGTATTCTGGGAATCGTACTTTTCTCTTCCAAAGCCGTAATGGTGAAATTAGCCTATAATTATGAAGTTGACGCCATTAGTATTTTACTGCTAAGAATGTTATTTTCATTTCCGTTCTATCTTATTATTGCCTATTTATATCGTAATCAAAATCTCAATATACGTGTGGGTCGTAAAGATTATGTATGGTTATTTTTCTTTGGTTTTGTAGGCTATTACTTAGCTAGTTATTTTGATTTTGTGGGGCTAACCTATATAAAAGCCAGTTTAGAGCGAATTATTTTATTTCTGTATCCTACAGTGGTATTACTTTTAAATAAGCTATTTTTAAAACAACCCATAACCAAAATTCAGGCTGGTGCTATTGTATTAACATATTTAGGTATTGTGATTGCTTTTTGGGATGAGGTAAGTATTTCAGGAAGCGACACCTATATTGGTGGTGTTTTCATATTGCTAAGTGCCATAGCATATGCCTCTTATTTAGTAGGGAGTGGTTGGTTAATTCCGAAATTTGGCGTGATTAAATTCACGGCGTATGCGATGTTGGTTTCTTGTATTTGCGTATTTGTTCATTATAGTATAATTAGTAAAGTTGACCTGTTTAGCTTTTCATGGGAAGTCTATGTTTTAGGGTTTTTAATTGCGGTTTTTGCTACGGTGATTCCGTCGTTTTTGGTATCCAAATCCATAAAAATGATTAGCTCTTCTAACTTTGCAATTGTTGCAGGTGTAGGACCTATTTCCACCATAATTTTAGCGGCGATTTTTTTAAATGAAATCTTAACATTATTGCAATTGTTTGGCGCTTTGGTAGTTGTAATTGGAATTGTGTTGGTGTCAACAAAAAAAAATAAAAAATTAGTGAATGCCGATTAACGAATAACAATTAACGAATGCAGAATACTGCGACTGAGACTGAAAACTGCGACTAATTCGAACGTCCTTGCGAGGAACGAAGCATTCTTTTCAATTGAATCATTACAGTTTATAAATAAATAGTCTTGCATCGTAATCTTAGATAATTATCAGCAGATTGCCACGTAGTACCTCCTCGCAATGACGCATCCAAATGTTATTGCGAGGCAAAAAGCAATATTTAGTATTCTACCTTTAGATATATTTTATATGAAATTCCGATAACGTGTAAAACAATGATTTTAGAAATAGTGAGCTGTAAAATGTACATTGGTAACTAAAATCAAGCAAAAATTAGGTTCTCAACAAAAACAATAGCAGGATTGTTAATTACTTTGTGAACGGGCTGTTTTTTAATTAGTAACCTTGTGTTATATTAGCGTTCTATCATTAAAATTTGCTCCATTTTATGGCTGAAGAAACCAAATATACCGAAGACAATATTCGTTCACTAGACTGGAAGGAGCATATCCGTATGCGACCAGGAATGTATATTGGAAAATTGGGTGATGGCTCTTCTCCAGACGATGGTATTTACATCCTTTTAAAAGAGGTGTTGGACAACTCCATTGACGAGTATGTTATGGGTGCAGGCAAAACCATAGAGATCTCTATTCAAGGCACCAAAGTAACCGTTCGCGATTACGGTCGCGGCATCCCACTAGGGAAAGTGGTCGATGTAGTTTCTAAAATGAATACCGGTGGAAAATACGATTCCAAAGCCTTTAAAAAATCGGTTGGACTAAATGGTGTGGGTACCAAAGCGGTAAATGCTTTATCCTCATTTTTTAGAGTAGAATCGACTCGTGATAATAAAAGCGCTTCCGCGGAATTTGAACAAGGAAACTTAATCAATAAAGAATTACTTGACGACACTTCCAGACGAAAAGGGACGAAGGTATCGTTTGTTCCCGATGAAATTATCTTTAAAAACTATAAGTATAGAAATGAGTATATCATTAAAATGCTTAAAAACTATGTATACTTAAACCCAGGACTAACGATTGTTTTTAATGGCGAGAAGTATTATAGCGAAAATGGACTAAAGGATTTACTCTCCGAAAATATAAATGAAACGGATAGGTTATATCCCATCATTCATTTAAAAGGTGAAGATATTGAAGTCGCGCTAACCCATAGTAGAACACAGTACAGTGAAGAATACCACTCCTTTGTCAATGGTCAAAACACGACGCAGGGTGGCACACACTTAAATGCTTTTCGCGAAGCTTTAGTAAAAACGATTCGTGAGTATTTTGGTAAAAATTACGATGCCTCGGATATTAGAAAATCGGTAGTATGTGCCATTGCCATCAAGGTGATGGAGCCTGTTTTTGAAAGTCAGACAAAAACCAAGTTGGGTTCTACAGATATGGGTGGCGATTTGCCAACGGTACGCACGTATATCAATGATTTCGTTAAAAAGTATTTTGATAATTATCTGCATAAGAATACAGATGCTGCCGAAAAAATCCAACGAAAAATCATGCAAGCAGAGCGTGAGCGGAAAGAGTTATCGGGCATTCGTAAACTAGCTAAGGATCGTGCTAAAAAAGCGAGTCTACACAATAAAAAATTACGTGATTGTCGTGTGCATTTTGGGGATACTAAAAACGAACGTAATTTAGAGACTACGCTTTTTATCACTGAGGGTGATTCTGCATCCGGAAGTATTACAAAATCGCGAGATGTAAACACGCAGGCCGTATTCAGTTTAAAAGGAAAGCCTCTGAATAGTTACGGTTTAAGTAAAAAGATTGTTTATGAAAACGAAGAATTCAATCTATTACAAGCCGCTTTAAATATTGAGGAGTCTTTAGAAGATTTACGCTATAACAATGTCGTTATTGCTACAGATGCCGATGTAGATGGGATGCATATTAGATTGTTGCTCATTACTTTTTTTCTGCAATTCTTCCCTGAGGTCATTAAAGAAGGCCATTTGTATATATTACAAACCCCATTATTTAGAGTAAGAAATAAAAAGGAAACTATATATTGCTATTCTGAAGAGGAGCGACGGAATGCTGTTGAGAAATTAAAACCTAAACCAGAAATCACACGGTTTAAGGGTTTGGGTGAAATTTCACCAGATGAGTTTAAGCATTTTATAGGTGATGATATCCGTTTAGATCCTATCATGTTAGATGATAATATGTCTATTGAAGATTTACTGTCTTTTTACATGGGCAAAAACACCCCATCCCGTCAAGAATTTATTATTGACAATTTGAAGGTGGAATTGGACATTATAGAATAGATTAATTAGTAAGAATAAGAGAAATAATTATATAAGACAACTATACAAAAAGTCAAATAAATTATATAGTAAAGAAAATAAATTAGGTAAGACCCTCAGAGTACCAGAAATAAGGTTTAGCAATTAATGATTGAAGAAGACAACGACGATTTAATAAACGACCAAGAAGAGCCCCAAGAAACCATCACCCGTATTACGGGCATGTATAAAGACTGGTTTTTAGACTATGCATCCTATGTTATTTTAGAGCGTGCTGTACCGGCCATTGAAGATGGTTTTAAACCGGTGCAACGCCGTATTATGCATTCCATGAAAGATTTGGATGATGGGCGCTACAATAAAGTAGCAAACATTGTTGGCCATACCATGCAATACCATCCCCATGGTGATGCCAGTATTGCAGATGCCATGGTGCAAATTGGTCAGAAAGATTTGTTAATAGATACTCAAGGAAACTGGGGCAATATTTTAACGGGTGATCGTGCTGCGGCATCTCGTTATATAGAAGCACGTATCTCCAAGTTCGGCTTAGACGTTGTATTCAATCCAAAAATTACAGAGTGGCAAGCCAGTTATGATGGTCGTCGAAAGGAACCCGTGAATCTTCCGGTCATGTTTCCGCTATTGTTAGCACAAGGTGGTGAAGGGATTGCTGTTGGTTTATCAACTAAAATATTACCACATAATTTTATTGAACTTATAGATGCGTCCATTAAGCATTTACAAGGGAAACGATTTACCATTCTACCGGATTTTCCAACAGCCGGAATTGCAGATTTTTCCAACTATAATGATGGCTTAAGAGGCGGAAGGGTTCGCGTACGGGCAAGAATTTCACAGCTCGATAAGAACACTTTGGTCATTACGGAAATTCCCTTTGGCACCACGACTTCAACGCTCATAGATTCCATTTTAAAAGCGAATGACAAGGGAAAGATAAAGGTTAAAAAGATTGAAGATAATACCGCGGCAGAGGTAGAAATATTAGTGCATTTACCGTCTGGTCTATCGCCCGATAAAACCATTGATGCCTTATATGCATTTACAAGTTGTGAATCATCCATTGCACCATTGGGTTGTGTTATTGAAGATAATAAGCCTTTATTTGTTGGTGTAACCGAAATGCTGCGCCGGAGTACAGATAACACCGTTCAGCTTTTAAAGCAGGAGTTGGAAATTAGACTGGGCGAGTTTGAAGAACAGTGGCATTTTGCATCCTTGGAACGCATTTTTATTGAAAACAGGATCTATCGCGATATTGAGGAAGAAGAAACTTGGGAAGGGGTTATTAATGCCATAGACAAAGGACTTCAGCCCTATATTAAACATTTAAAACGTGCGGTTACCGAGGACGATATTGTTCGGCTTACCGAAATACGAATCAAGCGTATTTCGAAATTCGATATTGATAAAGCACAGCAGAAAATAGATGCTTTAGAGGATCAGATTGCAGAGGTTAAACACCATTTAGAGCATCTTATTGATTATGCCATTGCTTATTTTACAAGACTTAAAAAAGAATATGGTGAAGGACGAAATCGTCAAACCGAAATTCGAATTTTTGATGATGTCGATGCCACCAAAGTGGTGATTAGAAATACGAAACTTTATGTAAATAGAACAGAGGGCTTTGTAGGAACGTCTTTAAAGCGTGATGAATACGTTTGCGATTGTAGTGATATTGATGATATCGTGGTCTTTACAAAAGAAGGTAAAATGATGGTGACCAAGGTAGATTCTAAAACCTTTATTGGAAAAGACATTATTCATGTAGCGGTCTTTAAAAAGAAAGATAAGCGGACCATTTACAATATGATCTATCGTGATGGAAAAGGCGGACCATCCTATATAAAACGTTTTGCAGTAACTAGTGTCACGCGTGATAGGGAATATGACCTTACCAATGGCAACAAAGGATCTGTAGTGCTTTATTTTTCAGCAAACCCTAATGGAGAAGCCGAGGTGGTTACTATTTTATTACGTCAAGCAGGAAGCATCAAAAAGTTAAAATGGGATATCGATTTTGCTGATATCTTAATAAAAGGGCGGGTTTCAAAAGGTAATTTAGTAACTAAATATTCTATTAAACGTATCGAGCTCAAGGAGAAAGGAGTATCTACGCTGAAGCCACGTAAAATCTGGTTTGATGATGCGGTACAACGATTAAATGTCGATGGTCGGGGCGAATTGGTCGGTGAGTTTAGAGGCGAGGATAAATTGCTGGTGATTACCCAAACTGGAACTGTCAAAACGGTGACGCCAGAGGTGACCATGCATTTTGATAATGATATGATTGTTATGGAAAAATGGATTCCTAAAAAACCGATATCAGCCATATATTTTAATGGGGAAAAGGAACTGTACTACGTGAAGCGCTTTTTAATTGAAAATGAAGGTCGGGAGGAATCCTTTATTTCTGAACACCCTAATTCACAATTAGAAATTGTTTCAACCGACTGGAAACCCATGGCAGAAATTGTTTTTGCCAAAGAGCGTGGTAAAGAACGTAAAGAGAATCTTGAAATTAATTTGGAAGAATTCATATCCATTAAAGGTATTAGCGCCTTAGGAAATCAACTCACTAAAGATAAAGTGAATCAAATAAATATACTAGAGCCGTTGCCTTACAGCGCACCAGAAGAGGTTCATGCGGACGAACTTGACGTGATAGATCCAGAAACTATTTCTGAAGAAATCAATACTGAGAAACCTAAGGATCTAGACGACGAAGGACAGATTACACTATTCTAATCTTTAGGGTTCTGGGTCTTTTTAGTAATTCTGTAATTCAAAAATTCCACAAATAGCGAAAATGCAATGGCAAAATAAAGATAGCCTTTAGGAATAGCACCAACTGTTTTTCCAAATAGGGACGTTTCAGAAAGATGGGCGGCTTCCGTAATCAACATAAAACCTATCAAGATTAAAAAGGCCAAACCTAGCATTTGAATACTGGGGTGTACATCAATAAATTTTCTAATAGGGTTGGCAAACCCAATCATAATAGCAATGGAAATCATTACGGCAATAATCATGAGTACTAAGGTGTAGTTATGGTTAGGATGTAAGCCGTTTGTCATCCCAACAGCCGTCAGTATAGAATCGATTGAAAATATAAAATCGATAATTATAATTTGTACAATAGCTTGAGATAGGGAGTTAATGCGTTTATTTTTAACAGTATCTCTATCATGAGTGGGTGTCTCAACCTTATCCCGTATTTCTGAAGTACTTTTATAAATTAGAAACATACCGCCTGCAAACAATATAAGGGCTTGCCAGCTTACGCTAACAGTTAGCCATGAGGTTTCTAAATGATAAAATGGTTGTTTTAGACCAACTAAGAACGATACAAAAAATAATAAAATAATCCTTTGAACCATGGCTAGTAACAACCCGATGTTGGTAGCTTTACTGCGTTGGTTTTTTGGCAATTTATTGGCGGCAATAGAGATGAACACAATATTATCAATACCTAAAATAATTTCTAAAAACGTCAAAGTTATTAGTGCCATTAAGGCATCTCCCGTAAGTAAAAAGTCTAACACAATACTATTTTTTAGAACCCATTAAAATTAATCATTTTCAGTTATAATCTTTTCAATTTCCGTGGTAATATTTTCAAGTGAAGTATCGTATGGAAACCAAAGGGTTTGTTTATTTCTTTTAAACCATGTGAGTTGTCGTTTTGCAAAGCGACGACTATTTTTCTTTATTTCTGAGATGGCAAAGTCGAAATCCCATGTTCCTTTTAAGTAATTAAAAAGTTCTTTGTAACCCACCGTATTTAAGGCATTTAATTGTTGCTGCTTTTGAAGTTGTTTCACTTCATCTAACAACCCCATGGCCATCATGATATCAACACGTTTATTAATCCGGTCGTAAATGGTAGGCCTTTCTGCATCAAGACCAATAGTGATGGTTTTAAAGTTTCGCGAAACCTTACCTTTATTTAGAAATGAGGAGTAGGGTTTGCCCGTTCCCAAACAAATTTCCAAAGCTCTAATAACGCGATGCGGGTTATCAATGGCTATATTTTGATAAGATTCATTGTCCAGTTTTTGTAATTTTTCCTGTAAATGGGTCAGTCCTTTTTCTTTGAGTTCAATATTTAATTCATTTCTAATTTCTGGGTTAACCTCGGGAAAATAATCCAGTCCTTTGGTTACTGCATCTACATATAACCCAGAACCCCCAACCAAAATAACAAGGTTATTATCTCTGTAAAGTTCATCTAATTTCAGTAAGGCATCCTTTTCAAATGCACCTACATTGTAATCGTCATGGATAGATTTATGATGAATAAAATGATGGGGAGCTGCACGTAATTCTTCATCGGTTGGTGCCGCAGTTCCGATTTGCATTTCTTTATAAAACTGTCTAGAATCTGCTGATATAATTTGAGTTTTAAAATGTTGTGCTAACTTTATACTAAGCGCTGTTTTCCCTATAGCAGTTGGCCCTATAACGGCGATGAGGTATTTAGTTTTAAAATCTATGGTATTTATTTTTGAAGTTAATACGGTATTGTGATTTGTAATGTGATGCGTTTTTTAAAACGACATTGCCTATGGATGTAAACCGTGACCGCATTGATGACAGTATTTAGCGCCATCTTTATGATTTTCAGCTAAGCAATAGGCACAAGATTGAGAGTTTAATGCGACTTTATTTTTTTTCCTTAGGATATTATTCTTATTTTGACTGGTATATTCGGCAGAAACAATCCCCGTTGGTACTGCAATAATGCCATAACCCAAAACCATAATAATAGTGGCTAGGAGTTGACCAGCAGGTGTAATGGGAGCAATGTCCCCAAAGCCCACTGTTGTTAGCGTTACAATACACCAATACACACTGGTAGGGATGCTTGTAAATCCACTTTCCTCTCCTTCGATTAAATACATGAGTGTCCCGAAAATAATGGCCAAAATAAGGACGGCAAAAAGGAACACCGATATTTTTGCACGACTTGCTTTTAGGGCGCTTACCAACATGTTTGATGCTCCTAAATACCGTACTAACTTTAATATTCTAAATACTCTTAATAACCGTAAAGCCCTTAAAGCTGCTAGGGCATGAATACCTCCAAATAATAAGGAGATGTATTTGGGGGTGGTTGATAGTAAATCTATAATACCATAAAAACTAGTGATATATTTTATAGGTCTTTTTACAGTGATAATTCTGGCAATGTATTCAAAGCTAAACAGAATGGTGATTACCCATTCTGAGATATTGAGAAATTCATGGTACTTGTCGTCAAAGCTATTGACGCTTTCCAACATGACCAGGATAATACTTAGAATAATGGCAATAAATAATATGACATCGAACAATTTACCAGCAGGGGTATCTGCTTCATAAATAATTTCATGAAGTCTGGTTCGCCACGGAATTTTTTTGGTTTCACTCATGATGTCAAAAATACTAAAAGTTAGTGTAGTGTATTAGCGATGATGCAATTCAATTGTTTTGAGGCGTTTATTTCGTCTTAAATAACTCTGGATAATATGTTGGGTATCCCTATTGTTTTTCATGGGTGTAATCAAAGACTCTAAAACCTCTATATTTATTATTTGATAATTGAGATTAAAAAAGCCTAAGCCTTTAAAAACACCATCTTCAATAAGAATAGCACTGCGCTCATCAATTTCCCTTCCTCTATCTACAATAACCATATTCTTGTTTGAATAACTATTTTTTGCAATTAGTGATTCTACGCGTTTATTGTAAGTTTCAAATGCTTCAGCCTCTATACAGGCACCTTCACATTGTTTAATTTCATAATTAAAACAGGTTGAATTTGTAGGATGCAACCCTGTTAATTTCTGACAGAGTTTATAATCCTCAACAGCCCGCATTAGGAAACTTTTAGCACTTTGCTTGTTGCTAAATGTGGTTATCGGTTTTTTTCTACCATCTGCCAAATCAATTTTTAAGTTGATGTAATTGTTTTCATCTTTAAAACTATAAAGTGCATGCGTAAATACGGTTCTTCGTAACGCCCTGTTAAATATAGGTTTAAGGCTCTTTATCTCTTCACTTTCCTTTAATAGCGCAACGAGTTCACTTCCTGTAGATTCATAGGTTACCGCTGTTACTTGAGATTGAATTTTTTTTGATTTCTGATTGGTATTGGTAAAATGTTGATTGATACGCTTCTTGATATTGCTACTTTTTCCAACATAAATGATTTTACCATCTGCTCTATGAATATAATACACACCAGTGGTGCTTGGGAGCCCGTCCATAATATCCAAATGTCTGGGTTCTAATTGATGCTTAGGGTTTAATCTAACAGATTGCTGTATAATGGATTTGTTAGTGTCTTTGTCTAAAAGCATTTTAAATAGCTTAACCGTAGCTAGAGCATCACCTGAAGCACGATGTCTATCGGTGACAGGAATTCCCAGCGAGCGCACCAATTTGCCTAAACTATAGGAAGTTTGATCTGGAATTAATTCTTTTGCTAACTCCACTGTGCATAAGGATTTTCGCTTGAATTCGAAACCAAGGCGTCTGAATTCAGTCCCTAGAATACGATAATCAAATTGAGCATTATGTGCCACAATAATACAGTCCTCGGTAATTTCTACAATCCGTTTAGCAACTTCATAAAATTTAGGAGCATGCCTTAGCATGCCGCTATTTATTCCTGTTAAATTAATCACAAAGGGCTGAATATCCCGTTCTGGATTGACAAGGCTAATGAATTGATCTACGATCTCATGGCCGTCAAACTTATAGATGGCTATCTCAGTAATGCCCTCTTCATTATACTTTCCTCCGGTTGTTTCTATGTCTAATATGGCGTACAAATAATTCAGTTAAAAGTTAAAAATTAAAAGTTAATTAAGTTTTGATTTCTTTGTTTTAATGGTTGATAGCCACTGGCGTTTTAATAATCTTGTACTAAAACTTCAGTCGGAATATGAAGTGTTGCATTTAATTTTCTAATCATATCCAAAGGAAGTTTACGCTTTTTATTCAAAATTTCACTTACTCTGCTTTTAAATCCGACAACCTCTGCCAAGTCCTTTTGTTTCATTCCCATCTGTTCCATTCGGAATTTAATAGCCTCAATTGGGGCAGGCATTCCCATAGGAAAGTTTTCGTTTTCGTATCGGTCAATTAAGATTGAAAGGATTTCAAGCTCATCTCCTTCTTCCATTCCTTTTTCCGCATCAAATATTAGCTCAAGTCGGTCAAGAGCATTTTGATAGTCTTTTTCGTTTCTAATAGGTGCTATGTCCATAATCAGATGTTATTTGCGTCAATTTTGTCATATTCTGCATGAGTTCCAATAAATCTTATCCAGCATATTTTATACTCAAAGTTAAATTTTACAATCAAGCGATAATTGTTTCCCTTAATATTATAAGCTATTCGGTTATCCTTTAAAATACTTGCACTGGGATATTCGTTTTTTAATTCGTTGATGTTGTTCCATTCGGATTTTATTAAATTGAATATCCAGTTTCGTTTGTTTCTTTCAAAGCAATACTCATTTTACTTATATAGTCTTTATTTGATTGAGCAAATTCGGCCTCCCTTATATTTGCTCCTATCGAAGTGCCGCTTTTAAAAAGTTGTCTTGATAGCGTGAATTCTTTCTTCTCAGATGAAATAACTTTATAGGTTTCTACTATCAAAATAGCGAACGCATAACTTTTATTTTTTAATATGGATTCTTGCATAGAGTTGTTAACTTTTCACTTTTAATTGTTAACTCCTATCCCCAAATATACTACTTCCTATCCTAACCATGTTACTACCGCAATCTATAGCCAACATATAATCACCGCTCATGCCCATGCTAATAGTTTCCAGTTTACAATTTGTAGTATCCAGTTTTTGTAGTTCTTCAAATGTAGATTTCAGTTCATTGAATTCTTTAGTTATTTGGTCCGTGTTATCAGTAAATGTAGCCATGCCCATAAGGCCTACTACTTTTATATTTGTTAATTCCGAATAGTTTTCGGATTGTAAGAGACGACTAGCGTCCTCCGGTGACATACCGAATTTTGAATCTTCTGAAGCAATTTTTATTTGAAGCAAACAATCTATCACTCTATTGTTTTTTATAGCTCCCTTATTAATTTCTTTAAGCAGTTTAAAATTATCAACCCCGTGAATTAGACTTACAAATGGCGCCATGTATTTCACCTTATTGCGTTGCACGTGCCCAATCATATGCCACTGAATATCTTTAGGCATATCCTCGTATTTATCTACCATTTCCTGTATTTTATTTTCACCAAAAACGCGCTGTCCAGCATTATAGGCTTCCATTAAATCACTAACAGGTTTTGTTTTTGAAACGGCAACTAGGGTGACGTGTTCTGGGAGTTTTGATTTTATGTTTTGAAGATTTTCTTTTATTGACATTATTTTATATTAAGGTATTTACATTAAGCTATTAGCCATTAAACAGCTTAACAAATAAACGCATCCACATTTTTTTAAAACTCATATATGGTGACGCCACTACGCAATTTGGGTTCAATAAAGGTGCTCTTTGGTGGCATAGTTAAATGATCATTAGCAATGGCTTTCATTTCTTCTATAGTCACCGGTAACAATCCAAAACCAACTGCGAAATCACCATTATCTACTTTACTTTTAATAGTCACTAAATTATTTTTTCCGTGCGAGTAACTTATTCTTGTGTCATTGCGCAAATCTGAAATTCCTAAAATGGGCTGTAAAATAGTCTTATAGAGTACTTGGGTGTCTAAAACATCTAAGGATGTTTCCATGGTATAATTATGTTTTCTTAAATATAGCGAATAAAATCCGCCATCTAAATACATGCTAAAATGATGTTTTTTGGTTGGGATATATAAATCGCTACCTCTGTTTTCAATACGATACATCATATCAAGCTGAATTAAAAAGGCTTCTTTGCTAAGTCCATTTAAATCTTTAATCAGTCTATTAAATTCATATATTTTCAAATCAGATTCTGGAATTAAATAGCTCATAAAAAAATTATAAGCCTCATGACCATTATGTTTTTTGTTTGCCAATTTTAAATCTTGCGATAATAAATAAGAAGAGGCTGATCTGTGATGACCATCTGCAATATAAATGGTTTCAATAGCTTCAAAAGCGTTCTTAATAGATGTTATAGCATGTTCATCATCAAGTTTCCATAAGTAATGGGTATCTCGATACGTGGTGGTAAATTCATACTCCGCTCTATCTTTTTGAATGGTCGAAATTAAGGATGCAATTACATCATTATCAGGATAGGTGAGTAGTACGGGTTCTGCATTAAACCCCACTGTTTTTAAATAGTCCTTAAAAATATTTTCACGATACTCAATCGTGTCTTCATGCTTTTTAATGATGTCTTTTTCGTAATCTTCGGCACTTACCGCTGCAATAATTCCAGAAAAGCTGTGCCCTTCACGATTTACTATTTTATAGATATAATAACAGTCTGAAGCGTCTTGAACAAAGGTTTTATCTTCCTTAAATTCCAAATACCGATTTCTAACCAAGGTGTAACGTGCTTCACCGGTAATATCTTTATGGTATTTGTAACCAGGGTTTATAATATGAAGAAACGAAAACGGATTGTAGTCTAATCGCGATTCTAACTCATCTTGCGTGTAACTTTGATACGACCTCGAAGCAACCAAGCTTACCTTATCTCGCGTTGGTCGTACTGCTTTAAACGGAATTACTTTTGCCATGAAAATTTGTTTTCAGTCGCAGTATTCAGTCTCAGGAGTGAGTTACTGCATACTGGGACTGGGACTGTCTACTTTATAAATTGTTGAGCGACGTTTTCCGCCTTTCTACTTTCGGAATAATCATAAAAGCCTTCACCAGATTTTACACCTAATTTTCCAGCCATGACCATATTTACCAACAAGGGACAAGGGGCATATTTTGGATTTTTAAATCCGTCGTACATCACATTTAAAATAGATAAACACACATCAAGACCAATAAAATCGGCTAATTGTAGCGGACCCATAGGGTGTGCCATGCCTAATTTCATCACGGTATCAATCTCTTGCACACCAGCAACGCCATTATATAAGGTTTCAATAGATTCATTAAGCATAGGCATTAAAATGCGGTTTGCTACAAAACCTGGGTAATCATTAACCTCGACTGGATCCTTTCCCAATTCTTTTGATAAATCCATAATCCGTTTTGTGACATCATCACTGGTATTGTAACCACGAATGATTTCAACCAGTTTCATAATGGGTACAGGATTCATAAAATGCATGCCAATAACCATGTCTGGGCGTGATGTTACGGCAGCAATTTGTGTGATAGAAATGGAAGAGGTATTGGTAGCCAAAATAGTATCTTCACGACAAACCTTGTCGAGTTGCTTAAAGATGTTCAGTTTTAAATCTATGCGCTCTGTAGCCGCTTCAACGACCAAACTAGCATATTCAACACCTTCTTTAATATTTGTAAACGTGGTGATATGTTGTAAAGTGTCGGCTTTATCAGCTTCAGTTATTTTTTCTTTAGAAACCATTCTATCTAAGTTTCTAGAAATGGCATCCATTCCTTTTTTTAAAGCATCTTCACTAACGTCTATAAGTTGAACATTAAATCCGCTTTGTGCAAAAGTATGGGCGATCCCGTTTCCCATAGTACCTGCACCTATTACTGCAACGTTTTTCATTTATAATATATTTTTGTAATTGTATGTTTGTTCTATATGAAGGTAAATTATAGTCGTGGTTACGCAGAGGCTATAGAAGAAGACATCACTTCGTAATAGGCTTTCTTCATCATTACTTTATTTAAAACAACCAATAATTTGATTTGCAATCCGTAAGGCCTCAGTGCCATCATGAAGTGTCACTATTGGGGTTGTATTATTGTTAATGGCATCTGCAAACGTTTCCAGTTCGTCTAAAATAGAATTATTGGATTCTATCTGAGGATTGTCAAAATAAATTTGCTTTTTAATGCCTTCTGCATTTTGTAAAATCATGTCGAAATCTCCAGGATTTTTTGGAGCGTCTTTCATTTTTACAACTTCACATTTTTTTTCTAAAAAGTCTACAGAGATATAAGCATCTTTTTGAAAGAAACGTGCCTTTCGCATTTTTTTAAGTGAGATACGGCTCGCTGTTAAATTTGCTACACAGCCATTCTCAAACTCAATACGTGCATTGGCGATATCTGGCGTGTCACTAATGACTGAAACCCCACTTGCCGAAATATTTTTAACTGGAGATTTAACGAGACTTAAAATGATATCAATGTCATGAATCATCAAATCTAAAACCACAGGAACATCTGTGCCACGGGGATTAAATTCTGCTAAGCGATGTGATTCAATAAACATGGGCGAATTAATCTCTTCTTTAACCGCAATAAATGCTGGATTAAATCGCTCTACATGGCCAACTTGCCCTTTCACATTGTTAGAAGCAACCAATGCTCTAATTTCTTCAGCTTCTTCAACAGTATTGGTAATTGGCTTTTCTATAAATATATGTTTCCCTTTACTAATGGCTTGTTTGGCACAATCATAATGCGATAGGGTTGGTGTTACAATATCCACCACATCTACGGCATCAATAAGCGCGTCAATAGTATTAAAATATTTGTATCCAAATTCTGCATCTACCTTTTTTGCATTTTCCTGATCAGCATCATAGAAACCAACTAATTCATATTTTTCAGACTGTTGAAGCAATCTTAAATGGATCTTTCCAAGGTGGCCTGCACCAAGTACACCAACTTTAAGCATAAATTTTACGTTTTCAACAAAAATAAGATAATTAAGACATGAAATTGATAATTTTATATGAATTTTTAATCACTGATTTTACGAAATAATTTATGCCTTATTTGCTTTCTGCTTAAAAATGTTTGACTAATTTTAGCCTAATAAACTACGGGAACATTGAAGGATACATTTAAGCATAAAGGATTACGGCAACAACTTGTTAACATTTTAATTAATAAGGGTATAACTAATAAAAAGGTTTTAAAAGCCATTGGTGAGGTGCCACGTCATTTATTTATGGATTCCGGGTTTATAGACCATGCCTACCAAGATAAGGCTTTTCCTATTGGTGCAGACCAAACCATTTCCCAACCCTATACGGTAGCTTTTCAAACGGAACTTCTCGAAATAAAGCCAGGGGATAAAATTTTGGAAATTGGTACAGGTAGTGGCTATCAAACGGCAGTGTTGTGCTTGTTGGGGGCAAAGGTATATAGTATTGAAAGGCAACAAGAATTGTTTAAAAAAACAAGCAAGTTTTTACCCAAGCTAGGGTATCGCGCAAAAAAACTGGTTTTTGGCGATGGCTATAAGGGTTTGCCAGATGAAGCACCTTTTGATGGGATTATCGTTACGGCAGGGGCTCCTTTTGTACCGAAGCCATTATTGAGCCAGTTAAAAACAGGGGGTAGGTTGGTTATTCCTGTGGGTGATGATGTGCAGACCATGACCATGTTTGTTAGAAAAGGTCCTAAAGATTTTGAACAGGAGGAATTTGGCGAGTTCCGCTTTGTTCCTTTATTGGAGGATAAAAATTGAAACCTTTCTTGCGCAGTACTTTGCAGCTAGACATTTTTATTTAATTGAAAAATATTATAATTTCTGGACCATTCCGTTGATTCGCCAGGTTTAATAAATATATTAAAAAACAACTCCGGACTGATGACATGTGTCAATCCCCAAAGATTTACTTTATTCGTTTGAAAACTTCCGGTTTCTCTGATTCCAATATTATGTTCCAGATTTGTTAATTCCCATTCTGCTTTAACATGGTCACTACCTGAAAGGTCGCTAAAAAAGAATGGTTCTTTTGGCGTACTGTTAAATGTAACTTCATTAGGCCCGATAGCCACTTTTAGTTCAGGGTTAACGGTTTCCCCAAAGCGTTCAGGTTTTAATTGAAATGGAAATCTTAATACATAATTGTTCCCAATCAAATCATTATTTATCGCCGTAAAATTGTGAACGTATTCAGTGGTATTGATATTTTTTTCACCTGTGTTTTTTAAATAATAATTAATGGTAAAACCACAGGAATGCAATTCAATCTCTTTTCTCAATTCATAAGAATAACCATTTATAGCTTGTGATTTACAGCTAATTATAAGTTTATTCGATTCGGAAATAGTTTTAAATTCCGCTGGTATGATATCGTAATCTTTACTGAACAGATATTGGGTATCCTCTTTTTTTAACAAGCCTACACCAATTTTGTGAAACCAACCACCAATAGCCGTGTCATCAAAACCTAAAGCGGAATCTATCCCGAATTCATTATAAAATCCTTTTCCAAAATGATGCTCATTAATATTATCGGTGCTTTCAACACTTGATAAATGGGCATTTCTAAACTTCACTTCTGCGATTTTCCCAGTCCAGTCAAATCTTGAGAAATTATAATTTTCTAAAGGTGAATCAATATGAATTTGTAGATTTTCGTTTTTAAGGACATATGGCATATTAAGAAGATTGAATTTTTTACTTTTTGATAGCCTCTTCAAAACTTTTTAAACCACCTACAACTGGTAAAGTTAGAGATGTATTGTCCAAATCTACGGTCAATTCTGTTCCTGGTTCTGGATGTAAGGTGAATTTTTTATCGCTTGAAAAAATCATCAATCCAATTTGCTGACCTTTTTTAATGATCTGGTCATCCGGTTGCAAACCAAAAGAAACCGTGTAAAATTTTCCTGGTTTAAGTGGTTCGCTTTCGGTTAAAGATCTGTGGTTTTGTGGATCGGCCCAACCGCGTGTAATAATATTGTCTGTTATTTTTGCTCTTTGGCCGTCATTCCATGGTAAGGATACTAACCAAACCGAAAGATTTGCGGCAGGTTTGCTACTCGCTAATTTGATAGTCACTTTTGGAACTCCTGAGATATGCAAGTCTTCGGTTAAAGTTGGTGTGACAAATAGCAAACGATGTTTTGTGATTTCAGCACGTGCTAAGGCCTCGCCTGTAAACGAATAATTATCAACCAAGGTTTCTGCACCTTGCTTCTTACCGGCGCTATTGATATGTAAACCACCAACACCTGGTGCACCTGAACTTAAATATAAAGTGATATCTTGAGCATCTGGATTCGGGTAATCTTTGTATGCGGTGGGTTCATTCATTTTATCATCCTCACGCACTATCCAGGCTTTAGCATCGTTCTCTACGCCATTATCAATGCCATGCAAATAATGTGTAAACCAACGATTCATCATAGAGATTGGTGGGGGACCCCCATGACCAAATTGGTGGTAATATATTTGGGTAGCTAAACCCATGGCTTTCGCCTTTTTATAAATTCTATAGCTGTGTTCTGGCATCACATTCCAATCATTAAAACCGTGGGACATTAATAGGGCTGCTTTCATGGGTTGCATGTCATTGATATAATCTCGTCCTGCCCAAAAATCGTTATAATCACCAGTCATTCTATCCATACCATCTTTCATTTCGGTATCGCGAACGCGCTTATTATTATCCGCACGCTTGGATTCGTCACCACTATGAATATAGTCATACAGCACATCAATATCTTCACCTAAATATCCGCCTGGAGAACGTACCAGACCGTTGGATCTGTAATAATGGTAATAGGATGTGTTTGGTGCCACAGGGATAATAGCTTCTAAGCCATCCACACCTGTTGTTGCGGCTGCTAAAGGAATGGTGCCATTATAAGACGTCCCTGTCATGCCTACCTTGCCAGTACTCCAAAAAGCTTCAACGGTTTCATTTCCGTCAGGTTCGGTATAGCCTTTTGCTCTTCCATTTAACCAATCAATCACAGCTTTTGGTGCTAAGGATTCGTTGTCGCCTCCTACAGTTGGCGAGCCTTGGGAGAGGCCTGTTCCTGGTGATGAGGAATGTACCACAATATAGCCTCTTGGAACCCATGTTTTTATTTGTGAATTTGATATTATTGGCCGTTCTCCCAATCGGGTTACTTCTGGATGCACACGTTCATTGGTCGTAGCTCCTAATTCATGTTTTACATTCCAAAATACACCATCTACATCTGGCGCTACACCTGCATAGTAGGGACTAGATTCGTAGACGATAGGAAGTTTTAAGCCTTCTGTATCCGTTTGATAGGGTCTGGTAACGTCTACGTGCATCTGGTCTAATTTTCCATCACCATCGGTATCAAACGTAGTCTCTACCCACAAATCATGACGAATCCATTTATCTGGTGTGTTAAAAGCCTCTACTATTTGAGCTTCACCATCTTGAAAAACAGGAACCGCTTTTGTTTCAGCATTTTGAGTAAACGCAAAGGAAATACTTAGAAGTGTTATACAGGTAAAAATTAGTTTCATATTAGTTGTAATTGTAAGTATTTTTAACATAAGTGCTTGGTGTTGAATAGTCTATGAATTAGATACTATAATAATTTTAAGGTAAGTATTTTTTAGGAATCGGGTTATCTTTTGTCTCGTTGGCCCAATAAATATTGATGACCCACCAGCGTGTGCCATCGTGAAAAAGTTGAATACTATTGATGCCGCGCATAAACGGTTTTTCGTCAGCTTCACTTTTAAAAGATTCATAAGTGCTAAAAACATGGGCTATATTACCATATGCATTTACAGTACGAGATAATTCTTTTTCAAAAAAACCATTTTCAACAAGCCAATCGCCAGAACCTTTAATATAGTCCTCAGGTTTCATATAGCGAACTTGATAATCACCCTTAGTATTTTTGCCTGAGGGAATTAACTTCGCGCCAGGTTTAAACAGGAATTTAAAAAGCTCCCATTGCCGTGCTTCACCTTTTTCGCCAGAAATAACTTTATACAGGGTTTCTATAGTGCTATCTATGGTTTGAACATGGCCTAAATAATTGGATTTTTTGCCTGAAGGTTCCTGAGCATGACCAAACATCATACTTACGAATACACCTAGAAAAAGAACGATTTTTTTCATACGACCTTAGTTTTACAAGAGCTCACAAATTAATGATTTAACTAAATGGTAAACGTTAAGATTGTATTAATTATTTATAGATTTTTTTGATTCGGTCGAGATTACGCTTGTTGTCTCTATCTCTAATAGTGTCACGCTTATCGTAAAGCTTTTTACCTTTCGCTAGTGCTATATCAAGTTTGGCATAGCCTTTATCATTAATAAATAATCGTAAGGGAATAATGGTAAGTCCCGTGTTTTGAACTTCCTTATTCAGTTTTTTTAATTCTTTCTTGTTTAAAAGCAGTTTACGTTCCGCCTTAGGTTTGTGGTTGTAGTACGTGCCGTAAAGATATTCTTCAATGGTCATATTAATAACAAAAAGTTCCCCTTGCTCATTAAACTCGCAAAAGCTTTCAGCTATGGATGCTTTACTGGTTCTAATCGATTTTATTTCGGTACCTGTCAAAACAATTCCAGCAGTATATTTATCCAATATCTCGTATTGAAAACGTGCTTTTTTGTTTTGTATATTAATGTGTTTCTGCATGAGAAACAAAACTACATAATTTTACCGTGTTACATTTTAAAAAAATAAATTTTTAGTATAATACTGTATAAAAACAAACGGCGCACAAAATTAGAGTTGCTACATCATGCAGAACGTGGTGAGAAAGTGCTGAAGCAGTAAGAAAACAGTTAGTTTCTAAAGGTTTAAGTGAAGCAGCAATAGCACTTTACTAAGTTTCATTTTTACATGGTCTTCCCATAAAACATTTGTATTTTTGTAACTCTAAAATTTAAAAATCTGATATGAATTCATACGATGTAGCCATTATCGGCTCTGGCCCTGGAGGCTATGTAGCAGCAATTCGTTGCGCACAGTTAGGGATGAAAACTGCCATTATAGAAAAATATGCCACATTAGGAGGTACTTGCTTAAATGTAGGCTGTATCCCTAGTAAAGCCTTATTGGATTCTTCGCATCATTACGAAGATGCCGTAAAACATTTTGAAGAACACGGGATTGAAATTCCAGGGGAAATTAAAATTAATCTTGAAAAAATGATTGGTCGTAAGCAGGCGGTTGTAGATCAGACAACCGGCGGGATTGATTATTTAATGAAGAAAAACAAGATTGATGTTTACCAAGGTTTAGGGTCATTTAAAGATGCCACGCACATTACCATTACTGGTGATGAAACCACTGAAATTGAAGCAAAAAACACCGTTATAGCGACAGGCAGTAAACCGGCATCCTTGCCGTTTATTTCTATTGATAAGGAGCGTATTATCACTTCTACAGAGGCTTTAAAGCTTAAAGAAATACCTAAGCACATGATCGTCATAGGCGGTGGCGTGATTGGTCTGGAAATGGGTCAAGTCTATAAACGATTAGGATCTGAGGTCACTATTGTCGAGTATCTGGATCGCATTATACCTACCATGGATGCGGCTTTGTCTAAGGAATTAAACAAAGTTTTTAAGAAGGCAAAATTTAAAATAAACACCTCGCATAAAGTAAAATCAGTGGAGCGTGTTGGTGATGAGGTCATTGTGAAAGCAGATGATAAAAAAGGAAATGAAGTTGAGTTTAAAGGTGATTATTGTTTAGTTTCCGTTGGTCGTAAACCGTATACAGATGGTTTAAATGCTGAAGCAGCAGGCGTTAAGTTAACAGATAGAGGTCAGATAGAAGTGAATGATCATTTACAAACATCTGCTTCAAATATATATGCCATAGGTGATGTGGTCAAAGGTGCTATGTTGGCGCATAAAGCATCTGAAGAAGGCATGTTGGTTGCTGAGATTTTAGCGGGGCAAAAGCCACATATCGATTATAATTTAATTCCAGGTGTCGTTTACACATGGCCAGAAGTTGCCGCTGTTGGAAAAACAGAAGAGGAATTAAAAGAAGCTGGTATCGCTTATAAATTGGGACAATTCCCAATGCGTGCTTTAGGACGTAGTCGAGCAAGTATGGATTTGGATGGCTTTGTTAAAATATTAGCAGATGCCAAGACCGATGAGGTTTTAGGGGTGCATATGATAGGGGCACGTTGCGCCGATTTAATTGCGGAGGCCGTTGTTGCCATGGAGTATAAAGCTTCTGCAGAAGACATTGCCAGAATGTCCCATGCGCATCCAACGTTTGCCGAAGCCATTAAAGAAGCGGCATTAGCTGCTACGGAAGACCGGGCACTACACGTCTAATTGGTCATTAAGTCTAGCCCTAAATAACCGATACAGATTATTAAGGATTGAATTTATTAATAGGGTTACCCATTTAAGTCGCGTATATTTTAATTTCATCGATATTCATAGGTTTATGAATGACGCAGCGTTCAATAATTTTATCTAAAATTGATTTTTCTATGATTTCTCCTATTAAATCTAAAGAAATATTCATCAATATACTTTTGTAAATATTCTTTGTTACAATAAGAATGCACACCCCTAAGCCAGTTTTTAAAATCTCTGATTTGGATATGAAGCATTTTAAAGTTTTTTCCCTTGTTTGATAATGTTTGTTTTAGATTTGGGCACTCTTCTTTTAGAGGGTTATAACCACACCATCCATCTGCCAATACCTGGGCGTCATTTTTGATATGGGTGTCAAATATAGGTTTTAACGATGCAGCACTGTAACCTTGAATAACCTTATCATAACCTTTGCCTGATTTTCCTGCTCTATGTTCAAAAGCAATAACGTTCGAGCTTTTTTATCACTTTTGCTCCTATCTTGTTCACCTACTTGTGGCGTCCCTATTTCAAATTCGTCCACATGGACTTCATCCTCTAAAGGGTATTGTTCACTGCTTTTCATAGCTAATTGAACTTTTTGACGGAAAGACCAAGCTGTTTTCTGGTTTACCCCAAAATGCTCTGCCAACCAAATACTGTTTGCTCCTTTTTTACTGGTACTTATCTCATAGAGCATCTCAAATGCCTTGTCGATTCCAAACTTTAATCTAAAGAATTCCTTGCAGCTTGCTGCGGGGTTATTCATTTAACATAACAACCTAAATGCAACGAAGCCTAAATTATTGATAATCCTGTTTTTACAAACAAACTATTTGTTTTTAAATTAATTTAATTTAAATTTACCTTATTCTTCCTAAAAATTTATTAGCAATTAAGTTGATCTTAAAAATTAATGCTAATTAAATTATGAATCCAACCTATAATATTTTAATTATAGATGATCATCAAATCATAGTAGATGGTTATAAAAATGCTATAATGTACTATTTATCAAATAGGATTAATTACAAATTGATTATAGATTCTGCAAATGAATGTTCTACGGCTATTAAAAAAATTTCACAAACAGATCATAAAGAAAAGTATGATTTAATCCTTTTGGATATAAGCCTTCCATATTGTGATGAATATAAAATAAATTCAGGTGAGGAACTAGGTCTCTTAATTAAGGACCTGGTTCCTGATATTAAAATTATTGTAATAACTTCCCATATGGACAATTTTAGAATAAATAATATTCTTAGAAATCTAAACCCCGATGGTTTTTTATTAAAAAAAGATATTTCTGCAAAAGAATTAGCTTTCTCAATAGAATTGGTAATTTCTGGTACTCCCTCATATAGTAAATCAGTCGCCACCTTAATTAGAAAAAAAATATCTCACAAACTTTTTTTAGATGATTTAGATATAAAAATTTTAATAGAAATTACTAATGGTACCAAAACAAAAGACTTTGTTAAATATATTCCTCTATCTAAAGCTGGTATAGAAAAACGAAAACGATTGTTAAAAGAAGCATTTAAAATCAGCACTGGTAGTGATAGAGAGCTAGTACTATCTGCTCGTATGAAAGGGTTTATTTGATTTGAAAATCATTCATTTAACAATATTATAAAAATATTTTTACTGCTTATAATCATTAAGCTTACTTTTTGTAAGTTATTTTCTTCTTCCTTTCAGAAATAAACAATTAGTTTTATATCATTCAACAATGAAATACTAAAAAGCAATAAAACCTAATTGCTTCATTATCGCCTCTAATTTATACCATATTTAAAACGTGCTTAAAATAAATTGCCGAATTAAAAACGCGCTAATTATTTAAATAGTTATGAAGCATGAAATGATCCTACAATTTATATAATGTATAAGCAAATACATTATGAAAAGACAAAAAAAGGAATACGACGTTGTCATAGTCTAAGATCAGGCATAGGAATGCTATTTTGGCAAAAAACGTTCACTCAGACTAGAAAAACTGTGTTCTTTCTGGAAGCAGGATTTGCAGGTAGTATTGATCTGGATAAAACTAGCGCTAATTGAATTAGAATGGGCTATCTCGACATCTCTAATATAGAACCACCAATAACTTAAGCGCTCCAATCAACAGTAAAAAAACTAGCAATAAAAATTAATTTCTAACCATTAAAATACTAAATATTATGAAAAATTATTCAAAAGAAAAAACAACAGAAAACTTGAAAATTGAGGATACTGCTGCTCAAGCGCAATCGGTAACGGTCACAGCCGTTTCAGGCAACAGTATATCTGTGACTTTTCAAGGCATTGATGGCAATCAGCCAAATGCTTTTGGTGATTATCTTGCCATTTGGCAAAACGGAAATTCGATTCCATGGACCACAAAACCCTTACAAACGCAAAAAATTCAAAACACTACCCCAACTGGTTCCGCAAACTTTGACAATCTCGATGTGACTATTAATAGTTATATTGTAGGGTATGCTGTTGGACCAGTATTAACCGGTCCTGGAATGCAACCTCAAGGAAACGTATGTGCTTCATCCTACATTCCTGCAACAGGTCCAAACGCAGCGGGTAGTAATCCAGACAAATTCGTCCCGTCATTGTCAATGAATAATGTCGGATCCAATTCTGTTAGTGTAACCTACAAACTCCCTTCGGGCGTAGCTACACTATCTAATGGTGCATGGATAGGTATTTGGAATTCTGAGCAAGCACCCTACAAAACTCCACCGCCAATGGCTTTTAATAAGATTCAAACTAATCAAAGCAATAGTACTGCTGGAATAAACGGTCTTAACTTACAACGTGGACAAACGTACACAATTGGATTATTTATGAGTGGATATGATGACAGTAAGCCTGATCAAACAGCCATGGCTTGTACAGTTACTTTTAGCGTATAAAATATCGCTCATTTCAAGGTGTCTGACTATTGTGTTTGTACAGAACTGACAGATTGGTAAATAAATTAGATTTATTAATTAGAGATTCGTTGAGTTTTACATTGATTAAATCAAATACTGTTCAATTATAATTTCCATGACTTACCTTAATACGGTTAGTCTCCTTTGAAATTTTGTATTAAGAATAGGGACTGTTCAAATTTATGAGCAGTCCAACTTTCACCATTAACCTCTTTTTTAAATGAATTTTAATCAAAAGTTCACTGACCGCCTATTCGTTGCGGCAACACAAACTTCCGACATAGGTTTTATTGCTTTTATAATTCCTGCTGCCAGACATAGGCCGGTCAATGATGTGATCACCTTGAAAGAAGCTTTGAGTAGTCAGGAATATTTCGGGTCCTTTGTATTTGGAGCTATTGGTCCAGATATTTCAACAGCATCACAAGCAATTGATTTTATCGAAAAAATAGATCCTTTACTGTCCAATAATACCAGAAAATTCATTTGGATTACTCACCCGAATAATATTTCTGAAAGTACCATAACTTCCGCTGAAGTCAATGCACGTGCCAAGGAATTTCAAACCGCCCTTACCATAAATTTAACCAACTCTTTGACTTTGACAATTCAAAGCGGAATGGAAATAAAATTGGATGATGATGCCTCTGCTTTACTATTGGAGGGAGGAACTAATAATTTTCAAATTCAATTTGGGGGAACCAATACACCGACCATGCAAAGAGTGGTAAAGGGAAAGATCGCTTTTTCAGGAGCACTTCGTGGCTGTGTTCAATTCACAGGATTTATTCAAAGGACTTCTTTGATAGAAGATTTGAATATGGGGTTTCAAATTATTATTCCCAATGGTAAAACAGGAGAACCACCACTTTCAGAATGGCTACCCTTTGCAAATCCCTCCAATGGACCCGCCGATTTTTTGGGTTTCAATATTTCAATCGATCCTTCCGATCTTTATAATGCTGCCCTTGATCCCTGCTCCGGTAATTCCTGCAGCATGTCAACCGCATATTCCTCCAGAAGATCATTTTTTGATTTTACAGGGAAAGATTTCAATGATAATGTTTGTCAACTGCAAAGCAACTACAGCTCTGTCTTCGGTGCGCCAGTTACATTAATACCTGGTACTTCCGCAAATGTGACATATAATGCCAGACTAGTACTAAGCCTTGGAGAAATAATGAACAATAACACAGGGCAACATTTTCAATTATCCCCTGAGGGGGATTTTATGATAAGCTTTGGGGATAATCCTCTAACCGAAAATAATTATTTGGCTTGTGGGCTTTCCGGAACTGAGTTTTTTACAATTACGCCTCATATACAAAATAAAAAAGGAGATTTATTAAGATTTATTTCCCGTCAACCAGCTTATATTAAGAAATTCCCTTACCCGACTTCTTCTCCGGTTGGACCTCCTACAGACCCCACAGCATCACCATTCGATAAAACTTATTTAACCTCCTGGGCTACTCTCATTAATAATTCCGGAAACAATATTTCCTTTGTATCCCAGCCGAAAGGTTCGGCACTTTTTGGCAGTAAAAAAAAGAACCCCTCTTTTATTAAAAAAGGTAGAAAAAAAACGAATGCATCTAAAACGGCGACTCTTGATTTTCCAGATCTTTTTGATCATAGTATTCCGTCATTTCAATTTCAGGCAAACAATGAACTTTTTTTTCCAATGCTTCCCTATTCAGGTTTTGATGAAAAGCAAAATTCCCTGGATGCCACAGTTACCCAACAAATTGAAAATACGGTTCTCAGTCCTCAACGAAGATTAATTGTCAGTAAATTATCAAAAACCAATGCACATCTTTTTGAAGAAGGTTCCCTGGTTGGGAAGACTGTTTTGGCTACTACACCTTCGGGGTTAATAGCCAAGACCACTCAAGATGATGGAAATACCGCGGTACGCTGGGATGAAATTCAATTGGGTTGGAATGTGGATAAAGGTACAAAATATACCATGGCCTTTGAAAATCCAACCGATCCTTTAATCAATGCCTTACAATCTAGCGATGTATTTCTGATAGCTGCAAATAATACAAATATTGGTGCTTTGGGAGGTGCTGCAAATGGACCTGGTTTTCAAAATACTATGAGCCTCAGCAGTTGGGGAATGCAAGCCAACATAGGTACCGATCAAAAATATGGAGACTATCGTAACATCATGATTTTCAAAGGTAGAAAAGGAAAATTATTCGATCCAAAATCATCAAAAAATAGTTTGGTGGCGAGTCCAAAAAAATGGACCCAATCTTCAGAATTTGCGATTCCTCAAATAACCGATCATGCAAATGTTGTGGCTACCGGAGATGATCAACAATTAATCATTCTCTCCCAATGGTTACAAACCTATTTTGAAGATGCTCAAAAACAAGAGGGAAATCCATATTTTAAAAAATTCAATGATATAGCCACCTCCGAAACCTGGACCGGAATCCTATTTTTAAAAATAGACATTAAAAGTCTTCCAGAAAACCTCAAAGGTATCACTGCAGGAATCACCAATCAAGCCGCTTTTAATGCACATCATTTGGGGATAGAAATAAGTCCTGTAAAAAAAGGAGTTAATGGACCTGTGGTTGAAAAACCTTCTTCCATATTTGGCTTGATCTATTATATGGATCCCGATTTCGCAGATATTAAGCCTACAAAGTCAATCGCGCCCACTAATGCGGATACCTATGATTTCAGGTTACTTTCATTAAAAGTATTATTCGAAAATACTTCGGTAAAAAGTTTTGAAAGTTATGCGCAGCTTACCTTAAATCGTCTATTTGGAAGCCTGGTTTCAAAGATGGGAGATCCTGAAAATATTTATAAAAACGTATTACTTGCTGGAAGTCTGCAAATTAATAATGGTAAGGCAGTTTATGCCTTAAGTAGCCAGAATGATGATGCTTTTTATCTCAATAACAATATAATTAATAAAATAGAAATCACTAATGTACTGCTATCCACCCGATCTGGTAAGGATGCCACTACAATAGTTTCCTGGTTCGGAATAAGCGGGTTTATAGATTTCTTTTCTTTAACCAATACTACTAAGGCGGTGGCTCTGGATACAGATCTGATGGAATTGACGGATGATACAAATTTTGACATTTTCTCTTTTGGAAATATACTTGGTGAAGATAAATTGAAGAAAGGATTAAACTTTGCCAATTTAGGAATTCAAATGTCCTTCCCGGGAAAGAACCCTACAGACAGTAAACTTGAATTTAAGACAAACGAAATCACCTTTGATGTTTCCATAAGTACTCCTAGAAAAAATAGCCTTTATCTAAATATGGTGTTGGATCTAAAATCCTTGGAAGTTGGTACCAAGGATAAGGGGTCTAAGGAGGCTGGATTTCTGGATGTCATTCCCGACCTAAGGCTTGGTGGTGTTTCAGACGGTGACTGGTATGGTTTAAAATTCAAATTGAACATGGGCACGCCTGGAGAATTAGCGGGCAAGGTGAGTTTGGATTCTTATTTCCTAATGTCCTGGTCTCCTGATAGCAATCAAGCAGGAAATTACAAAGCTGGTATTGGTATCGCTCTTCCTGGAACAGGCGGAGGTGCTAAAATAATCAGCTTGCAAAATGTGATGAAGTTATCGATCGGACAAATCCGATTGAGTTATATCGCTGAGCAAGATTCTTTCTTACTGCTGTTTACCACCATTGCCTTAAAGTTTTTAGGCTTGCTAAAAATTCCACCCAATGGCAATACCACTTTCTATCTATTTGGAAACCCCAAAGCAGGAGGCAAGGCTTCTGGATTGGGATGGTATGCCGTCTACTCCAAAGAGCCTCAATCTAAAGGTAATGAATTAATTAAAGAACAATCTAACTATTAAGCCATATGTTTCCACCATTTTCATTATTGAACGATACTGCTGCCCAACAAAGATCAGAACTTTTCGGTAACATACTTGGCAGTTATGCCAATTTATTGGACACCCAGGAAATCATCAGGGTCTATGTAGCAAGTACGCCTGGTTATGGTCATCAATCCTCCAGCATTAATATTCTAAGGCGACTGGTGGGAACTCCTGATGGTCCTTGGATGGGTTTTAACTATTCGCGTAATGTCGAAATAATATATGATAACCTAGATGATAATGGAGACTCGACATTAGCCAAAATTCATTCCCTATTACCAGAGTTGGCCGGAAATAATCAGGGGAATTTATCGAATGCTAATATTAAAATAATTGAAATCTTAAATGGAGGTTCTCCAAAGGATAAAATTAATTTTGCTTTCTGTGGTGGATATGATACGGTAAATGAAAATTTGACCAAAGAATGGAATGTAGCATATGCCATTATTTTGCAGCCCTATAATTATAGCATCGAATTTTTTGCCAAAGATTTAGCACCAGGAAACTTACTGAAAATTAGAACGCCTGAAAATAAAGAGATCAATATTAATTTAGATAAAGGAAATCTTGCACCATTTAAATTACAATCCAGGGCTTTTTATGTGCCGACCATTGTTCCCACTAGAGCAGATTGGGCTTATTTCACATCAGGTAATTTTCCCATAGAAGTTACGCAAAAGGTAGAGGCCATAAAAACATTAACGGATGAAAGAGTTACAGCACAAATAGACATTACTCCTGTATATGGAATAAATTATCCAGGAGCTTCAGCATTTGCAAAACCAATTCCTGATCGAATTTTTCTGGAGATGGCGGCCATAAGAACATCACTGGAAAATCCTTCTTCTATAGCAAAGCCACCAATTATCGTAAACTTTGGGAAATATGTCCCAGGCACTGATGCCTTTGTTAATTTTAAATATATTAAATACCTCTTGGAAGGAGGCTATACTATTTCAGAACAGGCAACTCGTCTTTTATCTATAAGTAATCCTGGTGACCTCCCTCAAGCTAATGAATGGGCCCGTCGTAAAGCCTTGGCAACGTCGAGAATCAATGCTGTAAAATTTCCGAACATTGATACACAATATCTATTTGTAGATTTTTTAAAAGATCAAGTAATTATTGAAGAATTAATTACTTGGGTAACTGCCGCCCCAAAGCGTGTTTTATTTATTCAAATGGGATTTGTCCCGCCACTCATATTTAATTATTTCTTGTCCAAGGCGAAAAATCCTTCCTTATTTGAAGGTCCAAATACAGCTGTCGTTGCCATCAACACAGGCAAACCTTATTTTAATACAAATCGCCCAGGTGACCACTCTATCCTCTATCCAACAGGTTACTTAGGTAACACCAATATCACTGAACCAGTCCGTATGCTACAAGAAATTGCCGATAAAATAGAAGTCAATATAGATGATTGGCCACCATTGGTGGCTAATGCGCCGACTTCCATAATGGGTGATTTTATATTTAAAACTCGAAATGGTTTAAACAATGTCAAAAAGTATTTTGGCTCCATCAAGGAATTTTATTCTTTACCTGGATCTGGATCTCTTTATAATTTTAATGAAAAATTAGATGTCGGCCTCACTTTAGTTGCTGCATTGCAGTCCAAACAATTAAATACATTTGATTTGCTCGCACAAGAAGGCAAATTGATAGAATTATTTAATCTATTGGAAGCTGCTGCAAAAAGTGGATCAATTAATTTATTGGAAATATTCCCCGAAGGAAATATCAATGATTTTTACACTCAGCTACTCAAAGACTTTGGTAATGGATTAATTATTGACAATCCGATATTATCCAAAGTTACCGGTTCAGAAGGAAATTTAACTGGAGTATTACTTACAGGAGAAACGAATGCTTTTAAGTTAAAAACTGCGTCTAACTTTAAATTCTCAATTTTTGCAGGAGACATATTTAGTAGCGGAAAATTCACTGCCCAATCACCTTGGAATCTTGACGACATTCCATGGATCGTTTTTGAATCACCTTTTGTAAGAATAGATGCTTCACAAGCCGAGTTACCGCCTAATAGTGCCATAGGAGGAAAAGTAAAAGGAACTGATTTTGAGCTATCCATGAATTTTCCGATTGCTGAAGATGGAAATATTGTGATCACAGGTGAGTTCGAGAAAGCCGAAACGATTTCTGATTTCTTTGGAATTCTTGGAGGTATTAATATTGAATCTTTTTTACCTAAACCTATTCAAGCCCTTGGAGGAATTGGAGTGAAAAGTCTGGAATTCGCCTACAATACTAAAACCAAGACCATCTCTTATATTTCTGTAAAAGTTGTCACCACTTCTCCTTGGAATTTTTTCAATACATTAAATCTGACAGATATTGCTTTGAATATTACTGTCGTTGATCCGATAAAAGTAGCTACAAGAAAAACCATTGGAGACTTCAGTGGAAATTTAAAATTTGGAAATGTTCCTACTTCTCCAGCCATTAAACTTGGGGGTTCAGTGCCAGACCTTACTTTACAGGGACAATTGGCCACCCCAAAATTACCCATCAATGATGTAATCAATGTATTCTGGCCAGGATTAGAACCGGGATGGCCAGGTGGTAATGACCCTGCGATTACGGATTTCAATTTCTTTTACCAACTCTCCACAAAAGCTTATTCTGTGGCATTGGGACTACAGTTAGATTGGCCAATTCATGTTCCAGGAATTTCTAAACCAATTCTAGAAATCAACTCAATTGGCATGTCGCTAGATGGCACCCAAGCCAGTTCAACAGGTTCACTAAACGGATCGATAACAATTTTTCCAGAAACCCAAAAAATCGGATTTAGTATGGTAGCCGATTATCTTGGAAAAGGAAATGGTTGGAAATTCATGGCACAACAAAATAAACAGCCCATAAAATTACTCGATCTGATTGGCGAGTTTTTACCTCAAGGCTGGATGCCAGAAGGAGATCATGCAAAAACATTTGATATAGATATAACTGGGCTAGGATTAACCGTAGAGACAAAAACAAATTCCTGGAGTTTCACAGGTAAAACTGATGTAAAGATTAATATTCCTGGTACAGGAATAGAAGCAGAGTTAGACTTGAAACTGGGCTATAATGGTGGAACAGTAAATCCTGATATGGGTGGCCGTGAGACCATTATTGGGCTAGCTGAAATACCTGTGTTACACGAAGACGGAACTATTGTTCCCCTTACAACTTTAGTTGATCCAGTAGCACCAGAAGCTGGTTATTTTGGCACCGTTAGCGCTAATATTAAATGGGAATTTATTGACATCACCGTTTACTATGATTTCAAACCTGACTATCAGGCTTTCGGAATTAAATGGGGGCTATTAGAAGGTAAAATTGTAACTACTGAAGATAAGAAAACCAAAAAGAAGACCAGCATTGCCACACTGGGTTTCACAAAATCCACAACTCTTGGAGGTATTGTAGAAACGATGATCAGTTGGGCCACCGGATCAAAATTTGGTCTGACTTCGCCCTGGAGTATTTTGAATTCAATCCCACTCAATAATTTAGCATTAGTCTATAACCTTACTACAAAACAAGTAAGCTTTAATATTGATATAGGCCCAATCGAATTGGGAATTGCCAAAATAAAAGCTTTAAATGTAGCTTATAAATCCAAACAGAAAGACCCTGCGGATGATGGTGTTCAGGTTGAACTTATCGGATCCTTCCGCTGGATGAAGGATGGCGCAACTCTACCCCCTTGGAATGCTGCCAAACCAGAAACTACTCCGGCTCCTGAAGGGCAGGGTAACAAATATTTAGATTTAAGATTATTGGCTTTGGGTCAACATGTGACCTATCCGGGATTTGCAGATGTAAATTCTGTGCAGGAAGCGATTAAGTTAATGGGGAATAATTTAAAAGAACCCAATCCGGACAAACTTTCTATTCCAGATGTTACCTTAGATGCAAATAGTTCCTGGCTGATAGGAATGGATTTCGGTGTTTTGAGATTTGGTCCCGATGATAAAAAAGGAGGAGATGGAGGAGGAACTGCCTTGTACCAGATGCAAGAAGATCCTAAAACTGAGAGTGGTTATTTCATCACCATGCAAATCATTTTTAATGATCCCAATTTATATGCTTTAAGAATAAAATTGGATGGTGATGCTGCCAAAGTCTTAAAAGGACTTGATTTTCAAATTTTATATAAGAAAATTAGCGACTCCATTGGTATGTACAAAGCAGAAATTGCTTTGCCAGATGCTATGCGTTTTATCAAAATGGGGCAATACAATATTACCCTTCCAATTTTTGGTATTGAATATTACACCAATGGTGATTTCCAGGTAGATGTAGGATTCCCCTGGAAAGCAGACTTCACCCGTTCATTGACTTTTCAAACCCTGATTTGGACACCTATTGGAATACCAATTCCAGTGATGGGTTCACTTGGCGTATATTTTGGAAAACTTTCCAGTGCCACTACAGACAAGGTCCCTAAGATAATCAACGGAAATTTTAATCCTGTGTTGGTCTTTGGGTTTGGTATACAAATGGGTATCGGATATGAATTTAGTTTGGGAATATTAAAAGCAGGATTTAGCCTCACTGCCGTCGCCATAGTCGAAGGGGTAATTGCTAAATTTAATCCATATCCTGCTTTGAATTCTAACGGTGTAGTTCCACAAAATACTCAGGTAGAAAGCTCTTATTATTTCTGGTTAAAAGGAACCGTAGGAATTATCGGAAAGTTATATGGCACCATCGACTTTGCCATCATTAAGGCCAATGTAAATATTGACATTCGCATCCTAGCCTCTTTTACTTTTGCACCTTATGAACCAATTTTACTGAACCTGATGGCCTCCGTAGTTATTGAGGTAAGTGTCTCAATTAATTTAGGTTTATTTAAAATTAAAATCAGTTTTAGTTTTTCTGCCAAAATTTCTGCTACGGTTACAATCACAGCCATTGGTAGTAATCCACCTTGGGAAGTGGCCGAAGGAAATACTCCCTACTACGTTGCGAGAAGACGAAACAGAGTAAGAGCTTTGATTAATCACAATGAGTTTATGACAATGGTGACCAACACCACAGTCAACTGGAATAATCTTAAAGCTGCCACCACCAAAGCTCCCCTTCAGGGATATATGACTTTGGGATTAACCATGGCCGGAGATATTGCCTCCCAAGTCTCTGAACAAATTGCCTGCTATGTAGCAATGATGTTTATTGATTCGGTAAAACCTCCACAGGAAGACCGAACGAGCGGAATTGAAAAGGCATATGGTACAACGGCAGATACCTCCTTCGAAGTATTGGCCAAGACCATACTACGATGGGGCGTGGCTGCGATTCAACCTGCTCCGCTAACTTCTACCGAAGTGGATGCATTAGTGGTAAATGCGATACAATTAAAATTATTACTACAATCTTTAGATAATCCGAAAGTGCCACTCCCGATTCCAGGAGCAAGTCTGGATGCATTTTTGGCTGGTCAATTTGCCTTTTCTGTAGAAGGACCTACAACGGATAAAGAACCAAATGCAACGTATTTCCCCATTGCGCCAGCAATGACACTAACCATACCTAAATATGGAACAGACTATGACGGATATAATTATGCTTTTAGCGATTACAATAAAACATCCTCAGATTATTTAAAATTCTTGCGTAATTATTTTAATGACTTAGCTGTAAAAGTGCAAAAGGAATCTCCAGATAATATAAACAGTTTTGATTTGAGCAATGCGGAAAGTGATTCCCTTGGAAGTTTCATTTTTAACGATTACTTCTTAATGATTGCTCGTCAGATGTTACAATCTGCTATTGATTCCTTACAGGAATTTAAATACTACATACAAGATGGTCAATCTCCAAATCAAATTGTTAAATGGATCAATACTAATGGTCAATTTACAAATGATGATATTTATACACTGTTAGAATTATTCACCGATAATGATAGCGCACCATTGAATGCGGGTAAAAAATTAACTATTACCGGAGCTACCTATGTGGTTCAGTCTAATGATACTTTTGATAGTATTGCGGAAAATAAAATTTTTGCAGGTGGATTTACAGGAAAAGAATTAGCGATTGCCAATAGTACTATTCAAAATACGCTAACACAAAATATTACCATTGCTTATCCAAAACCGCCGGATAATTTAATCACCTTATATAAAACTCAACCTAGTCAATCTCTGGAACAAATTGCCAAGGAATTAGAGATTGATTTATTAACATTAATTAGTAATACAAAAATTACATCTCTAGCCAATTTACCACTTCCTGTAGCTACTTTTAAGATTCCTTCATTTACCTATACTACGGAGAACGGAGATACCCTACAAGGTATAGCTGCCAAATTCCGAATTGACTTAGAGCAGCTAGCGATAGATACTAACGGTGATCAGATTGATTTATTTAATAAAACAAATCAACCTGCATTAGAAATTGCCAACCTGTCTCAGTTTAATGTAGGAGAATTAATCAAAGAGATTCAGGCTACTCAGGGTCTGCAACATCTATCTGGAATGACCTCCCGCTATTACATGGCTGGATTAAGGTTACCAACCAGTGGAATTACACCGCAGCAAAAAGGAATGTGGGTTACTGGTGAAGCACCTGATTTAAAACTGCCTGATTTCGCAGGATTGTATGCTCTGACTGGTCAACAATTCCCGTTACCGCAATTAAATGACACGGATGATTTCAATGCTGATTTTGGTACAGGCGGAATTCCATGGCTGTCATTTGTAAACGCAGATCCTGCCAAATTACAAATTAGTGTTAAGCCTAAAACTAATGATGCTAAGCAAGTACAACTTGTAACAGAATTTGCTACTAAAACTCGACTGGATACTGGTTTATCCTTCTTGGGGTTAAAGGGCATGTTCAATACAAAAGAAGCTACTTATTCTATCAATTCAGAAATAAATTGGAATGCTGCTTCAGCATTTAGTTTACCTGTAGGTGGGGCACCAACCGGCATTCCAAATATGCAACTTTGGCAATTACCAGATGTATTGACCGCATTACCCGACTTAAACAAGCGTAAAATTAATCCAAGGCTAGCGGTCAAGTTGGGCAACTATAATGAAGCGGCCAGAGCTTTGGTAAGTCAGGATTTGAATTATTATGGCTATGCTTCTTTGGTAGAATTTACGGTTAAAAAAGTGCCTGTAGTTTCTAATAGTCCGAGCACTAAAACGACTTACGAAGTAATGGGTGCGGATGGAAAAACAGCCAAAGTACTCGAAAGAATTGTTAGTGAAATTGGCACCAATAATGAGGCTATACAAACGCTCATTTTGGCCTACCCTTCCAATCCAAATAGTACGACTTCCAAAGGCATCCAAACGGATGATCCGAATGCTTTAACTATGGGATTGGCACAAGTAAATTTATCTACAATCACCCGACCAGATGCAGCCTTTAATATTGATTTATTATTAGCAAAAGGCGGCGTCGAAGGCATGGTACTCTTGAATGAAAAAACCGATTTTGTACGACTCCTGTGGGAAGCAAGTATCATTCGTACTGGTGGGTATTTTCTATATTATTATAATGAAGAAAATAGTGGCGGACTTCCAGATGCCATTTTCAATGATAAGGGCGAAGCTCAGCTATCCATGGTAGTCGTCTATTCCCAACCTGCCGATGTAAATCTGCAAAATACGGTTGGTGCATACATGAATGCTCTGGTTACCGGTCAGAAAATAGATCGAAAAAAATCGGTGCTGTTTGCTGAAGCTGATCCGGTTAAAGGAAGAACTGTTCTTTCCTCTTCCGATCAAACAATGGCTGATTTAGCATTTAGTTATTTTGGAAATGTTTCTCAAATTGCCAGTGACAATAGCACATCATTATTAAGACCAGGATTAAATATTAGTATTCCTGAAGGGAGCTATGAAGTAGGCCCTACTAAACCGGCTGGCGATCTTCAATTAATTGCCGATCATTTTGGTGTATCCCCAGAGGCCATTAAAAATGCCAATCCAAAGGTGAAATCCTGGCCAAATCCATTGCCAAAGTACACCGCTTTATATTTACCAAAAATAGCTATCGAAATAGCTTTTGAAATTGGTAATGAAAAAGGAGGAACGACCCTTGGTGATCTGGCTAAATATTATGGTATGAATCTCACTGCCTTAGCCAATCATAATAAGGACATCAAAGGAATATTTGCAGATGGACAAAATATTGCCATTAGCGGTGGGCCAGTCATTACCGCATCGACAGTTCCTCAAGGAAATGTAAATATTGAGGCTATTCGACCTAAACCGGCCGCCATTCCAGATGCACCTGCCGGAGCAGGTTATGGAAAGATATATTTACAAAATCTTTATAGCCTACTCTCCTATCAAGTGGTTAAAAATCCATATTTCTCTGCAAGTAATTTAGGATTACCAGCGAGTCCAACTACTAAAAAAGAGAATGCTCAAAATGTATCCAAGGTACAGACCCCAATGGTGACAAAGGTTGGAGATAATTGGTATTTCCGGCAGTCTGTTCCCTATAATAAACTTTCAATACAAACGCCAGAACTCCTGGTAGATATGCCAGATCAAAAAGACAGTCCTTATCATGGACTGGGAGACTTATTACAAGTAGACTTTGCCTGGCAGGATTTCTATGGTAATAGATTATATACCAATCTTACAAATCCAGTAACTGGTGATCCTTCACCATTAAATCAACCAATTATCCTGACTGGGTATAGCGATCAATTAATTGGATTGAAGAAGTGGCCTTCGGTAGCTTCCACCTATGAAATTGGAAAGGCTGGCAATATCCCCAATATTAATTTATTATTGACTTTTTCTCCAGATGCTTATCAGGGATTAATGTCTGCGACAGCAAAAAGTGCAACCACCATCAATGTAGTATTTACAGAAAAACTTGATCCAGCCTCTGCTTCAAACATTGTGAATTATACTTTAAATCACAATATTAAAATAGCATCTGCTGTACTGGGCGAGGAGGGCATTACTGTCACCCTAACGGTGGATAGTATTCCGCAAAATGAGGAAATCATTTTATCTATTGCGAATATTAGCAATGTAGCCAAGAGTACCAGTTCCCAAGGAGTCGCCAGCTTTTATGACCCTACTGCTGGAGGCGAACCTTCCTCTACCCTGTTGCAAAAAGCAAAAGGTGATTTGGAAACTTACACGCAGTTGTGGTATCAATTGACTGATCCTTATGGCATTGAATACACCGTTAAAACAAGTTTATTGAGTAATGATTTTACTCTGGATACAAAGCAGGTTACTAGTCTGGTTCAAGAATGGGTAGCATCGATTTGGAAATATATTAATGACAGAGCTCATGGTCTAACCGAGGTTAAGGCTCCGAATAATTTACATACTGTTTCTTTTGACATCGATACAAAAAATCTTAATCCTTCAGAATTATACCAATTAGATTTAAGTTTCAATATAGAGCGAACCGGAGGTTCTATTATGGGTGATTTAGAAACTACAGATGGCATTCAACTTACAACAACTGAAATTTCGCCTTTTGCTGGAAGCGCCGGAGGTGCCACTTCTAACTTACTGGAGTTCTCCAAAAATTTTGAAGGCAAACTTTCCAAGCCTAATGCCTACAAATTGAAAATTGCAACGGGTATTAACAGGGAAGAACCTTTAGTTGGCACCAATGGAAATGAACTATGGGTAGTGCGATTAGGTACAGATAAAAAAACAAGTATTGGATATCAGATCAAGGATAAAGATAATCCCCAACTTTTTGCACCAAGACCGATTACCACTAAACTACAGAATCGAAAGAATGTTCCTATTTGGGAATTTGATCCTAAAACAGGGATTGATTTTGAAGGAAGACCTTCCATGTTTAAAGATTTTACTGGTATTGATATGGACAATTGGGGGCGACAATTCTTTGAAGCAATCGATGGTAATTTATCTTCAGAATACACGGCCGCTGTTCAATTAGTGGATCACAATCAGATAGTGGATCACAATCATAGCTCTGCATATCTACAGGAAATGCTAGACAATAAGAAAAAGCTAGCTGGAATTATTCAGGAATGGATGACTTTTGTTTTCACTGATGGTTCTGGTTCTTTGACTACTATTCGGGAAGCATTCCGTCAGCAATTGCTAGTAAAATTGGGTAATGCTTATACGGTAAAAGCCGGTATTCAATATAGTGCCAAGGTAGAGGCCGGACCATTTAAATTATTCTTTGTCGGCCTGGACCCTGATAATGCCAATAGATTAATTGTCCGATTTACCAGCGATATTGATAGCACTGTAGCCACAACTCTTAGTAATTACACTATTAGTGATGGATTGACAGTAACCGCCGCCACTCTTAACGTTGACAATCCGCAATTGGTAAATATAAGCTTGAGTGGAGTTCCCGTTGTTGGTAGAACGATAGTTACTATCAATAAGGACTATACAGATTTCGCGGGAAATAAAATCTGTGCCAATTCAACTAAAATGGTTGGCTATGGAAATGCGGCCACACCAGAGCTTTATGGAAACTTTTCTCAGAATTTCAAGTTCATCGGTGCTGCCATTAATCCAGATATTAAGACAAATATTTATGTATACTTTTCTGGAGTATTGGAGAAAACCGCTGCAGAAACTGCCGCTAATTATCAGGTAAGTGGTGTGAATGTGAATTCAGCGATACTAGATCAAGATAGTTTACAAATTGTCACCTTAGCTTTATCAGCCCAACCAAAATTGGGGGCTGAAGTGAGCATTACAGGAGCAATAGCAAATTTAGCTGGACAATCAGCAATGCCGCCATTGAATCAAAAACTACAAAAGGAAATAGACATTAGTCATTTAGCAAAAGGCATTAGTTTTACTGCAGCTAAATTAAATCTGAAAAATTCGGATAATGTCCCATTGCCATTTTTAGTCTCCGCTCCTCAGTTAGTCAGAGATGAATCCGGTGCCATTCTGCCTTATATTGATTTGGATACAAGTTTTGAAAGCAATGCGGTTGAACATCAAATTGGAAATCTCCCAAATATAGGAGAATACCGGGCCTCTACCTGGTTAAGTTTTGCAAATAAATCAAAAACTTTGGATTCCGATTTGGGCAGAACAAAAGTGCCGATGATTCTTAGATCTTTCCCAGCGGTCCCAACCATGGTCAATCAAACTGGGAAAACCTTCAGAGATAAGGTTCAAAAGAGTCAATCTGAAGTTGATATTAATAATATTTTGGAATGGTCCTATTTCATTAATTATTCGCAAACGACTCATTATCCTCAGGACCAACTTGATTTCGTTGTCAACTTTAATGTGATGGATAAACCAAAATCGACAGACTCCAATTTTGAGGATGCCTTTAATCAACTAGCACAATTTATTACGATATATCCAGAAGTAGAAAAAGTATTTTTACAGCAATTAATACAAATTACTGCCGCTACTACAGATGAAAATCTTTTTAAAGATTCGGCCATAGCCCTAGGCGCATATAACACAATGATCAGCATGGTCATCGATGCCGCAGAAGGAAATGGATTGAGGATGTCAGATTTCGCTGTCATCCGGGTAAGTAATGAGGTTGATCCTTATGTATTTTCATTGCAGGAGGAAGTGGGTACAGTTAATAATGAAAAGGCTGCCCTAATAATTTCCATTACCGGTAAACCACCGGTAGGCGTGGGAAACCCTTCTGTTATAATTGAAGGTTACGACACCAAAATTTTGTCAGAAGCAAGTGAAGACGTTTTCCGTTTTTATTTTGAAGATGCTACAACTTCTAGAATTTTACCTGCCTCACAGGGTCAAAGTATTGGGCCAAGATCCATCAAAATACCAGAAATGAATTTATTGGCTCGACAGGATGCGGAAACAACAGTAGAATTAAAAAGAAATGTTGGACTTGTTCCTGATAAAACAACCACTTCAGATTTTGAATATTCCACGGGAAGTATCGGTTATCAAAACCCTTATCATCCGGTGGCTAGTTATGGTGGTTTAATCAATATTGCGACCATTAGCGGAAAGGAATTAGAGCAATCTTTACAACAGCATTTAACCACAATGTTTGATATATTACTCAAAGAAAATTCTCAACCAACGGTGAGTATTTTAATGACCAATACTTTTAACTATCAAATTAATACTGCGCTAGAAAATATCGAATTACCGGTTATGATGCAACCTTTACAAAGTTTTAATGTAAAAAAACTAACGAAGGCAGATATCAATAAAACATTGGCTGAAATGATTGATAGTTGGGCAGGATATATTCTTGAATGGATGGCAGTTCACAATACAAGCAACTTAGAAAATGCTTCATTGAATTTTAATCTAACCATTTTTTCCAACCTGACAGAAGTGCCGACCCCATTAGTTCATTTGGATCAATTGTATTTGGATTTATCCATGATTACCGATGTCAATAAAGAATTAAAGAATCATACCTGGTAGTACATTTAGGTTAAATTAACTTTAATGTTGTTACTATTTCTGTTAAAGACAAAGTAATTCAAATATTGAATTACTGTTAATGCCGTTATTTTGCTTAATATTTTAAATTCCTGAAAAGACTTTGCGTAATTACGCCTTATCTTAAATTGGACTTACCATATTTAGAATTAAATACGTTAAGTAGCAGTCTTTAGTATTTTTTTTTTAAAGTTTAAGGAATCATATCAAAATCCAATTGATTTAAATAATTATATAAGATTTTTTTGTATATTTATAATTCTCTCTTTTATAAATCTTATCTCATCTCCCAAAGATTTGATTTTTTATAGATTAAGCTAACTTTATCTTGCTTAATCACCCGTCAAAAAATAGCAAAAAGAACTAATTAATTTACTCAACTGTTCTATTAAGAATGTTGAATAAGACATTGATTATATTTTTTAAAGTAATTATATATGTTACTCATTAGTTTCCTTCTTTCAAAGCTTTTAAATGTATCCACAAAAAATGTTGAGATAGATGTGCGGGGATTCGATTGTCCAGATACATTTAGAAAAAATCATTTAGAAAAAATAGGAAGAACCTTTTTAACAGGCTATCATCATATTTTCAAAGATCCTCATTTAAAAAATTCAAATTTCAAAAAGAAAGATCAAATGTACTCTGGTTTTTTCTACGAAGGGCTTTCTATGTCTTTGACTCTTGTTGGCACCTTTACCTTTAATAAAAGAAAGCTTATAGATATGTTGATGAAAAAACATTCTGAACATATTTACATGATTCACGTTGGAATTGGTTGGGCTTTTGCTAGGCTTCCATTTACAAAAATAGAACATCAAATTAAAATGTATGATCCATTGTTAAGAGGACTGATAATGGATGGTTACGGGTTTCATCAAGCATATTTTAAAACGAACGACTACGTGTATCACTTAAAAATTCCTACAGAGTTAAAAAGTAGTAACTCCAGACATAATTTTTATCAAGGTGTGGGTAGAGCATTATGGTTTATTTATGGAGGACAACCATCTAAAATTGCTGCCAAAATAGCATCTTTCAACTCACAGTACTTACCGGATTTATGGTCAGGTATAGGCCTTGCAGCAGGATATGCTGGTGGTGTTTCCAAAAAAGAATTAATAGAATTACGCACTCATGGAAAATCATATAAAGCAGACATGGCACAAGGGGTTGCATTCGCATGTAAAGCCAGATCCTTAGCGGATAATGTGGTTGAGCATACCGAATTGGCCTCAGAAATATTTTGTGAGTTACAGGTAAAAGAAGCTACAGCTATAACCGATTTTGAATACCATAAGCTAGTTAATAGCTTTCATGAGGACAATGCCTATAGTAAATGGCGTCACAATATCATACTGAACTTTCAAAAACAATTTTCTAATGAAATCATTCTTACAAAAACAGCTTATTAGAATACTGGCCTTAAGCATCTTATTTTTGTTATACTTTTCTGCGAAACTTCCTAGAATAGATGATAGTTACAAAGAGAAGATGGCAGAAAGCTTTAAATTCGAAGTTATCAAAATAGATATTGGTGAAGCTTCCCTCAAAAAAAACCGTCGCGTACATCCATCGTACGAACATATTTCGTCCTGGATATCTTCAGTGGGTGCCGCTGCAACTTTTACAGATATTTCTGGTAAAGGCATTTTTAATGACCTCATTCTTACTGAACCAAGAACGGACAAAGTCTATCTTATACCTGAATCAAAATCGCCACAGTTCATTTTTGAAGTTACTCAATTGCCTTATAGTAATGAAACAATGGCTCCCATGGGCACATTATCGGCAGATTTTGATGAAAACGGAGAAATGGACGTCCTTATTTACTATTGGGGAAGAACGCCAGTCATTTTTTACCAAAACAGTGGATCTTTTGAAGAAAAGGAATTAACTAACACAAATGAAAAATGGTATACAAATGCTGCAACACTTGCGGATGTTAATGGTGATGGCAGTGTTGATATAATATTAGGGAATTATTTCCCAGATTCGGCAGAGGTACTTAATGTAAAAAATACAGAGTTCCAATTTATGCAACACTCAATGTCTAGAGCCGACAATGGATCCAGAAATAGATTGTTTCTGTCTAATTACAAATCGAAAACTGGATTTTTAGAAGACGAAGATTGGCTAGAAGGATTAGGAACTCCTTTAGATTGGACATTAGCCTTAGCGGCTGCCGATATTAATAATGATTTACTTCCAGAAATCTATATTGCAAATGACTTTGGACCTGATAAATTACTACTAAATCGCTCGACAACTGAGGATGTAAAGTTTGAATTACTAAAAGGAACTAGATCTCTCACAACAATGGCATCATCGGTTTTGGGAAAAGATTCTTTTAAAGGCATGGGAGCCGACTTTGCCGATATTAATGGCGATGGCCTTTTAGATATTTATGTGAGTAATATTGCTGCCGAATATGCGCTTGAAGAAAGCCATTTTCTTTTCCTAAATACTGGAAACTTTAAAGATATGACCAATGGTTTAGCTCCTTTTGAAAATGAAAGTGAGTCCCTTGGATTGTCAAGAAGTTCTTGGGGATGGGATTGCAAATTGGCCGACTTTAATAATGACGGTACAAAAGAGGCAATACAGGCAACCGGATTTATTAAAGGGGAAGTTAATAGATGGCCTGAACTACATGAAGTCGCTATGGGAAATGATGAGTTACTCTCCAATGCTTCTCTATGGCATAAGTTTAAGCTAGGTGACGACCTTTGTGGCAATGCCCATAACCCATTCTTTGTTAAAGATCAAAACGGCTACTTTTTTGACATCGCTTCACAATTAGGTATCGATCAGGAGCAAGTAACTCGAGGCCTTGCCATTTCTGATATAGATCACGATGGAGATCTTGATTTTGTAGTTGCCAATCAATGGGAAGATTCGAGATTATATATAAATAATAATGACTTAAACAATCAAACTGGAGCATTTATTGGCTTAAGTATTTACCAATCCATTAATAATCAAAAAACAACTGTTAATACTTTTACCTCAAGGTATCCTGCAATTGGTTGTCAAGTAAGAATATTGAAAATAGATGGAGTTAAATTGGCAGATAACAAGCAGCTCATAGGGTACGTAAACGGTGGTAATGGTCACTCTGGAGTTGATAGCTGCGAAGTCCATTTTGGATTAGGAAATATCGATTCAGAGTCTAGTATAGCTTTAGAATTTAAATGGATAGATAGAAACGGAAAGAGGCAGAAAGAAATACTAACATTATCTCCAGGCTGGCATGAAATCAACCTTAAACAAGACCTAAAAAAATGAAACAAATAAAAAATATACGATTAGCAGCGCTTATACGATTTTCAATCGCAATAACTGCTTTAAACATTTTAGGTTTTGCATACTTAGGATTCGAACAGTCCTATGCTCATCCCATAATTTCTTTGCTTACAGCATACATATTGGAATTGTTCTTTGAGTATTTAGAGTCGCGGATTCAGAAACGTAAGGCTCGTTTTTTAGGAAGCCTAAAACAATGGGTTTATTTTTTACTTCCAGCACATATAACCGCTCTAGCTGTTGCCATGCTTTTATATACTAATGAGCAATATTTCATACAAATATTCGCGACAGCATTTGCTATTTTATCAAAATACATTTTCCGCATACGATTGAATGGTCGGGTTAGACATTTTTTTAATCCTTCAAACATGGGAATTGCAATAACATTAATTCTATTTCCTTGGGTAGGAATTTCCCAACCCTATATGTTTACTGAAAATTTCCATGGTATTGGAGATTGGATGTTTCCGTTATTTCTAGTAATCCTTGGAACATTGCTAAATGCTAAATACACCAGAAAACTTCCATTAATATTGTCTTGGTTATGCGTTTTTGTCTTACAGGCTGGCATACGAGCTTTATTTTTTGATTCTAGTTTTGTTTCTGCATTATTGCCAATTACTGGATTGGCCTTTTTATTATTTACGTTTTACATGGTGTCCGATCCGGGAACCACTCCTACAAGTTTTATAGGACAAATAGTCTTTGGTGCTTCAGTTGCACTAATTTATGGTCTCCTAATGATTTCTCATATTGTGTTTGGACTATTTTTCTCACTTCTAATCGTATGTTTTATAAGAGGTTTAGCCATTTACATGCAACCGTATTTTAAAAAGAATTTGGGAAGTGTTTTAAAACCTTATAAGCTGATTTTTAAACATGAATAAAAGAATCGCCATAATAGGAATGGAATGTTTATATCCTGAGGCAAACGGATATAAAGAACTCTGGCATAATATTTTGGCTGGACGCAAAGCGTTTAGAAAAATGCCAGAAGAAAGACTCAATTCAAACTATTTTTCGGACAATCAAGATGCTATTTATCAAAATCAAGCAGCCGTAATTAGTGATTATAATTTCGATAGGGTGAAGTTCAAAATCCCAAAAGAAACATACTTATCTACAGATATAACTCATTGGATTGCCCTTGATATAGCCAGTCAGGCAATAAATGATGCAAAGCTTGAGATTGATGATGCATTAAGAAGCTCTACTGGGGTATTTATTGGTAATACCTTAACTGGTGAAATGACCAGGTCAAATTTGCTCAGACAAAGATGGCCATATGTTTATAGTACTATTAGACATGAGTTAGAGGGGCAAAAATGGGATGCACAAGAAGTAACCGACTTTTTAAACCGGATTGAAAAGCGTTACAAAGCTGCTTTTCCAGTAATGCAAGAAGATTCTTTGGCAGGAGGCCTTTCAAATACAATAGCTGGGAGAATATGCAACTATTATGACTTCAATGGAGGAGGCTATACTGTTGATGGCGCCTGTAGTTCTTCTCTTTTAGCCATAACAACAGCATGTAAGGCTATTGAATCAGGTGAGATAACCATGGCATTGGCTGGAGGTGTAGACATTAGTTTAGATCCATTTGAGTTAGTAGGATTTTCAAGAGCTGGAGCTTTGGCTAAAGAAAAAATGTACGTCTTTTCTAAAAAGTCCAATGGGTTTTTACCAGGTGAAGGTTGCGGCTTTGTCGTACTAATGGATGCAGATATTGCTGAAAAAAAAGGACTCTCTATTTATGCCTTCATGAATGGTTATGGCATATCGTCTGATGGTAAAGGGGGTATTACAAGGCCTAAAGCCTCGATGCAAGAAAAAGCAATTAGAAAAGCCTACCCTAATGATAGTATGTCTTTTTTGAAATACATTGAAACTCATGGAACTGGAACAAGAATTGGTGATAAAACAGAATTAACTGCTCTAGATTCTCTAACTCAACCCCTGAGCGATGTTGTTTATATAGGAGCTATTAAAGAACTTATAGGACATACAAAGGCTGCAGCTGGAATAGCGGGATTTATTAAAACGGTTCTTGTTGCAATGCAATCTAAAATACCTGCACAACATGGACACTATGATAGTCACGATATTCTCAGTTCAAGTAAAAACTTGAGAATTCCATTAGAAATGGTTGATATAAAGGATAAAAATATTATTTGTGGTGTTAGTGCCTTCGGGTTTGGTGGCATTAATGTTCATATATCTATTCAAAACAATCCAAAGAATAAAACAAAAATAATATCTGAAACGATACCATCATATCAAGAGGGGGAACTCTTTCTTTTTTCGTCTTCAAATATAGATGACCTCGTATTTCAGGTGTCGGAAATTCTGAGCTTTGCCGAAAAACTTTCTATTGGAGAATTATCTGATTTAAGTAACGTACTTTTCAAAAAATTAAAAGAAAATGTCACAAAGCGTTTAGCAATTGTAGCATCTTCACCTGGTGAATTATCACTAAGGTTGAAAAAATCTCTAGACATCATAACAAATGCGTCAAAAAAGTCAGAAGGCGTGTTTTTTGAATCAGAAAAACTACCTGTAAAGATTGGTTATTTATTCCCAGGACAAGGAACTGGACATGCTGTATCATCTCATTTATATAAAAACCGTTTTTTCGAAATCGAAGGTATTCTTAAGACATTCGATATTGAAAATGGTCATATTCAATTAGATAATACCGCTTTAACACAACCTTTTATTGTAAGAAATACGGCAATAGCACTAAAATTGTTATCTGTTTTTGGGGTTCAGGCAGATCTTGCCATTGGTCATAGTTTAGGCGAACTTTCTGCTTTGTACTGGAGCGGAGCCCTTGATTTGACTACTTTGAAAGAGCTTTCTCTTAAACGAGGCGAGTTCATGAACGATTTCGGAAATCAAAACGGAAGAATGTGCAGTATATCGGCTGACAAGCTTACAGTCACAAATATTCTAAATGGGTATGATGTGGTCATTGCATGCCAAAATTCTAACAAACAAACCATTGTTTCTGGATCTGATACAGAACTAAAAAAAGTAGAAAACGCTTTACTTAATACCGATATCCCCTTTGCGTCATTAAAAGTTAAACGGGCTTTTCATTCTCCCTTAATGCGAAGCGGGAAATTACCTTTTAAACATTACATAGATACTTTGACCTACAATACCATTAAAACTAAAATACTTTCACCTACAACACTTGGAAGATTAAGTACCACGAAAGATATCAATAAATTGTTGCTTGATCAGTTTGACAATCCTGTTCAATTTTTAGAAATTTTTGAAAAAGGAGATAAAGATGTAGATCTATGGATTGAAATTGGTAGTGGCAAAACACTAACAAATATTGCAAAATCGATTACACGAACACCCGTTACGTCCATTGACATCTCAAATAATATGGATGGATTATTGGAGGTCGTGGGCATTCTTTACACAAAAGGAGTCCCTATCAACTTGGAAAAACTGTTTAACAAACGATACGTGAAAAAGATGTATTTTCCTTGGAATCCTATGTTTATTAGTAATCCGTGTGAGAAAACAACAAATTTTTTATATTCCCCTAATCCCGAAATGATTAAAACATCTCTATCTGAAGAACATGCAATTGCCATTAATACATCATCTTCAACTATTGATGTTTTAAAACAGATCATTGCTAAGAGAACAAAACTACCATTGGAAGCTATTGAAAATGATGGAAGAATGCTAGACGACCTACATCTTAATTCTATTGTGGTTGGTGATATTATTGCTGAATTAAGCCATACTTTAGGGTATACAATAACAGGTACTCCCATAGAATATGCAAATGCTTCACTTTCAGAAATAGTACATGTCTTTGATAGTAATAGCACTGATAGAAACACAATAGAACAAAGTATTCAACCTCGCTACCATTGGGTTGAAGCTTTCAATATTGAGTGGTTTAAAGAATCTCTTTTTACAACTACACTATTGAATGATGAAGATAATTTGTGGATCTCTATAGACAGTAAGCTAAATATAAAACTTCCAGGTTATGGTTGTATTATTTCATTGATTGGTTGTAACGAATTACAAGTCATTAAAAAATTAGAACTACTAATAAAATACATGAACCGTGAATTGCCCGAGAAATTAATCATAATCCAAGATAAATCCCTTGCATCAGGATGGAGCAAAAGTTTGTACTTAGAATATCCACAAATTGATATTCTATTGATTACTGCCAATCAGCTCCAAGACATTTTGCCTAAGTTAAAAGAAGAAGTGCAAAATCTTTCAGGGTTACATGAGGTGAGTTATTTAAACAATAATCATAGGGAAATTGCATTAATGAAACCGGTTTCTAGTGTCTCTTTAAATGATGAAAAAATTAAACATACAGATATTGTTCTTGTAACTGGTGGCGCCAAAGGAATTACAGCTGAATGTGCATTGGCATTAGCAAAAAAGAAAAATAATGTAACAATTATCATAGGTCGTTCTCCAAAAGAGCATAAAGAAGTACAACGTAATTTAGATCGTTTTGATCAAGCAGGACTTATTTACCATTATTATGAATGTGATGTGATCTCTAGTGAAGACTTACTAGCAATAAAGAAAAACATAAACGAAAAATATGGTAAAATAACTGTAATTCTTCATGGGGCTGGAACTAATACCCCTACCCCAATTATTAATTTTAACCATAATGATTTAAAAAAGACTTTAGAACCAAAACATATAGGACTTAAAAATTTACTGCAATGCTACCAAGAATCTGTTGAGCAAGTAATCACATTTGGCTCTATTATAGCACACACAGGAATGCGCGGAAATGCAGATTATGCTTTAGCAAATGAATGGATGGTTAATACTTTGAAAAATTGGGCAAATACATCAAAAAAGAGATGGCTTAATATAGCATGGTCTGTTTGGAGAGGAACAGGAATGGGAGACCATTTAGGTGTGTTAGAGCAGTTACGCATTCAAGGAATAGATCCTATAAGTATTGAATCAGGTGTTGAAAAATTTTTAGAGCTGGTATTGTCTAATGCCAAAGAAAACTTAATTGTATCAGGAAGATATGGTCGTAATAAAACGATAAAGTCTTGGCAGCCTAAAATTTCAAATTTTAGATTTATCGAGACCCCTATTTTATCATATCCAAATAAAGAAGTTGTCTTAGAATTTACATTATCTACCGCTACAGATTTGTATTTAGAAGATCATAAAATCGACGATGTTATCGTTTACCCAACAGTAATGTCACTCGAAATTATGACTCAAACTGTTGCTTTTTTGCAAGGAAAAGTTGTTGAGCAATTAAATTTTTCAAGCTTAGAATTAATAGAACCAATACTGATTTCTGAACAAGATCTCTTATTAAGAGTAAATGCATATCGTCAAGATAATACGATTAAACTCTTTTTAACCAACACAAATAAATTAGAAACGATTTATGTTAAGGCAGAATTTAATATTGATAAAAAGCATAATGCTAAAGTCCTTCTCTTACCAGAATTTAATATCCCAAAAATTGATATTGAAGGGGACCTTTATGGTACACTACTTTTTCATACAGGACGCTTTAAATGCATTAATAAATATTACCACTTAAGTCCTTTTGAAGCCGTAGCAAGCGTTAATATTAAATCTGTGAAGTGGTTCTCATCTAATAAAAATCAATCTGTTTTAACGCTTCATCCGGAGATAAATGATGCTATGTTGCATGTTGTACAAGCTTGTGTGCCTCATTTTACATTATTACCTACATCTATAGACCGTATTTATATTGATACAAAAACACTACAATCATCAAATGAAGAGTTATTAATCCATGCTAAAGAAAACTATAGAGACAATGACGTATTTAATTATGATGTTACATTAGTTACATTTACAGGTGATGTCCTATCACAATATTTAAGTGTCTCTTATAAAATTGTAAAAGGGGGAAGACAGCAAGTCAAAGCACTTTCAGATACGACATTAGCATTATCATTAAATAGAATGCTCTCTGAAGAGAAGATGCAAGGCTTAACTTTAGAAATCAATAAAGCAACTCCTGAACAAACCTATAGGCCAGATGGCAAACCATTACTAATCTCATCTGATAATTTTATTTCCAAATCTAATTTAGAAAACATCCATTTAACGGTTCAGGCAAATATAGCTGTAGGCTGTGATTTAGAAATAATTAGTGACAGATCTGAAAAAAATTGGTATACCTTATTGAAAGAAAAAGATATAGAACTCGCAACAGCTTTAAATGAAGATTTTAATACTGCTTGTACCCGATTATGGGGAGTAAGAGAAAGCTTAAGGAAAATGGAGATTCTTTTACCAATAAAATTAACTTCAAGAGTAAATGATCAACCCAATAGTATTGAATTTATTGGCGATGGTTTTCGTACTTTCTCATGGAAAACCAGACATAAAGATATTGCTTCAGAAATAATTATAACTGTTTGCAAAAAAGTCTCTAAGGATACCAAATTATTTAAGCATAGTTTTACTGTAGATTTTGAAGAAACCAATCTCGTTGGTAACGTATATTTTTCAAACTATACAAAATGGCAAGGAAAATGCAGAGAAGCTTTTTTACGTCAAAACGTTATGAAAATCACTAACGAAAAAGGAGAAAAAGAGCCCATTACATCTTTATTATCTGATGGTAGACTAGCACTAATTACATGCTCTACAGAATGTAAATTTCTAAAGGAACTTTCAGCGTTTGATACCGTAAATATGTACATCGCTTTAGACGACCTCATAAACAATAGAATTTTTATGAATTTTAATTATTACAGAGAAACTGAAGATGGAGAAGAGCTTGTAGCCAAAGGGAAGCAAGAAGTGGCTTGTATGGAAAGAACAAATGAAGGAATAAAAACTTATAGAGAAGGTATTCCTAAAGAATTAAAAAACGCATTACTGCAATATATTTAATTAGCAGATGAAAGGGAAAATCACATCTAAAGCATTAGAAAGCAAAAAAGATATGATTGAATTTGATGTATTCAATTCAATCACTAGATTGCTTAACTTTCCTACCCCTAGTAAGCAGCGTCAAATCATTCATAAAATAAATAGAATTCTTATAGAAATAGAGTTTATCAAAAAAAACAAGCAAAAATTTTCTCATCTCACTCAACGTGAAAAAGAGATTGTTGGTCTACTCATAAAAGGGAATAACAATCCGCAAATCGCTGAGCATTTATTTATAAGTAGATACACCGTCGAGCAACACCGAAAAAATATAAATCGAAAGTTAGAGATTCACTCTGTAGGGCAGCTCTACCCTTTTGCATATGCCTTTAATTTGATATAAAATAAATACGATCCACTCGTTATCATAAAAATGCCCAAGGTTGGGTATTGCGAAAAATCATATTTCTCCTTTAATTTATGGAAACTGTTAGCATCTAGTGATGCAGTTTTAGTCTTATTAATGTGAAAATATACAAACCTTAAATTCTAAAGATTATGTGGAAATATTACATGGATCCAATTTATGAAGCCCAAGATCATTTTGCTAGACATTTGAAAGCCATTGCAAAACCAATAGTCCCAATATCCGATAAACAACTTTTATCAGATGCTGGAAATCATTCAGACCCAGCAGTACGAGAATATGCCCTTTTGGAGTACTCCTATAGATATGATCAATCATCATTTGGCGTGTTATTAGATTTTTGGCAAGGAGAGACCGATCGCGATGTAAGAAAGTCTTTATTTGAGGAATTGGTGAGATTAGATGGCAAAGCCTTTAAACACTATTTAGAATTAAAAGGAGTGCCCAAAGATATACCTGAATTAGCCAGAGCATATTATAATGCACCGCTAGGAGGTGTAACAAGAGGAAAGCGCCTGGATGTAAAATCAGATGAAAAAGAAATATTTGATCAAACGATACCTCTTCGTGTGGCACTCAGGGAATATGTTGAGGTCGAGCCTGGGAAATGGATGTACCATCTGTATGGTCCAATTCAGGAGAAACGAGTAGCAGGGCAATTATTAGCATGTACTAAAGTAGAAACTAGAATGGACAGAGTTGTATTAACAAAACATTTGGAAGGTCTGCATACTGATGGCTCACTCCATATAGAAAGCACTTTGTTTACTGGAAGAACGGTGATGCGTGATGATGTTACAGGAGTGGCAAGCATGCGTACAATGATGAAGATTCCTTTTTACCCTTCTGGACGTGTCGGAGACGAATCTGAAGGAGTTATTACTGATGCCAATATTTTGGTAGCTAGAGCGGCCACCTGGCAGCTCAATAAAGATATTCAAATAAGAGATCATTATGCTATTAATAATGTCACAGGAATTATACATGCTTGGGGTTACACAAGACCAGACAAAGCAACATTTGATCCTTCAGGAAGAATGGACTTAATCGCTGGTTTGTTCCACTTAGGTGATATCATTGATGAACGTGTAAGACCTTATATAAATACTTATACTATAGGTGCGTATTATGGAAATATTGAACCTGATGTAAAAGGCATAATTGGTTTAAACACCTTACCTTCATATACAACTTTGGATGGAGAAATTGATAGAGATCGCGATGGGATAGCTGAAACCCCAGGCGAGCATTATGACCGATGCCCAGGAGTTCACCCTATAGATCACTATAAACGTGATAATGATCCTAGATCAACTGGACCAAAAACAAAATATCCGCTTAAGGATTCTTAGAAATGAAATTTAAGTTTTCTCCCCACATAGCTGTACAGGTAAAAGACCTTAATAGGGCCAGAGATTTCTATACAGATGTTCTGGGAATGGAGTTTTTATCTGAAAATGAACAAGAAATCAAATTACGCGCTTCTGGGATTACATTTTATTTAGAAGAAAACAACAATCGACAAGTATTTTTTGCTTTTGAAGTCGATTCAATGCCTGTAGCCAAGAAAATTTTAATCGAAAACAATTGCCTTGTAACGATGGAAAGCTCTGAAGGGATTATGATTAGTGATCCAAATGGATTATCATACTTCGTTTCGGAAACAATAATAGAACCTTAATTCAAAATGATATATATCAGAAGAATCACATACTTTATAATTATATCATTCTGGTATATTCCTGTGCTATTGATTCTTTGGTTTAGAAGTAAAATTTTCAATCGATTTAATTTTTTTGGTAAGGTTCTTACAAATTATTTAGAAACATTAGGATCAGGATTCATCAAAGTCGGGCAGATTTCAGCGTCTCGTCCAGATACTTTCAATACTGAAATTAGAGCGCAACTAGGTAGGCTTCATAGTAGTGTTAGGACGAAAAAACGAGATAATCCATATAAGTTAGTCAGAAGTTTTCTTGGAGAAAAAAAAACAGATACTTTAATTGAAAGCATTGATAATAAACCCATAGGTTGCGGTAGTGTTGCGCAAGTATATAAAGGAAAGTTACGAAATGGCACATTGGTCGCTTTCAAAGTGTCCAATAAAAAATTGGTTAACAACATGGTTGCCGATTTTAAAATCATTCTATTTTTTGCTCGCTTTTTAGATCGTTTACAAATATATAAGAGTATTCCATTTGTTGATTCGCTCTTGGAAATAAAAGAATTAATAGAAAATCAAGCAGATTTAAAACTAGAAGCTGAAAATCTTAAAACAATAAAGGAAAACCTAAAACACTTCAAGGCTATTCGTATACCAGAAATTATAGATACGCTTAGTAATAAAGAAGTCCTTACAATGGAGTATATTGATGGATTCAAAGAAGCAAAAGACATAAATGAAGAGGATACACTTAATTATAAAAAGGCACTCAAAGAAGGACTAACAGCAGTTTATCAAATGATTTTTGATAATGGTGTTGTTCATGCAGATTTACACTCTGGAAATGTAGGATTTTCAAATGAATCAATGGTGCTACTGGACTTTGGGATTGTTGCTAAACTAAATGACGCTACAAAGAAAGATTTTGGAGATTTTTTTTATGGCTTTGTTATAGGAGATGTTACAATGTGTTCCGATATTATCATTAGACAAAGTAAACAGGTTCCTAAAAAATTTAATAAAGAAAAGTTTTACGAATCTGTTGGTCTTTTATTTGACCAATACAATGGGTTAAATATTAGTGAATTTCAAATTTCAGGTTTTGTAACCGACTTATTCAGCGTACAAAATAAATTTCAAATGATTGGCTCTAAGGATTTTGTAAGAGCTATATTCTCCTTGTTAACTTTTGAAGGCATCTTAAAAAGTTTAATGCCCTCGATTGATTTTCAATTAGAAGCCAAACTATTTTTGCTTAAGTATAGAGCAAAATCTTTTCCAAGGAGACCTTGGCCAGAAAATATCTATAATACTATACATATAAGTTCAGTAAACAAAACTGCTCTAGTATAAAAACAACATCAAAGAGAATATATGATATGTTATAATTTTAGATTAAGATAATTATGGAATTATACGACGCAGCTATAGCGGATAAATTATTTATTGAGACTAGTGCTTTAATTTCAGAGTCTGAAGAAAATGAAGATATAGTAACACATCTAAATCGGTGGATGAAAAAAGGACAGCCATGTCTGTTTGCTAGATATGCAGCGCAAAAAAAATTACTGGATTATTGCATTATCAATGAAAATGAGTTTTTAATGTTGGAGGAGTCTCTTCTCCAAGAAAAAATATGGAAAGCTAGGCGTCAGTGGGAAATTAAAACCTATTTAGGAAAAAGCATGGGATTCATTCTTTATTTGAAATGTGACCACCTTTTGAAAGCGGAGAACCTAATAGCTATTAGTAAAAAACTGGCTTCTATACTTCTAAAAAAAGAAGTTGGGTTAAACGCCACCGAATTAATAAAGGTCTATCTTAAAAACCCGATAACTAAAAGTAAAATATTTTGCTGGGATACACCCATCAACTACTTTTCTCAAAAAGCATATGCAACATGGTGGGATGATCGAAAGATTCCACAAGGAATCGCTTTATCTATAAATGCGGTGGGTCATTCTGTATTTGCTAATTTATTTACACCAAAAATAGCTAAAGATTGGAGTGTTAAAACAATAGCTTTAAGCAAATCTTGTAGTCATTTTAATGACGTCAGTATGTATAAATCAAATTATCATACAGACCATACTTTACCATCTTGCTTTTTTACAAAAAACAACAACCTTGAGAAATCTTATATATTTCCAATTACAGAAAACTATAATTTAGAACGTTATCATCGTAAACCTAATACGGATTGGGATGACGTAGATGAAAGAAAAGATGGCAACCCATATATAATTAATTATACAGACCTTCCATATTATTTAAAAGAAATTACAACTGCTAAAACATAATGGAATAATTATTATCTAAAGAGAAAATCGCATAGCATTAAAAAATAAAATCATGAAAGATAAATTTCATTGGACATCATTTGATGTCAATAATATGTTACCGAAAGGTTGGAAACAAATGATCCATGATATTGCTGAAGAATATAGAGACGAAAGGTTATTGCTTCCTAAACATAGCTCCTGTAGAGAAGCAAATGAAGAAGGTGTAAATGTGGCAAATGTTGATGGCATCACACTGAAAAGAACAGCACCTTGGTTATATGAATTATACGCCACAAAGTTTGTTGAATTGGCTCAGTACTTAACAGACGACAAAGTAGTCATTGCTAAAGATGATTTACATGCTGCTGTTTTAAATATACAAAATGGAACAACTATGAGGTATGAAGCGCATGTTGATACAAATCCAATACAAGGCATTCTATATGTGACAACACACACTCCAGGAGAAGGAGGAGAATTAGTAGTAGCAAATTCTGAAGATTGCTATTCAATTCAAGAAATAGAAAAAAACAGTTCAAGAATCTATCCTGTTTCAGGGCACATTGTTTTTTTTGATGCTAGAAAATTCTCCCATTATGTGCCACCATTAAGGGATAATGATAAAATTAGAATTGTAGTAGCAATGAATTTTTATACTTCAAGTTGCCCTGAGTCGATGAGGCCCCATGACTTAAGCATCCATCTTAAAGGCTATTAAAAAACATTTGGTGTCACATTTAATCTTATTTCTTAAAGATTCCTTTCGTTTTCTTTAACAAATTAGCAGGAAAATGCCCAAGCTTGGGTATAGTTTATATGCTATTTAAATAATACATTTAGATTACCGATTCTCTCCTCCACTAATTATAAATCGAATTAGTAACTAAAACATGTATTATGACAGCAAAAAAAAAGATAACGTAATTTTCCTGATTATAGAAAAGTTGAATATGAAAGATCCGTTATAACAATCCCTGTTCAAGATTTTGACCATGGATTGAAATTTTACAATATTTTTTTGAATTTAATTAAAACAATGAATTTCTAATCTATAAAAATAGGTTTTTCCCTATAAAAAATATGGTGTAATACACTACATTAATGGAGGTAATAATCTTAATAAAAACATTAAATAATGTTGAAACTTTAAGTGGAAAAATCATTAATCCTAAGGCTTTAATATCTGAAGATATGGGAAGTTTTGCTCTATTTATAGATTCAGAAGGGAATAAATTAGGGATTTATTTTAACAACGGATAAATGTTTGTATCTATTGTTAAGTACTAAAAAGATATTAATTTAAACATAAACAAACTATGGATTATTTAGAATTAGGAAAAAAACTTGGGGCATTGTTAAAAGGCTTCGAAGAATCTTATGGTGATGTTTCACCTAAAGCTCAAATTGATAAATCATTATCAGAAAAGATAAAAAAGCTAACTTCTGTAACTACAACTATCGTAGAAGGAAGGCAAAAAACAATGTGGGGTAATGTCGTTGATAAATCGTTATTAAAGGAATTATTTCACGGTGAATTGGCCCCAAAGAAACATATCCGTAAGCAACATCCTCCTGCCGGAATAGATCATATGACACTGGAAACCATTGATGTATTTAGAATTCCAGAGATGGGGACTTTTGAAGTTCCATTTAAAGGTTTTTTTAAAATAGCCAGAAGTGCGCCTTCAAAAGACAAATGGGAAAACTCTGTAGTTTATGTGAATTTTTTGGAATTGAAGCTGTTTGGTACAGATAAAGATTTGGGAGACATTACCGTAGATCTTAATCCTGAGGTTGTTAGTGCAGGAAACACATTTCCTTCAGCCAATATTGGTCTTGTGGCTTGTAATATAAATGTAGCTGCTAGATTTCATATTCATAAGCTCAATTTAGTTCTTTATAATAAAACACCTATACAATTAACAAATAGAGATGTTCAAGGAATTCCAACTATTGGAGAATCAGGGAAAGCTAATATTCACGCATTACCATTATATGATTATAATAATCCTCACGGTGATTTCTTTGGTTATGTAGAAGAACTAAACTATAAAGTAAAAAGATATATGAAAAGAGAAGAAGTTGAGTTATATCGAAAAGCAAATAATTATACCGAATTCATGAATTTTTAAGATATATATCAAGTCGACCTATTGAAAATGAGATAAGTGTGTCTCTTAAATATATAATTTTGAATGATATTCTTTTTAATGAAATATGGAATGATTGTTTTATTTCTCTTTGAAATAAACCTGCACATCAAGATGTAAGGTGTCTTTTATCTGCATTAGGTTTGTAAACTTTTGTATTGAACAAAATGAAAATACTATTTTAAGTTCTTTCTCTTTAGTTTGGGGAATCTTAAGGCAAGTCAGTGATGCCAAAAAATAGGTGTGCTAATCGATACCCCGTCATTTTATGCGCCTTTTCATATCTGGGAATCTCTAATCTATGGACACTATAGTCTTATTTGTGCTGTAATGGAATTTTAAAAAAAAACCTAAAGAAGGGGGAATACGGTGTTATATATATACCTCACTTCAATTCCACTTAAGGGCTGACCAAATGAAATAATAATTTACCAAAAAGATGGCAAAAGGTATGAAATCCAATTCCTTGTTATGGATTATTCTTAAATTTGTGTTTTAATTTTCCTTCTAATCTTCAACCCTCATTGAGGAAGAGGGAGAAAAAGGGGCGCCGATACAAAAGTATCGGGGAATTTTTAGTTTATTATAGCTAAATCAAAATAAAACGTCATAATTTTGAATATAAAAAGAGTTCGTTAGGCGTAATAGTTAAATTTTCGTCTGACACTTTTTGCTTGTGCACATTTCTTTTCTATTGGATTTAAATCTGGACTATATTCTGCCTAAGCGATTACGGTAGTTTTCAAATTTTGAGCTAGAATTTTCCATTTTCAAGAAAGAACAAACGGTATCAAAATTACTAAAAAACAAAACTGTTAAATCATTAAACCGTTAGCAATCAAAACGGTGTAAACCGTAACATTGCGCGAGCCTCTTACTCACTTGCTATTCACTTAGATTTATAACCACCCTTTTTATAGAGAGTTCTTTATGGTATAAAACGTTATTAATTGAAGTCTTTAAATTAAGGGAAAATTTTTGGAAATTCTTAACCCACAATTTAAAAGAATTATAAAAATACAGTGTTTAAAGCATTGGGGACAATAAGCCCGCTGTTTTCTCGATTAACTGAATATGTTTTGGGCGTGACATCCACTTTTCTGGGTCGATTTTCTTTGAATATTTTAAATCATCTTCAAATACATCGCATAGTTCCTTTGCAAACTCTTCATCGTACACCAATGCATTAACTTCAAAATTAAGGTCAAAACTTCTGATGTCCATATTTGCGGTACCGATTATTGAAAGTTTTTTGTCTGTCACCATTGTTTTTGCATGTATAAATCCTTTTTCATACAAATATATTTCAACACCCTCGGCTAGCAACATGGTATAATAAGACCTGGCCGCAGCATCAACTATTTTTGAATCCGATTTCGCTGGAACTAATAATTTTACTTTTACGCCACTATTCGCAGCCATAATAATGGTATCCATTACGCTTTCCCCAGGAATAAAATATGGTGTGGTAATCAATATTTCCTCCTCAGCTTGATGTATTGCCTGGCACAAGGAAAATTTTATATTAGGCAGATCAGAATCCGGACCACTTGCGGCAATCTGCATTATCTTGGATTCGCTTTTCGGGATTTTTGAATGCTTAGGAAAAAAATGATCATCGGGTGCTAGGGTACTTTCTGAACAATAATTCCAGTCGGTGATAAAGGTGTATTGTAAATAGGCAACGGCTGGGCCTTGCAACATTAAATGGGTATCCCTCCAAAATAACGCCTTCTTTTTTTCTTTTTTATCATTACCAGTATCTCTTTTATTCACATAATGGTCGCTTACATTAATGCCACCAACAAATGCCGTAGCTCCATCAACAACAATTATTTTTCTGTGATTTCTATAATTAATCCGATTTGCAAAAGCGATTAACTTTATCTTATAAAACGAAAAGGCTTCTACACCAGCCTCCTTTAATCTGGGAACCTGTTTCTTTCTTATTGACCTGCTACCAAAATCATCATAGATAAATCTAACCTTTACACCTTCCTTTGCTTTTTTTATCAGTGCTTCTACAAACTCGCATCCTATTTCATCATCTGCGAAAATGTAATATTCAACATGAATGTGATCTTTAGCACTTTCTATGGCTTTAAAAACTTCGGGAAACTTTGTTTCTCCATTTACCAATAGTTTTACCTTGTTATTGGCCGTAACAGGGCTTAAGGTTTCATGAATCAGGAACTTTACCAATTTGTTGTTCTCATCAATGTCGTTAGTGTCATCGGACAATATATCTTTTGATCTTGAATTGATTTGTTTTTCGAGTTTTGATCTTAAATCCTTATTCTGAAAGAGTTTTTTATCGTAGATTTTTCTCTTTCTATAATTAACACCAAAGGCGAAATATATAATCATACCAATAATTGGAAAGAAAATAACTAGCATTAAATAGGCTATGGTCTTACTATGGCTACGGGTGTCCCAAATGATTCTTAAAGAGGTAGCGATTACTGCTAAAATGTAAATACCCTGAAGGATTAAGTCCCAGTTCATATAATATAGTTAGGTTGCTAAATAAGGCTTTAAAATACTATTTATAATACTTCAATGCAAATAAGGCTTTAAAATGAATAAATCATTTATTTTACCTCACCCACCGCTGAAACATCCTTTAGCGAAAAAGCAGTTCCGATTCAGTATTGATGGAAGAGGTAAACCGAAACCCCTGCACACTCTTCCTTGGGAAATAAAACACCTAAAGAAATGGAATTAGAATTTTATCAAATGAAAAATGTGGCATAGGTCTTAGAAAATTTGTCCGACTTTTTGTTGCAAGCCCAAAAGAAACAAAAACCAATATAGACAACACGCCAATAAGAAATAGATTATAATAGTAATGTCGTTTTAGAGCGTTTTCCTTATCCCATCATCTATTATTTTCAGTATTATATGAACTTTTTTTATTTGATTTCCATTTTTCAAATACGCTAAAAGTTTGCACATTAGTAGGTGGGTATAATCCAATTATTGAAGCACCATTATTAACTTGCTCTAAGACAAAATCTTCAAATAATGTCATTTCTTCACATTCTAAAATCACATCATTTATTATATCTTGAGGAATTATTATAACGCCGTCCTTATCTCCAACAACAATATCCCCAGGGAATACAGCTACATCGCCACAGCCAATGGGTACATTAATATCAATAGCCTGATGAAGCGTTAGATTGGTTGGAGCTGATGCCTTTTGATGGTAAGAAGCAAAATTTAGATTGGCAATTTCTTCGGAGTCTCGAAAACCTCCATCTGTTACAATACCAGCAGCACCACGCTTCATAAGTCTAGTCACGAGTATAGACCCAGCTGAAGCTGCTCGTGCGTTTTTCCGACTATCTATTATTAATACAGCTTCTTCAGGACAAGTTTCAATAGCGACTCGTTGTGGATGTTTTGGATCTCGAAATACACTAACTGGATTCAAATCTTCTCTAGCTGGTATATACCTTAATGTAAAAGCTTCTCCAACCATGTTTTTTTTCAACATACTAAGTGAAAACACGTTTTGAATAAACTGATTCCGTAATCCTCTTTTATATAAGCATGTAGCTATGGTTGCAGTACTTATCTTGTAAAGTTTTTCTTTTAATTCTTTTGATAATTTATTCATTTCTAGTGTTTTTGTTAAAATTATTTGGAGAATGCAAAATAATAATTATATTTGGAAAACCAATCTGGTTAACCAAATTGGAAAACCAAAAATAATTATTTATAGTTAATATAAAAAATTGAGGAAACATTTTTAAAATTATGAAAACAAATTCCCTTTTATTTTATTTTCTCATATTGGGTAAATTAGTAGCAGATTAAATATTTCAGACTTAAGCAGCAGTATTTGTCTTTTAAAGATAAATGCTGATGCTGGAAGTTTGGTTAAGAAGGTAATAGTTGATTGGTTTGAATAGTTGTTATTGATTTCTAAAGAGGCTGTCTGAAAAGTCAATTTTTAGCTTAAATGTCACATTGAGACCCGAGCCAAAAAATTTTATCAAGCGGTAATGTTGACAATGAAACAGAACTTGAATTTGAAACTGAAAATTTTAAATTATGGATTGTCCCCTAGAGGGGACTTTAGGGGTGCTTTAAAGATTTTGATTAAAATTTAAATAATTGAAAATCAAATACATAAAATAGATGTCAATGGTAGCGCAGTCGACATGCTTTGGTTTTCAAAACATTGAAACTTCGACTGCGCTCAGTTTGACAAGAGTTAATTAGTTTTCAGACAGCCTCTTTTTGAACCTGTAAGCAAACAACTGAAGTTTATTTTTAATAGTAAATTGGAGAGTGAATTTTTTACTAGTTATATTTAATTTTATAAAAAACATAAATGACTACTCGAAGACATTTTATTTTTAAAACGGCATGTGCAGCAAGTTTGCTGTCCTTTTCAGCATTCCCTTACCAAGTGTTAAAAGGAAGTCCCGTTGATAATCGTTTAGATGTTAACATTTTTTCCAAACATCTACAGTTTTTAGATTATAAGACTACTGGAGAAATGGCTGCAGAAATGGGTTTTTCAGGAGTTGACTTAACGGTTCGACCAAAAGGTCATGTCCTACCAGAAACTGTAAAAAGTGATCTCCCAATAGCAGTTAAAGAAATCAAGGAAGGCGGTTCTAACTGTAAAATGATCACCACAAGTATTGAGAGTGTTAATAACACGCTGGATATGGACATATTGCAAAGTGCTTCTAAATGTGGTATTAAATATTATAGAACCAATTGGTTTAAATACATAGAAGGAAAATCTATGTTAGATACATTAAAGATGTATCAAGAAGAAATATATAAGTTAGGCAATATAAACGAGAAGTTAGGGCTTGTAGGATGTTATCAAAATCATGCTGGTAAGAATGTGGGCGCCTCCTATTGGGAAATAAAGAAAATTATTGAAACTGTTAATCCAGAATATTTTGGTGCACAATATGATATTCGACATGCCATGGTTGAAGGTGGGTTTTCTTGGGAAAACGGATTGCAACTTTTACATCCTAATATTAAAGTGATTGTTTTAAAAGATTATAAATGGGATAAGGTTAATGGTAGTTGGCAAGCAGTTAATGTGCCAATAGGAGAAGGGATGGTTGATTTCGATAAATATTTTAAGTTACTAAAGCATTACAAACTAAAACCGCCAGTTTCACTCCATCTTGAGTATGATTTGGGAGGCGCAGAAAAAGGGAACAGTACACTATCTGTAGATAAAAAAGTCGTGTTTGATGCCATGAAAAAAGACTTGAATGCCATTCAGGAAATCTGGAAACAAGCTTAGCAGTAGCATTACTTATTTGCATAACAAAAAATGATTCATTGACTTAATTAAGAATAATAAATAAACACATGAAACATCCATAACTAAAACTTGATACCGAAGTGAAATGATTAGATGGATGTCGCATGTGACCAATAAAAAACAATACAAATAAACACATGAAAAAAAACTTATTCATTTTAAGCTTAGTCATTGTATTAGTGGCTTGCACGGAACAAGTACAATTAAACACTATTAAAGTAACTAATATAGAAGAGCTAAATACTGCAATAGAAAACAGCAAAGCTGGAGATTATATTGTTTTGTCAAATGGTGTTTGGAAGGATGTTCAAATTCAATTTTATGGAAAAGGAACAAAAGAATCACCTATTGTTCTAAAAGCTGAAACTCCTGGTAAAGTTTTTATTGAAGGCGCTTCAAATTTACAAATTGGTGGTGATTATTTAGAGGTTAGAGATCTTTATTTTAAAAACGGATATACGCCTTCAAAAAATGTTATTCAGTTTAAAATTGATAAAGGTGCTATTGCAAATCATTCTAAAGTCACCCATTGTGTTATTGAAGAATTCACACAACCAGATCGAGATGTAAGCGACCATTGGGTGGAATTTTGGGGTAGACATAACGAGTTGAGTAATTGTTATATCACTGGAAAATCTAATTTTGGTCCTACAATAATGGTTCAACTAAAAGGAAATGAACACATTAAAAATTACCATCAAATAGTTAATAATCATTTTGGATCAAGACCTAGAAAAGGTGGCCCTCACGGCGAAACAATGCAACTAGGAGATAGTGGTACTTCTATGGCACCGTCACACACTTATGTAGCGAATAATTTCTTTGATCGTTGTAACGGCGAGGTTGAAATAATTTCGAGTAAATCAAACTTTAATGAGTTTAGAAACAATGTGTTTTTTGAAAGTGAAGGCTCTTTGGTTTTAAGACATGGCAACTATGCGGTCATTGATGGGAATGTTTTTATAGGGAATGATAATTCAGAATTTATTGGTGGCATTCGTGTTATAAATACAGGGCACTGGATTACCAATAACTATTTCTATAAGTTAAAAGGAAACACATTTAGAGCGCCTTTAGCCGTTATGAATGGCATACCTAAGTCACCACAAAATAGATATCTTCAAGTAACTGATGCTGTGGTAGCCTACAATACATATATAGATTGTAAAACCCCTTTTCATTTTAGTGTGGGGTCTAATGTAAGCCAGAGTGATGTGTTACCAGCATCTGAAATCCGTTCGGCAAGACCAATAAGAACTATTGTGGCTAATAATTTAATATTTAGTCATGAAGGTGATGAATATCCAATAGAGAATTATGATGAGGTTGATGGCGTTTTATTTAAAAACAACATTTTAAATGTTGAAAATAAAAGTAAAGTAAAACCAGAAGGCATAATAACGAAAGGTTTTGAAGTACGTAAAGTATCAGATTTACTATTTATTCCTGCTGAAAATAATAAAGAGGTCTATTCAGGTTTTGATTTTGAAACCATTACCACAGATATTTTTGGTAATAAAAGAACTTCAGAAAATAATGGTGTTGGAGCTATTGTGATACCTATAAAAGATAACACTGTATTAATAGATAAAACTAAATATGGTACAGATTGGTTTTCTTCGGGAAGGCCAAAATATGAGATTAAAACAATTTCAGTTGCAACAAATGAAAGATTGGTAGAAAGTCTAGAAAAGGCAAATTCAGGTGATATTCTTTCCTTAAATTCTGGGAGTTATAGTATCGATTCAACATTGGTTATCGACAAAAAAATCACCATTACTTCTAAAGATAAAAATAACAAAGCTGAGTTGGTATTTACTTCTGAAAATACCGCTTTTGAGATGAATCCCAAGGGCAACCTCGTCATTGAAGATATTATACTTAAAGGGAACAAAACACAAGATGCATTTGCAACCTTAGATAAAAACATGTCCAAATCTTATAATCTATGGGTTAAAGATTCTGAAATAAGTAACTTTAAAAGTGTGCTAAGCGTATCAAAAGGGTCATTTGCAGATACCGTTTCGGTTTCGAACACAATCATTAAAAATTGTGATAAAGGGATTCAATTAAATAAAGAAACCAATGACAAAGGAGACTATAATGCCGAGTTTGTATATGTTACTAATTCCACTTTTGACAATATAAATGAAACTGTTTTAGATTACTACCGTGGAGGCTATGACGAGTCTACCATTGGAGGCAATCTAGTGTTTAAAAATAACACGATTACTAATTCTGGTAAAGATTCAAAAGAGGACATTTTGATAAAAAATCGAGGCATTGTAAATGTTGATTTTTCCAATAATACATTCAGTAATAATCCTGTAAAAGTTATTGCCGTTTTATGGGGAGAAAAAGAGCAAAAACCAGTTGATAATACTACTAAAAATTCCGGAGAAATAAAAGTAGTTCAAAACCTTAAATTAAAATTAATGTACTAAAGGGTTTAAAAAATGAAAAATTCAATACAATTATTTTTGTTGGGATTACTTCTATTATCTCAGAATATTTTTTCACAGGAAATACCTGCTACCACTATTATTTCAAATGAAAATCTAGCGAACTATTTAAAAGTTGAGGTTAAGGATAAAATTACTAATGAAGGATCTATAGCCGAAGCCCATTTAGCCCAGTATTTTAGAGAGACGTTTTCTGAACGCTATTTTTATGATTGGAAAAATTTTGAGCAGCGATTTCAATTATATCAAGAAACTTATCCAAAAGTTCGGCAAGACCATACAGAAAGAGCATTGGATCACATGGCAAAATATAATGGTGACACACCATGGAAATTGCCTTTTAACTATTTAAACGGAGAGTCTGTCAATGCTTATGCCTTGAGACATTTAGCACGTCAACATAAAATGGTGGATGTTGCTTTTTATTATAATTACCAAAATAAAACCCCTGAATATTTAAACTATTTTAAAAACCAATTGAAGTCACTTAATGCCGCATTGGTTAGAGATGACTATGAGAATATAGAAGGCGGCAATGGGGTTTACGAAGTATTCAGGTCAGGGTATCGCATTTTAAATTGGTTGCAAATCCATAACATGTTTTTAGGCGAAAAGGAATATTCAGATTCAGACCAACTACTTACTATAGCGACTTTACTGCAACATGGTGCCAATTTATATGAAAACAATCCCGAATTCACTCCTGGAAATCATCAAACAAGAGGGATGTCTGCTCTCGCAATGCTTTCCATATTATTAAGGGATTTTAAAGATACCGATGCGTGGTATGAGCGTTCCATGGCGTTATTAGAAAAGCATTTAGAAAAGGAAATTAAAGATGATGGCTTTCAGTTTGAGCGTACCGTGCATTACCACATGAGCGATATTGATAATTATTTCTACGTCTATCAATTAGCAAAAAACAGTCATTTAAAAGTGAATGATTTTTGGGAGGAAAAATTAAAATCATTATTTACAACCTTGACTAAAATTGCCTATCCAGATAAATCGGCTCCAGTACTTTCTGATGATACCGATAATCCATGGGCAGAAAAAAACAATATCTCGGGAGCCTTAACTTTAGGGTATTTACTCTTTAATTCTCCAGAAATGGGCTATTTCGCTAACAGCTTTGTGAAGTCCAAAATGTATTGGTATCTGAGTGAGGAACAGTTAAAAATGTTAAAAAAAATAGAGACTGTAAAACCAACTACTAAATCTTTATCATTCCCAATAACGGGGTATTACATTATGCGTGAAGGTTGGAATAACGAGGATAAAATGATGATAATTTCTAACGGCTTAGATGATAAAAAACCAGACCATCAGCATGGCGATATACTAGGTGTTCAGGCTATGGCCAATGGCAAGGTGATATTGCCAAATTATCAAGTAAGATATTCGCTTAAAGATTTAGAGTTGTTTAAAAATTCGATGACCAAAAATGTTGCTTTGGTAGATGATGAGTTACAAGGAAAGCAATACACATCGAATAAAGGGGGTAGTGGTTTTGGAAAATTTAGAGAGTTACCAAAACCAAAAATGATTGTTTGGAACACAAGTGAAGATTTAGATGTATTTGTTGGTAGCCACGATGGATTTGAAAATATTGGAGTCGATTACAGCCGACAGGTTATTTATGTAAAAGACGATTTTTGGATTGTAAAGGATAATTTTAAATCTAATAATAAACATACTTACAAACAAGTTTGGCAAGGGCATTACAGCTTGGAAAAATCACCAAATTTAATAAGGTCAACTTTCGATAATGCTGAGGGTTTAGATATTTATCAATTAATTACAACAGATGAAGTTGCTAGTTCTGGTCAACGTGGAAAAGGCTGGTCTGTAGTTTCTAAAAAAGACCAAACCAATTTTAGTTTTATAACGGCACTATATCCTTATAAAGGCTATTCAAATAGAATTGAAGAAGGAAGAGAAAATCCAGATTTGAAGGATTGGAAACTAAATGCCTCAATTTGGAAAATCACTGGAGAGCAATCAGCCTCTTTAACAAAAGAGTATGCTCAAATGTTTTTTTCGGTAAAACAATTACAATTAAATGAGATTAATATTGAGTTTTCAGACGTTTCAGATGTGTTTTTAAAATTAAACGATGATAAATTAATGATTCAATCTTTATCCGACGAAATTATTCACATATCTATTGATGGTATTTCAGAAAACAGAAAGCATACGATCGAACCTGGGAATAAAATGGAGTTCACAATTATAAAGTAAATGAATTCAAAACAAGTTATTTATGTCATGGGTGTTTCTGGTGTTGGTAAAAGCACCATAGGTAAGTTATTGTCTGAGGCATTACAAATTCCTTTTTTTGATGGGGATGATTACCATCCTAAAAGCAATATTTTGAAAATGTCAAAAGGGCAAGCTTTAAATGATGATGATAGATTGGAGTGGTTGCAAACATTAAATAAACTAGCTATAAAACAATTGAAAAATAACAGTTGTGTTATTGTTTGTTCAGCATTAAAAAAAAGCTATCGTGATATTTTAAATAGTGGCATTGAAAGTTATACAAAATGGGTTTTTCTTTACGGGTCATTTGAACAAATTTTAGATAGAATTAATAAACGGGATAATCATTTTATGAGTTCTAATTTGTTAAAATCGCAATTTGATATTTTAGAAGAACCAAAAAATGCCATTAAAATAGATATAAGTTTAACGCCTAAGAATATTGTAGAAGTGATAAAAAAAGGGTTATCAGGAAAAGTAGAATTCGGTTTGTTTGGATTGGGTGTTATGGGCAAAAGCCTTAGTAGAAATTTGGCAAATAAAGGATTTAAAATATCTATGTTTAATAGACATGTAGATGGCGTAGAAGAAAATATTGCATTTAATTTCAAGAATGAATTTGAGGAGTTATCGTCTGCACTTCCCTTTGATAATATTGAATTTTTTGTGAATTCTTTGCAAACGCCAAGAAAGATTATGCTCATGGTAAATGCTGGTAAAATAATTGATTTAGTTATTGAAGATTTGATGCCATTTTTAACAGAAGAAGACATTTTAATAGATGGCGGAAATTCAAATTATAAGAAAACAAAAGAACGGTTCGATTACTTAAAATCTAAAAATATACATTTTGTTGGAGCTGGTGTTTCGGGTGGAGAAGAAGGCGCTTTAAAAGGGCCATCCATTATGCCGGGAGGTAATAAAGATACTTACAAAGAAGTGCAACCCTTTTTAGAAGCCATCGCTGCAAAAGATGAAAACAATAAGCCATGTTGCACCTATATTGGAACCGAAGGTAGTGGCCATTTTGTTAAAATGGTACATAACGGCATTGAATATGTTGAAATGCAATTGTTGGCAGAGGTTTTCAGTATTTTAAAGGCTATGGGTAATAATCCAGACCAAATGGCTCATATTTTAAAATCCTGGAAAGAAATAACAAATAGTTATTTGCTGGAAATTACCATTGATATTTTAAGAAAAAAGGACGGCGATGATTGGCTAGTTAATAAAATAATGGATAAAGCAGGAAATAAAGGCACAGGAAACTGGACAACCATAACAACTGCTGAGTTAGGAGTACCTAGTACGATGATAGCTTCTGCCTTGTTCGCTCGCTATACTTCTTTTTATAAAGAAGAGAGAATAGCTGTGAGTAAAAATTTTAAATCGAAGGACGATTCAAAGCTGAATCTGACTAATGACGATATTTTAAAAGCATATCAATTTGCTAGAATCATGAATCATTATCAAGGTTTTAAATTAATTCACGAAGCTTCTAAAAGTTATAATTGGCATTTGAATTTAAGTGAACTGTCTAGAATCTGGACAAACGGTTGTATTATCAAATCGGATCTTATGGTAGAGTTGGTTGAAATTTTTAAAACAACAAATAATATATTGTCTAACGAAAAAATTATTCAGCAAATAAAATTATTAAAACCAACTGTTAAAAAAGTAGTTTCTGAATGTATCTTAAATGAATTGCCAATTCCGTGTTTAAGTGAATCCATTAACTTTTTAAACAGCTTTGCAATAGCAAATTCATCAGCTAATTTAATACAAGCACAGCGTGATTATTTTGGTGCACACACCTATCAAAGGGTAGATGATGACACGGGAAAGTTCTATCATACTAACTGGAAATAACTAACCAAAATAATACCACCTTACTATGCCAACATCCGGAAATAAAAAGTCGTTTCTTAAGAAAATTATTGCGATTATATTAGGTTTTGGCCCAGGTATTTTTGCCATTGGTTATACTATTGGAACAGGTAGTGTCACGTCCATGATTGTTGCTGGAAGTAAATTTGGAATGCAATTATTATGGGTGCTTTTATTAAGCTGTTTTTTTTCAGGGATTTTAATGTTTGCTTATGGTAATTATGCCTTGATTACAGGTGAAACGGCCCTTTACGGATTTAAAAAGCATTTAAAATATGGTAAAGCCTTAGCGATTTTGATTATTGTGGGGATTACGTTTGGACAATGGAATTCTCTAATGGGTATCTTAGGTATTTCTTCAAACATTATTTTTGAAATTTTAGCAGTAAATTTTGAAGGTTTAAGTTCATTTAAATATGAAACGGTATTAATTACAGCTGTCATAATAATAGTTACTTTTTACTTGCTGATGCTGGTAGGGAAGTATACTTTTTTTGAGAAGATTCTAGTCATATTTGTAACCTTAATGGGTTTATCGTTTGTGTTGTCATTATTCTTTGTGCAGCCACTTCCAATAGATGTAGTTAAGGGATTAATACCAACCATTCCAGAGATTCCTGGTGGTAAAATGTTGGTTGCAGCATTTGTTGGCACGACCATGGCTTCTGCCACTTTCTTATCGCGTCCCCTTTTTGTAAAAGGAAAAGGGTGGACTATTAAAAATCTTGAGCAACAAAAAAAGGATTCTATAACAGCCGCTATTTTAATATTTATAATTAGTGCCACTATAATGGCAGTTGCTTGTGGGGCTTTGTTTCATCAAGGAAAAGTAGTAACTGAAGTTTTGGATATGGCAAATACCTTAGAACCCGTTGCTGGTAAATGGGCCGTTACCATATTCTTTTTTGGGGCTTTAAGCGCTGGTTTATCGTCCATATTCCCTTGTTTATTAATAGCACCATTATTAGTGGCCGATTATCAATCCGGAACCTTAGACACCAATTCACGTCAGTTTAGAATTATCACCGCTATTGCTTGTTTAGTGGCTTTAATAGGGCCGGCATTTGGAGCAAATCCTATTGAGATTCAAATTTTATCACAAGTCTTTAATGTATTTGTCTTGCCCATTGTAGTACTCGGAATTATACTCATGTTAAGCAGTAAAAAGGTGATGAAAGATTATAAAACCAGTCTCGGTGTTTATATTGGAATGTATGCAGCATTGTTCTTTTCTTTAGTGATTTCCTATAATGGGATATTAGCACTTTTGAATTATTTCTAATAATGAATCCAAACAATAAAAAAATGAATAAAAAAATTATCACATCAATATCAGCACTCTTAATTTTCGGTGTTTTCATAATACTTAACAGCTGTAACAATACTGCAAAAAAAACGAATAAAAAAGAAACCAAAAAAACCGTTTATGCAAGTGACATTATTCCTTTTTTTGATCATTGGAAATTGATTTTAGGCGATGGTTCAAATGCGGGTTTTGCAAATAATTTTGAAAACAAAGATTTCTTTTATACTGCAAATGATGGCAATAGCGATTGGATTGTTTTTAAGACACCAAATGGTGGAGACACACATGGAACTTCAAATAATACAAGAACTGAATTGGCGCAAGTAAAAAAATGGTATCCAAAAACTGCTAATGATAAATTGACAGCGACACTTAAAGTAATGAATGTATCTGCTACCGGTGATGCTCGCGTAGCAGCTTCGCACGCAGTAGTAGTTGGTCAAATTCATAGTGCAGATAAACATGAAAACGAACCACTTAAAATATTTTACAAAAAATTCCCTAGTCATACCAAAGGTTCGGTTTTTTGGCATTATGAAATCAATACAAAAGGTAATAACAATTCTGGAAGATGGGATTATTCCACAGCTGTTTGGGGGCATGACTTTTCTGTTGTTGGTACTGAAGCAAACACCTACCCAGAAGAACCTAAAGAGGGGATTGCTTTAGGTGAAGAATTTAGTTATGAAATCGAGGTTAAGAATGGTATTATGACCTTAAAATTTATTAGTAAAGGACATGAAACCAAAACATTCACAAAAAACTTAATCGAATCAGAATACACAACAACTGCAGATATATCAGAGCAAACACAAAAATTATTTGTGCCAATGGGTCAAGATGGAGTAGAACGAAAAGAAGCGTACACTGGTGAAGGTCTATTTTTTAAACTTGGGGCTTACAATCAAACAAATGGAAAATCCCCAGAGGTAAATAAAAATTGGTGTTCTGGTGCTGAAATACATGGTGGTGACATTAAAAAACAATATGAAGACGGAAACTACGCTGAAGTGTGGTTTAAAACCGGAAGTATATTTATTAGTGATGATGCCGTGTCCAATGAAGGCTATTTCACTAAAAATGATTAAATCAATTAATTTGAGAATAATATGAAGAACAATAAATTAGCAGGCAAAAATGTTCTAATAACTGCTGGTGCTCAAGGAATTGGTGAATCAATCACTAGGCATTTTATTAATAGTGGTGCTAATGTTGCCATCCACTATTTTTCTAGTGCAGATACTGCGAACCAATTAATTGACTACGCAACTAGCAAAGGGCAAAAGGCGGTTGCTATAAGTGGTGACTTAACAAACGAAGCCAATGCGAATGCAATGGTCAAAAAAAACAGTAGAAGTATTAGGTGGTCTGGACATACTTATTAACAACGCGGGTTCACTTGTTGCACGTAAAATGCTGAGCGAAATGGAGACTGGGTTCTGGCACAAGGTAATGGATATTAACCTTACATCCATGATGTTTGTAACCCGAGCCGCATCGCCTTATTTAGCAAAAAATGACAATAGCAGTATTGTTAATTTGGCATCACTGGCTGGGCGTAAAGGAGGTCACCCAGGATCACTTGCTTACGCTACTAGTAAAGGTGCTATCCTAACGTTAACACGAGCACTCTCTGCTGAATTGGGACCTCAAGGTACTCGCGTTAACGCCGTCGCTCCAGGGTTAATTCTTGGAACTTCTTTTCACAACACGCATACGACAAAAGAATCAGCGACAACAACAACGGCTTCCATTCCAATTCAACGAGCAGGCAACGCAGCTGATGTAGCTCGAGCGGTTTTATATCTGGCATCAGAATACGACGGCTTTATTACTGGTGCTACGCTAGATATTAATGGTGGCGTCTACAATGTATAGTTTGCCGTTAAATTGTTTGTGGTTAAACGCTATACTATATACAATTGATAGTTGAAAAAATTAAATCTTATAATATTTTGATAATTCAAATAAAATTGTATTTTTGGTAAACCAAATTGGTAAACCAATTTTAAAATATAACAATTTTACATAAATGATGAAATTTGCGAAATTTTTTCTACTGTTGATATTGGTATCTTCTTGTTCTGAAAAGAAAGAAAAAAGTACTCCAGAAAATGATTCAGGTCATCCAAATCTTATTTTAACTCAACAAGGTGTTAAAGATATTAGAGCAAATTTAGGAAGCATTCCAATTTTTGATAAAACTTTAGAAAACACAATAGAAGAAGTAGATGCCGAAATCGAATTAGGTATAGAAGTTCCTATACCAAAACATTTATCGGGGGGTTACACACACGAGCGGCACAAACGAAACTTTTTAATACTTCAAAAGGCGGGTGTATTATTTCAAATTTTAGAAGACGAAAAGTACGCTATTTATGTACGCGATATGCTAATGGCGTATGCAAAATTATATCCAAACTTGCCTATTCACCCACAAACCCGTTCGTATGCAAGAGGTAAAATTTTCTGGCAATGTTTAAACGATTCTAATTGGTTGGTTTATACAAGTCAAGCCTATGATTGTATATATGAATGGCTTTCAAAAGAAGAAAGAGATACGTTAGAAAACGACTTATTTATTCCATTTGCAAATTTTATTTCGGAAGGTAACCCACAATTTTTTAATCGAGTACACAACCATAGTACGTGGGGGAATGTTGCTGTTGGTATGATTGCACTAGTGATGGATAATGATGACTTACTTGAAAGAGCACTAAATGGATTAAAAACCGATAATTTAGAAGTTGGTATGAAGGATAATGACGGAGGTTTTATAAAAGTTGAAGGTCAAAAAGTTGGGTTTTTAGCTAATATAGATGAACCTTTTTCTCCTGATGGGTATTATACCGAAGGCCCTTACTATCAGCGTTATGCTATGTATCCGTTTTTGATATTTGCTGAAGCATTACATAATGTAAAACCAGAGCTTAATATTTTTGACTATAAAGAAGGCGTGTTATTAAAATCAGTCAATACATTGATAAATTTATCAGATGCTGATGGTGAGTTTTTTCCTTTAAATGATGGACAAAAAGGCATGTCGTATTATTCAAGAGAGTTGGTTACAGCTGTAGATATAGCCTATCATTTTGGAGGAAACAATGCAGAATTATTAAGTATTGCTAAAAAACAAGACTGTGTTTTGTTAGACGACTCAGGATTGGCAGTAGCATTAGGTATTAAAGAAGGTAAAGAAAAGTTATTTGAGAAAAAATCAATCAATTTATCTGATGGTCCCAATGGAGATCAAGGAGGTGTTGGCATTTTAAGAAGTGAAGGTTTAGAACTTGTTTTTAAATATGCAGCTCAAGGGTTGAGTCATGGACATTATGATAAGTTGTCCTTTTCTCTATATGAAAATGGTGAAGAAGTTATCCAAGATTATGGTTTGGCACGTTTTGTTAATATAGAACAAAAAGGCGGGGGCAATTATTTAAAAGAAAATAAAACATGGGCAAAACAAACCATTGCACATAATACGATAACGCAAAATGAGGTTAGTCATTTTGGAGGGGAATACAAAGTAGGCAGTAAGCATCATTCAGAATTACATCTTTATGATGATACAAATCCACAAGTTCAAATAGTAAGTGCAAAAGAAACGAATGCATATCCAGGAACACAACTGCATCGAACTTTTGCAATTATTGATGATGAAGATTTCGAAAAACCTTTCGTGGTAGATATCATGAATGTGACTTCTGAAAGTGAAAACCAGTATGATTTCCCATATTATTACTTAGGGCAACTCATGAAAACGAATTTTGAATATACAGTGCCTTCAGTTTTAGTACCATTGGGAAAGTCAAATGGTTATGAGCATTTATGGAAAGAAGCTGAAGGAAAACCAGCTTCAGACAATACGACATTTTCATGGTTAAATCATGGTAATTTTTATACCCTTACAACCGCAGCAGATGCTGAAGATGATTTGATTTTGGCAAGAATAGGAGCAAAAGATCCAGAGTTTAATTTAAGAAGAGAACCAGCTCTTATAATTAGAAGAAATGCTAAAAACACAACATTTGCATCTGTAATTGAATCACATGGAAATTATAGTACAGTATCAGAATTTGCAGTTAATGCTTATAGCAATATTGTAAGTTTAAAAGTTGCTTATAATAACGATAATTATACCGCTATTCAAATTGAAGATGTGAATGGCAAGCTAAAAATGTTACTGCTAGCTAATAGTAATTCATCAAATAACAATGAGCATAAACTAGAAATCGCAAACAATGAATATAAATGGGTCGGACCGTTTACGTATATAACTATAAATTAAAAAGAAATAAAAATGAAAACATTTGGAGCAAGTAAAGAGTTTTTAATGGGAGATGAAATCGAATGGGAAACCGCTGGAGAAGGTGTTCAAAGAAAAATAATGGGCTATGATGATAAAATCATGCTAGTAGATGTAAATTTTGCAGAAGGAGGCGTTGGCCCCATGCATGAGCATTACCATTCGCAAGTAACTTATGTAGTAAGTGGCGAATTTGAACTAACTATTGGCAATGAAACTAAAATGATGAAAGCTGGCGATGCTTTTTACATTCCGCCACACGTGATGCATGGGGCAATTTGTAGGAAAGCAGGCAAATTAATTGATGTTTTTAGTCCAATTCGTGAAGACTTTATGTAATAACAGTGTTAAAATCTGGAATTAATTTGTTTTAACAAAAAATTAATATATATTTGGAAAACCAATCTGGTAAACCAATTTGGTTTTCCAAATAATACAACAACTAAACTAAATGTCTAACGCTTCACAAAATTTTAATACAATATGAAAAAATAGTACAAAAAAAGGATAGGTGCACGCCTATCCCTTTAACGATCATTTACTTCTTTTAGGAGGGAAGTAAAAACTTAAAACATGCATTACTTTCATAAAACATGCGTTCTGCGAAATTACAAAAATTTAATCAGAACAGTTGTTTTTAATAAAGTGATTTTTTAGCTAGATAATTTCCAAAAGCTAATCAAAATTAGGAGACTACTAATAAACTTTAAACATAAAAAACTAATTATGAATTTAAAAACTAAGCTAACTCTAATTATAATATTGTTTTTCAATATTGTAATGATTGCCCAGAATGGAACGGTCATTAAAGGAACGGTGGTGTCCGCTACAGATAACATTCCCATTCCCGGTGTAAATGTTATTGTGGTAAATACTACTAGAGGGACTACCACCGATTTCGACGGAAACTATCAAATACAAGCCAATGAAGGAGAGGTGTTACAATTCACTTATATTGGATTTACTACACAAGTACAAATAATTGGTAACCAAACAACTATTAATATCTCATTAGCTGAAGATTTGGCTCAATTGGATGAGGTTGTTGTTGTGGGTTATGGTACTCAGAAAAAATCTCACCTTACTGGAGCTATCTCTAAAGTTGTTAATGATGATTTAGACCAAATAGCAGTATCAAGAGTAGATGATGCTCTTATAGGCCAAGTATCAGGTGTAAATATTCAAGCTACCAATGCAGAAGCTGGTGGTGCTCCCACCATTACCATTAGAGGGGTTGGTTCTATTACTGCTGACTCTGGTCCTGCGGTTGTAGTTGATGGGATAGTAGTAAGTTCAGACTTTCTTGGTAATCTTGATATGAATGATGTTGAGTCTTTTGAAGTTTTAAAAGATGCCGCATCTGCAGCTATTTATGGTAGTGAAGGATCTAATGGGGTCATCATGATTACTACAAAGCGTGGTAAGGAAGGTAAAACAAAATTTAGCTATCAAACCTACACGGGTTTTAAAGATGCGCATGGAAGTGATGATTATAGAAAAAGTGTTTCAAGTTGGGCTAAAAAGGAGCTGGCTCAAACTGGAGAACTTTCTAATGAAACGCAATATGCCCAATTATTAGTTGCTACTACTGGAATTGACAGGGATTGGCAAGATGTTTTCTTTGATGGAGGAAACGTAACAAGTCATTCTTTTGCCGCACGAGGAGGTTCCGAGACTACTAAGTTCAGTACATCCTTAAGATACCTTCATGATGAAGGTGTAGTAATAACAGATGATTACAAATTATATACTGCAAGTTTGAAGGTAGATTCAAAATTGGGTAAAAAAGTGAGATTTGGGCTAAGTGCCACACCGTCTTACACAAAACAAAGACGTTTACCAACATCAATTCATAATCCAATACGCCAATCACCTTGGTTACCTATTTATCATACAGCAGAAACCCTTCAGTTTATAAATCGTGGGTCTTATCCAGATGTGGGTATAGGGGATTACTTCTATGAAAACCATTTGTTAAACTTAGATATAAATGGAGATGGAAGCACAAGTAGACCTCGTACTTCAGGTGATTCAAATCCATATGCACAATATGTTGAGAGAGAACATTATGAGTATAATACGAAGCTATATGGTTCTACATTTTTAAGTGTTGAAATTTTAGACGGGCTTACGGCAAAAACATCTTTGGGGGTTACTTTGGAACAAAGAAAGCGAACAAGATATGATGGTACATTACATCATGCTGCCGGAAATAGTAGAGCGCAATATAATTTGCAGAATAGAAATAGAACTAGACTGATTTCAGATAATACTTTACATTATAGCAAAGTATTTGGTAATCATGAATTTGATCTATTAGCAGGTATGACCATACAACAGAGAAAAAGCGAAAATAGTGAGGTTACAGGCAATGGGTTTTCTAACGATTTACTTAAAAACTTACAAGGTGCTACGGCAATTGCCGAATATTTGGAATCCAATACAGAGCTGAAAAAGGTAGGTTATTTTGGTAGGATTAATTATGCTTTTGCTGATAAATACTTAGTGTCCGTTTCTTTTAGACGTGATGGTAGTTCCGTTTTTGGTAGAGAAACAAAGTATGGTAATTTCCCAGCGGCATCTATAGGTTGGAATGCTCATAAAGAAGATTTCTTAAGGGATAGTGATTTTCTAAGCAAATTAAAGTTTAGAGTGAGTTACGGCCTTACTGGTGCTGAGAATTTTAATGTAGGTAGCGATGTTGTAAACGCATGGCCCTATTTGGCGTTGTTACAAAATTCCAACGCAGTTGTTGATGGCAATATAGCTGCTGGTGTTTCGTCACTAAATATTGCAAACCCATTGTTACAGTGGGAAGCTTCAGAGGAATTAAATCCTGCAGTGGAATTCGGATTTTTAAATAATAAAATATCTGGATCGCTGGATTTTTATCAAAGAACCAGTGATGAATTACTGTTATTTAACCCAGTGTCTTATGTTACTGGATTTAATGGTGGTATTGTAAATTTAGGTAAAGTGCAAAACAGGGGATGGGAATTGGAGTTGAGAACGAGAAATGTTTCCAGCGAGAAATTTTCTTGGAATTCGACTTTAATTGCGTCCACCAACCAAAATGAACTACTCAGTTTTGGTGATTCGAACAACGCGTTAATAGAAGATACTTATGGTAGAAATTCGCAATGGATTAACCGAATAGGCGAACCCATATCATCTTTCTGGGGCTTTGTAGTAGACGAAACTTATAGTGATGATGAATTTAGAACAACATATGTAGACAATCCTTGGAATCGAATTAACGGTCAAGCTGATGACACTATAGTGAAAGATTTAAATGGAGATGGTATCATTACCGATGATGACAAAACTATTTTAGGAGATCCTTATCCAGATTTGGTGTACAGTTTTACTAATGAATTTAAATTTGGAGCCTTTGATTTCTCTTTTATGTTACAAGGTAGCCTTGGCGCCCAGGTAAATAATATAGGGGATCAATATTTCTATAATTGGTTTGGAAACAGAACCAGAAGTGGGGGAGAAGCACAAGCAGTTACTGATGGTCTTGTACCACACGAATCCTTCATTCAAGAAAAGGTGTTAACAAGTGAGGTTATTGCAAGTGCAGACTACTTTTCATTACGTAATGTAAATCTTGGGTACAATATGCCAGATGATATCACAGCAAAATTAGGGGTTACAGGACTAAGACTTTACGCCACCGCTCAGAATTTGATTTATATCACTGCAGATGATTACCACGGTTTTAACCCAGAGCATGTAGATGTCGATAATCCTAGAGCTTATGGATCGCAAAGAGCGGGTACACCAATATATAAAACGGTAACATTCGGTCTAAACATTGATTTTTAATTTAATAAAGAACAAATTATGAAACATATAAAATATTTAGTCTTTGCCATTACAGGATTTATCTTCACTTCCTGCAGTGACGAGTTTTTAAACCCATTACCAGATACTGCAGTGGCAGTGGATGCATTTTTCCAATCTGATTCAGATGTGTTGGCGGGGGTTATAGGAATTTATGATGCCTTTCAAGGAGTAAACGAAAATACTGAAACAAATATTGGTAATTTTAACAGAGGGGTGCAATTTGAACATCTTTTAACAGAGCATCGCACCGATAATACGAGAAATGCAACACTCGAAGGTTCAAAGTCAGATTTTCACAGATATGTGGTGAATGCCAACAATGTGGAATCTGAAGATTATTGGGCGTCTATGTATGAAGCTATTTTCAGAGCGAATAATGTCCTTAATTTTATTGATATTGCTGATGCAGGTAATCAAGCGAAATATACAGCCGAAGCTAAATTTTTAAGAGCTTATGCTTATTTTAAATTAGTTAGATTGTTTGGTGATGTACCATTGGTTATTACAGTAATAGGTCCTGCGGATGATAAAACGCCTCTTTTTACCAGAGTGCCTGTAGCAGACGTATATACACAAATTATAGAAGATTTTCAAGAAGCCATTAATGTACTAGACAACACTTATAAATCTAGAGCATCAAAAGCTGCGGCTCAAGCTTTATTGGCAAAGGTATATTTAACACAGGCAAGCCCTAATTATTCTGGGGCACAGCAATTGTGTGAAGCCATAATTAACAGTGGTCAATTTGAGTTAGAACCTAATTATTCCGACGTATTTTATTCTGAATTGAATAATGAAATTATTTTTGCTATTCAATATCAGTCAGGAAATGCTCAAGAAAGCCAAAGTTTTTCTTCTGAATTTACTTCGTTTGTACGTGCAGGTAGAGAAGATGGTCAAAACATAGTTAATGCCAACCTTAAGGCCGATTTTGATGCATTTGGAGGAGAGAGAACAGCAGTTTCTATTACTAATTTGGACGGTAACCTTCCAGATGATGAAAATGAAGTCGCTAAGTTTTTCCCTGATGGATTCGATATTAATGCAGATCCTGACCCTTATGGGCCTAACGCGCGTAATGCCGGTAACGATTATATTGCTATACGTTTTGCCGATGTACTTTTGATGCACGTTGAAGCAGTTTTGGCAGGAGGTGCGGCAACTGTTGGCGCTGGTGCTTTGAGTTCTTTTCAAAGGATAAGAGATAGAGCGTTTCCAGATACTGCTCCAAATATGATAACAAGCATCACAAAAGAAGAACTTTTACTTGAAAGACGTGTAGAATTAGCATTTGAGAACCAGCGCTGGTTCGATCTCATTAGATTTGGTGTTGCAGATGCTGTATTGAGTGCCCATGCTGCAGAAATGGGATATATCTATAATAGCAGAGCCTTATTATTGCCAATTCCGGCAAGAGAAATAAATTTAAGTGGAGGCCTATTAACACAAAACCCAGGATATTAATATTTAAAATAAAAAACTATGAAAAATAAAGTAAATATTTTCCATAAAACAGCATTATTGCTTTTTTGTATAGTTACAGCTAGTTTTATATTTAGTTGTGATGACAGTCTTTTTAGAGATGATTTACCAGATGCTAACTCTCAAGCTGATAATTTTTTACCAACAGCGGACTTTTCGTATGTTCCTGGAGAGAGAGATTTTAATACCATTCAATTCAATAACCTTGCTACAGAATCTACCACGTTTCTTTGGGATTTTGGAGGAGGAGATACTTCAACAGAACAAGATCCTACCTATACGTTTGAGGGAGGCGAAGGTACCTATCCGGTAACACTCACGGCTGGTGATGCAAATGGAGCATCTGCCTCTACAACCTTGGAGGTAGAAGTAGTAGATAGATTTGTTCCCATTAATCCAGACGTTTTAAACGGAGATATGGAAGATAGTAGTAATAATTGGAAAATTTCATTTTCAAACGGATGGTCAAATAATGGTTTTGAATCTAGTGGCGATGGGTCTTGGTTGCTGTATGATGGAACAGATAATGGGGCAAAAACAAGAGGAGCAAAATGGAATAGAAGAAGGTCTGCAGCAGAGTGGGCCAGTAGTGATACAAGGCATGCGTACCAAGCACTTGTAGTATCTCCTAATTGGGAATATACTCTAGAATTTGAATATGCTATAAAAGACGATACAGCAGACGATCCAATAGGTGGCAGAAGAATGGTTGCCGAAATTCTTGATGGTCATTTTACCGATGGTGTTGATGCACTTAATCAGTCTCTTGCAGGAAATGCGATAGTTACTTATCTAGGAACGGAGGTTAAAGGGAAAACAACATTTACTCAAGTTAAAGTTGATTTTACTTCAAATGATTCTGGACTAATATCTATATGGTTGTGGGCGGTTACTCCTGTAGATTTATATGTAGATAATGTTAAGGTATACCCAAGGTTATAATTTATAATCCATTATTAATGAAAAACTTCCGAAAAGAACTATTAGTAATCATCTTATCAATATTTCTATCTGTTAGCGTTACTTCTCAAAACAAGAAAAGTGACGTTACAGAATCGGGTTTTAAAATTGAAAAGAAATCTAAAAAGAAAAAGAAGAAACGGAAAAAATATAAACTACCTAATATAGATTTAAGCCACTGGAAAGTCACGTTGCCAGCTACGAATAACGATGGAAAGCCTTATGAAATTGATCCGCCGGAAATTCTTGATTTCGCTAGTAATGAGATGGCAAAGCCTTACATGTATATCGATTCAACCCAAGGTGCTATCGTATTTCATGCCATGCCAACCAATTCTAAAACTAGAAATACTAAGTATACTAGATCCGAATTAAGAGAGCAAATAATGCCAGGTAATAATAACGTAAACTGGACATTTGCACAAGGCGCTTATATGAAAGGTAAGTTAGCCATGGAAGCCACAACTAGAGATTCTAATGGGAAATACCACAGAACCATTATTATGCAAATACATGGGCGTTTAACCAATGAACAACGCGATTTAATAGGAGAAGATGATAATAACGCACCACCTATTTTAAAAATATATTGGGATAATGGTAAGGTTAGGATAAAAACAAAAGTATTAAAAAACATACATGCCACCGATGAAGAGTTACTTCACGAAGATGCATGGGATAATGATGAAGGTTTTAATTTTGAACAAGAAGTGGGTTTTAGAAAATTTACACTTGAAGTAAAAGTGTCTGACGGAAAAATGGTTGTAGTCCTAAATAATAATGAATATAAAGTTTATGAAAATATTCACATGCGCAGATGGGGTATTTTCGAAAACTATTTTAAAGCAGGAAACTATTTTCAAAGTAGAGATGAAGGATCATTTTCAAAAGTCATGTTTTACGAATTAGAGGTTGGTCATTAAAAGTTATTTTCAGTTGAGCAAAACAATATTACATATGGTAAGTATTAAGAGTTTTTTTTTAGCCATGATGGCTTTTGCCATAATGTTTGGCTGTTCTTCTAATAATACCGATGAAGAAAATAAAATAATATTAGAAGAAGAGTTAGGGGAAGAAGGGCCAGAGGAAACTGAAGAAGTAGCGTATAAGTTGCCGAATATAGACTTAAATAATTGGAAAGTGACACTGCCAATTGGGAACCCTACAGAAGTTAAACCACCAGAGATTTTAAATTATGGGACTAATGGCATATTAAAACCATTTTTTTATAATGATTCTATAAACGGAGCTTTAGTGTTTTACACCTACCCAGGAGCCTCAACAGCAAACTCGTCCTATTCCAGAACCGAGCTAAGAGAACAAATGGTACCAGGAAGTAACAATACAAATTGGACTTTCAAGCAAGGAGGTAATATGAAAGGTAAGTTGCAGATGGGAGACGTGTCGAAGGATACCGATAATAAATACCATAGAACAATTATCATGCAAATTCACGGTAGGCTAACAAATGCACAACGAGATTTAATTGGTCAAGCCGATAATAACGCACCACCAATTTTAAAGCTTTATTGGACCTATGGTAAAGTTAGGGTGACAACTAAAATATTAAAAAACTTAAATGCCTCAGACACCGAGATATTATATACAGATGCTTGGGGAGATGCTGAAGGATATACCTTTGAAGAATATGTAGGATTCGATCCGTTTACTTTAGAAATTAAAGCTGCAGAAGGTAGAATGGAAGTTATTTTAAATGACAAGGAAAATAAAGTTTATGATGATATCCATATTCAGAAATGGGGTGTTTTCGAAAATTACTTTAAGGCAGGGAACTATTTGGTTACAAAAGATGAAGGTGCTTTTTCAACTGTCAAATATTATAATTTAGAAGTAAAACATTAATAATTGAAATTGAGTTTGAGTTAGTTTTTGTCATGTTTCACTGGTCGTTAATTACGGCCAGTAAAATATGAATTAAAAAAGCAAATAATTTAAACCGTTTTACTTAATTTTAACCACATTGTTTGGTTAACCAATTTATGGATATAATGAGATTAGCTAGTAAAGGAAATAAATTAGTAATTAGAGGAATCATTGTGTAGAAGTTGCAACAGTAACTATTTGAGCATTAAATTGTAATATATGAAATTAGAAGTACTTACTTTAAGTGATAATCAGAAAATACAAAATTCAATTATCAGTAAGATTAAAGAATTAATAAACTATAAAAATCTTGAACCAGGGGATAAGCTCCCTTCCGAAAGAATGTTATCCGAAAAATTTGAAGTAAGTAGAAGCAACGTTCGAGATGCTATACAAAAGCTAGAGTTTTATGGCTTATTGAAATCGATCCCCCAAAGCGGGACTTTTGTGGCCAACATTGGTGTCGTAGCCATGAATGGGATGATAGATGATATTTTAAGATTAGAAGCCCCAAGTTTTAAATCGCTAGTAGAAACCAGAATATTATTAGAATTAAAAACGGTCCGGTTAGCATCATTAAGACGAACTGATGAAGATTTAAAAAATATAAAAGAAGCTTTAGATGCCTATAAAGAAAAGGTGTTATCTGGTGAAGATGCTGTCCAAGAAGATTTGTTGTTTCATCTAGCAATAGCAAAGGCCAGTGGTAATAGTACAATGAATACATTTATGTTATCTATCACACCACAAATAATTATGAATTTTGAGAAGTATCATGTTTGTGATAAACGGTTATCTGTTTTAGGTATTAAGGAACACACAGATATTTATGAAGCTATTAAGAAACAAGATCCTGCATTGGCGAAACAAAAAATGAAAGATCATTTTAGAGTATTATATCAATATTGCTATAATGTGAAATAACATAAATTGATTTTAAAAATGAGATTGCACGCTCTCATTTTTTGAATAAATATATTTAGGAGGGGAGTGTACTACGCAATATAGTCAGGCTATATTCATATGACATTCATAACAGCACATGTTGCCTTTTTCTAGAACGAAGTCATTCGTTTTAAGAAGACTTCCTATTATAATAATATTAATAAACGAAACAGATGAAAATTAAAGGTTTACGTTGGTGGATTATTACATTAATTTGTCTTGCTACAGTTATCAATTATATTGATAGAACTGCCTTTGGGGTGATGTGGCCAGAAATGGGCAAGGACCTTGGTATGGATGAGTCAGATTATGCAGTGATGCTTAATGTCTTTATGATTACCTATGCATTGGGCAAATTTTTATCAGGCAAGTTATATGATATTATTGGGACACGTTTAGGCTTTACGGTATCTATTGTTGTTTGGTCTGTTGCATCAATATTACATGCATTTGCACGCGGGTTATTTTCATTAACACTTTTTAGAGCACTCTTAGGATTAGGAGAAGCGGGTAATTGGCCAGGAGCTGTTAAAAGTAATGGGGAATGGTTTCCTGTTAAACAGCGGGCCATAGCACAAGGTATTTTCAATGCGGGTGCTTCATTAGGAAGTGTTATTGCACCAATATTAATTGCATTTCTATACGGTCATTTTGGTTGGAGAACAACATTTATCATCATAGGTGCAATCGGTTTGCTATGGGTGATTCCTTGGTTATTTATAAATAAAACAACACCAGAATCCCATCCTTGGATTACCGACAAAGAAAGAAGCCTTATTATGAACAGTCAAATTGAAAAAGAGGCTTGCGATTCAAAAAAAGGAAAAGGTTTAAGTGTAGCGAAAATTTTAAGTTATAAAGAATCGTGGGGCGTATTGGCTTCTAGATTTTTTATTGAACCCATATGGTGGCTTTTTGTAGGGTGGATGCCTCTATATTTAAATTCGAAATTCGAATTTAGTATAGAAGAGATAGGCTCTACCATATGGATTTCTTATCTAGGCGGTATGGCTGGTAGTATACTAGGTGGTTGGTATTCTGGTAAGTTAATGGAGAAAAAATCAGTGGATGCTGCCAGAAAGATAACCATTACCATCGGTTGTTCTTTGATTTTTGTAGGCTTACTGGGTATTATTTTCTTGGTAACGGAGAAAAACCCTATGACATTTATATATATAGTTAGCATTGTTCTTTTCGGCTTTCAGTTCGCCATTGGGAATATTCAGACCATATCAAGTGATTTATTAAAAGGCCCCTCAGTTGGAACATTAGCAGGATTAGCAGGAAGTGTTGCCGCAATTTCTGTAATTATTATGAATTCGTTAATCCCAATGATCGCATCTGTATCGTATACACCGGCGTTTATAGTAATAGCTATTTTAGCTCCAATGGCAGTGATATCCATATTTATGTTGATTAAAAAAATTGAACCTGTAGAAAAAGAAATAATAAATTAAGAAAAATAAGTATAACATAAAGAATAAATTTAAAAGATATGAGTAATCTAAATGAAAAAGTAGCAATAATTACTGGAGCTACTGGTGGTATTGGTTTCGAAGTAGCAAAAAGATTGGGTAAAGATGGATATACCGTAATATTAAATGGTATTGAAGACGAAGTAGGAGCTAAAAGAGTTGAAGAGCTTAAAGCCGAAGGAATCACTGCAGAATATTACGGCTTCGACGTCACAAAAGATGAAGAAGTAACCACAAACATTACCAAGATTGGTGAAAAGTACGGAAAAATAGACCTTCTTGTAAACAATGCAGGTGGATTAGGCGGAAGATCTCGATTTGAAGAAATGACTACTGAGTTTTATAGATCTGTGATGGCACTTAACCTCGATTCTGTGTTTTTTGCATCAAGAGCCGCCATACCCTTTCTTAAAAAAGGAGAACACCCTTCTATAATTAATTACACCTCAAATGCAGGATGGACTGCTGGAGGGCCTGGAGCAGGAATCTACGGAACATCTAAAGCAGGGGTTCATGCCATAACCAGAGCCTTAGCAAAAGATTTAGCTGAATATGGCATTAGGGTAAATGCAGTATCTCCTGGAACCATTGATACCCCATTCCATGCACAAATTAAAGCAACGAAACCAGAAGTTTTTGCTTCTTGGGCAAATAATATCATGCTAGGTAGATTAGGTCAACCAGAAGATGTAGCGGGTGTTATTTCTTTCTTGGCAAGTAAAGATGCTGCTTTTATAACAGCTGAAACGATCCAAATTGGTGGAGGGCAAGCTTTAGGGATATAATATTAAAATTGTTATTAGGTGAAACTTTAGTAGTTCACAATTTAACTTTTCAAAAAACCAAAAGACTAAATGAGTAAATTAAAAGGAAAAGTGGCAGTTGTTACAGGCGGTTCTAGAGACATCGGTCGCGCAATATCGATTAAATTAGCGAAAGAAGGAGCTAGAGTTGTTGTAAACTACTATAATTCTGAATCTGGAGCCAAGGAGACAATAGAGGAAATTAAATCTATGGGAGGTGAAGCTATTGCAGTTAAAGCTGATGTGTCAAAACTTGCTGATATTGAGAATTTAAAGGCAAAATCGGTTGAAGCGTTCGGCGATAAAGTCGATATTTTGGTGAATAATGCAGGTGGTCTTTTCGCACGCAAGTCATTACAAGAGTTGGATGAGTCATTTTTTAACTTAGTTATGGATGTCAACTTTAAGTCTACTGTATTTGTTATGCAAGCTTTTGAACCTTTGATGGGCAAAGGAGCCTCTATCATCAATCTTTCTTCTCAAGCAGCAAGAGATGGTGGTGGCGGTGGATCTTCATTGTACGCTGCTTCTAAAGGCGCTGTAAGCACATTTACTAAAGCGATGGCAAAAGAACTTGGGCCTAAAGGAATTCGAGTGAATGCAATTTGTCCTGGTTTAATAGGAACTAAATTCCATGATGACTTCACAAAAGATGAGATTAGGGAAAAAGTAGCTGGTGCAACACCATTGAGAAGAGAAGGAAGTGCACATGAGGTTGCCGATTTAGTAGCTTATTTAGCTAGTGATGAATCATCGTTTTTAACAGGCAATAATGTGGATATTAATGGCGGATTGGCATTTAGTTAATAAGCATTCTATAATAAGATAAATTAAAAAACATCCTTCTAGTTTTAAAGGCTATTTTCTCTCACTAAATTTAATAGCGAATACAAACAATTATGAATCAAATAGTAACATTTGGAGAAGTCATAATGCGCCTTTCCCCCGAAAGGAACAAAAAATTCATTCAATCCAATCGTCTAGAGTTTTATTTCGGTGGAACAGAAGTTAATGTTGGTATTTCAATTGCAAATTTTGGTGGTGAAGTAAAGCACATTTCGTGCATATCTGATGATTTTGTTGGTGATACTGCCATTTCTTATCTAAGAAAATTTGGAGTAGATACTTCTTCAACAGTGCGTTCTAAACTACCTTTAGGTATCTATTTTTTAGAAGTAGGGGCAGTAATGCGTCCTAATTCTATTTCTTATAATAGGTCACATTCATCTTTTTCAGAGATTAAACCAGAGATGGTAGATTGGAATGCCTCACTTAAAAACTGTAAATGGTTCCACTGGACAGGTATAACTCCTGCACTTTGTGAAGGAGGATATCATACGTTAAAAGAAGGTTTGGTTTTAGCTAAGAAAAAAGGCATAGAGGTATCAGCCGACCCTACATATAGAAGTGGTTTATGGAAATATGGGGCCGACCCAAAAGAAACATTATCAGATTTATTAAATTATTCAACCATTTTTATTGGTGGTGTCAATGAGATGAATGAAGTGTTAGGAAGTGATTACGGAGATTCTAATGAAGATTTTATTGAGGCTGGAAAGCTTTTATTAAAGAAGTTCCCTTCTATCAAAAAAATATTTGATAAAATTAGAACGCCTATTAATGCATCCTGGCATAAAATACGCTCTAGAATGTGGAACGGTGATGAATTTAGGGAGACTACCGATTTCGATATCACTCATATTGTTGATAGAATTGGAACTGGTGATGCTTATGCAGCTGGGTTAATCTATGGTTTATTAAATTTTGACGACTTTAAAGCTATGGAATTTGGAGCCGCAGCTAGTGCCCTAAAACATACCTATGAAGGTGATGTAAACTTTTCTTCTGTAAATGAAGTAATGAACATTTTAGAGGGTAATACATCAGGCAGATTTAACAGGTAATTTTTGTTTGAAGAAGTTGTAAAAATTAATTCTGAATAAAGTAATATTAAATAAGACATATTGAAATGAGTAAAGTAGTCACATTCGGAGAGATCATGTTAAGATTAGCTCCGCAAGGATTTTTGAGATTTTCACAAGCAAATAATTTTGATGTTATTTATGGAGGTGGCGAGTCAAATGTAGCAGTTTCACTTGCAAATTATGGCGTTGATGTTGATTTTGTAACGCGCTTACCAAAGAATGATATTGGCGAATGTGCTATGATGGAAATGCGCAAACGTGGTGTTGGAGTGGATAAGATAGTTTGGGGAGGCGACCGCTTGGGAATATATTTTTTAGAGACAGGAGCTGTTTCCAGAGGCAGTAAAGTGGTATATGATAGGGCCCATTCTGCAATAGCAGAAATTGGATCGGGCATGATAGATTGGGATGCTGTATTTGAAGGTGTAGAATGGTTTCATTGGACAGGTATTACTCCTGCGATCTCTCAAGGTGCTGCCGATGTTTGTTTAGAAGCTGTAAAAGCGGCGAGTGCAAAAGGCATTACCATTTCCACAGACTTAAACTATAGAGCAAAGCTATGGGCTTTTTGTGATGAAAAACATAGAGAAAAAATAATGACTGAACTAACTTCCTATTGTGATATTATTTTAGGAAATGAAGAAGATGCCGAAAAGCATTTCGGGATCCATCCAGAAGGTTTAGATGTTCACAAACATGGCCACGAGGTAAAAGCCGAAGCATTCTTATCGGTCTGCAAGCAAATGATGGAAAAATTCCCAAGGGCCAAAAAAGTGATTACGACACTTCGTGGCTCTATCTCTGCATCGCACAACACTTGGGCAGGCGTTTTATACGACGGTAAAAAAATGTACGAAACGCGCCAATACCAAATAACGGATATCGTCGATAGAGTAGGTGGTGGCGATTCGTTTATGGGCGGTTTGATCTATGGCTTGTTAAAATACCCAGAAGACGACCAAAACGCATTGGATTTTGCAGTTGCTGCATCCTGTTTAAAACATACCATTAAAGGCGATGCAAACTTAGTTACAGTTGATGAAGTAGAAAAATTAATGGGTGGGGACGCCTCAGGACGCGTAGCAAGATAATATATGTTTAATTGTTGATCTGTTGGATCGTTTATGGGTTTAACAGTTCAACAACTACACAAATCAACGATTAAACAATTAGAAAAATGGCACAATTTACAAGAATGGAAGTGGCGCAAACTATGAAAGATATAGGGATGATCCCTTTGTTTTTCCATAGTGATATAGAACTGAGCAAAAATGTTTTAAAAGCCTGTTATGACGGTGGGGCACGTTTAATGGAGTTCACGGCACGTGGTGATTTCGCTCATGAAATTTTTGGAGAACTCACCAAGTATGCCATTAAAGAATTACCAGGAATGATCATGGGCGTAGGCTCGGTAACAGACGGAGCAGCTGCATCTTTGTACATGGCCTTGGGAGCAAACTTCATCGTGACCCCTGTATTAAGGGAAGATATTGCTATTGCTTGTAACCGTAGAAAAGTATTATGGTCTCCGGGCTGTGGTAGTTTAACTGAAATAGCAAGAGCCGAGGAATTAGGCTGTGAGATCGTCAAATTATTTCCAGGCGACCTGTACGGGCCAAAGTTTGTAAAAGGCATTAAAGGGCCACAACCATGGACAAGCATTATGCCCACAGGAGGAGTTTCGCCTACAGAGGAAAACCTAAAAGGCTGGTTTGATGCTGGCGTTACCTGTGTTGGCATGGGCTCTCAATTAATCTCAAAAGATATTATAGCCAGTAAAGACTATGAAAAGTTAGAACTAGAAGTGAAAAAGGTTATTTGTTTAATTAATGACATTAGAAATTAATTATTGAAAATGCCCTTTTCTATTTACATTTAATATTAGCCCTGATTACTCTTGTAAAATAATTAATACTATTATATATTTATCACACCTAAATAGTCAACCCTTATAAATCATTTAACAATTTATTTATCAGTTGATTGCGATTAAATAAAGCTTAAATAACTTTTCAAAAAAGACAAGGTTTTAGTATCTTTCTGTATAAAACCTTGTCAAATGCGTGCAAAAAAAGAATCAAAAAACCAATTACATTTTTTAGCTCCCACATTAAAAGAGCAATTAAATCCCAACCATGAGCTTTACTTGCTATCACATACTATAGATTGGGATTATTTTGAGGCTGAATTCAAAAAATTCTATTCCAATAAAGGTCGTCCAGCCCACAGTATAAGGTTAATGACCTCCTTGTTGATTTTAAAAACTGTCTACAATCTCTCCGATGAGAAACTAGTGGAAGAACATTGGGAGATGAATGTCTATTTTCAATATTTTTCAGGCAATTCCGTTCAACAATGGGGACAGCCCTGTGCTGCAAGTGATCTGGTTCATTTTCGTCATCGTATAGGCGAACAGGGCATAGAAAAAATATTAAAACACTCCATAGATAAACACGGTAAAGACGGAAACGATAAACATGTCAGTATTGATAGTACAGCACAAGAAAAGAATATTAGCTATCCAACAGATGCCAAACTACACAAAAAGATCATTGACAAGTGTGTAAAACAAGCTAAAAAATCAAACATAGCACTAAGACGAAGTTATAAACGTACAAGTAAGCAATTGGTCAGGGATACCTATAATGGCAACCACCCCAAACGCAGAAAAAAAGCCAATGCAGCCAAGCGAAAACTCAAAACCATAGCAGGGCGTTTGGTTAGAGAATTAGAACGCAAATTACCACAAGGTATTTACAGTAGTGAATTAGAACTTTATAAAAAAGTACTTGCTCAAGAGAAACACACTAAAAACAAAATTTATAGTCTTCACGAACCAGAGGCCTATTGCATGAGTAAAGGAAAAGCTCACAAAAAATATGAGTATGGTTGCAAAGCATCGGTAGTACTCACTCAAAAGACAGGTGTTATTGTAGGGGCAATGACCTTTAGCACAAATGTATATGATGGCCATACTTTGGTGGATGTATTGAACAAACCAAATATCTTACAGGTAAATCACCAAAGACAGCTACCGTGGACAGAGGTTATAAAGGCAAACAAATGATTGCTAATACCCAAATCAACATCCCTAAACCACCATTGAAAAAAGACAGCGAATACCAAAAACGGAAAAAAAGAAAACACTTTAGCAGACGAGCTGCGATTGAACCTATTATTGGTCACCTGAAATCTGACCATAGGGCTGCTAGGAACTTCCTTAAAGGACAAATTGGAGATACTATTAATTTTATAATGGCTGCTGCTGGGTTTAACTTCAAGAAATTAATGAAGAAACTCAAAGCAGAAGCTCTTTGGCTTATTTCTAAAATCAATACCCAAATTATAATAAGCGCATCAAAATTTATTCTATTACAAAATGATGTAACTGGAAAAATGAAACCTCTTTTTTAAGGCTCGACTAAATAAAAGGTAAAATGTAACAAAAGTTCCTATCAAATAAGTTACCTATTCGGTTACCAAGAGTAATTAATAACATGTAATTTTTTGATTATTATAGATATAAGGGTTAAGGCATACTTCCTGCTACCCCGACTTTTAAACAAATCAATTAGTAGCAAAAACTTGGTAACCTTGTGACTTACAGGTTTTTGCATTTTCATCAATATCATAAGAATGTGAAAAAGGGTTTAAGGATAAAGCTTGTGGGGTTTTAGGATTACACAAAAATTGATGTAAGTCTAAAGAGGAAAAAATCCACGTTTCTAACCTCTCTGAATTCTGCCCTAAAGGCTTTTATTTTGGCATTAAAAAATTCTACTGATGCATTGGCGCTTCGGTAATCAAAATAGTTGAGGATGTTTCATTGTGATACTATCATTGACTTATCAATCAATGTCAATAGAACCAATGATTTTCGAAAAACAAGAAGAGTACAACACGAATTTGTTGATAACCAGTGAATTTCCACTGAATAGTTACTAAAAAATCAAAGAATAACTTAACTTGTTTAATCAAGAGAATACCTCGAAGCTCTGCTTCGGGGTATGGTAACTAAGTGATTATATTTGTCTTATGAGTTAGCATATTCATAAGAGGCACAATAAGAGCTTGTTACTATATCATTTAGTTTGCGCTATAAAATATCGTAGGAGTATACTTTCTGAGAATGTAGAGTTGAGTTTGGTCGAGGTATGTATAAATAATGAAAAGCGATTTGGAATAGAGTTTTTAGAGATTGGTTCAGATGAGAATCATGTTCATTTTTTACTTCAAAGTGTTCCAATGTTATCGGTAAAAAAGATAGATCAAACAATAAAGAGTATTACAGCCAAAGAGCTTTTTCGACTACATCCAGAAGTTAAACAGCAGTTATGGGGAGGTCAATTTTGGAGCAGTGGATATTATGTAAATACAGTTGGACAGTATGCGAATGAAGAAGTAATCCAGAAGTATATCAGTAATCAAGGGGATGACACGAAAGAATACAAGAGTTACCATAAAAGTCAACTAAGTTTGTTTGGCTAAGTAGATACCTCGAAACTCTGCTTTGGGGTTGTTCATTTACAGTTAATTATAAGCGCGACAGTACTAAAATTCCTAAAAGAAAATTTTGGATGTTGACACTAACAGCATACTAACCCAGTTCAGTCAACACGGTCTCCATGTTGGGCATTTCATGCCACACGAAGACTTAGTTATTGGAAACAGTTTATTTGGAAGCACAATTTTCATTATAAAAATCTACAATAGAAACCATTTCTCTTCTGCGAAATTCATTTTCCTTTACTTTCCTTATAATTTCTGGGCAATCTTTAAAGAATTCATTAACGTTTTTTTTGAAATGGCGTTTTCCGAAAACAGGATGGTCATTACCTATTTTAATTACTTCATGTCCACTGCCTTTATTGACATAATATTCATTTACTACACCTAATGCTACTCCAGAATTCATAATTGATCCTGTATTAGTAACTACATTTGTTTTTCCTGCGGGAGTCATTATTTATGATGTTTGTCCAGTATTAAAAGCTCCAGAATTATTATTATGGTATTCAATTACGAATAAATTGATTCGTCCAGGATATTCTCTAATTACTTTCATTAATTTAGGTATCTTTCCTGCAATAAATTTATACTTATAACATTCATTAACTCCGTCTTCGTATATTTCTATTTTTTTGACTTTTCGGTAAGTGTAAATTATTTTTTTCTCTTTCTTTTTTTTTCTAAATTTAATTGTTCCGTCTTTAAGTATTCTTGCCTCTCCTTTTAAAACTTCGTTATTTCTTAAATATAGAGTAGCAGATTCGAATGTATTTCCAATTTGAGCATTTAATGCAGTAGATATTAATAGGATTATTAAGGTTACTTTTTTTATTGAATATAGTTTAGAAATCAAGGATGTGTGTCATATGCACAGTCCTGAAATAATTATGGTATTACGCTTCGCCTTCATTCAATTCATGAAGTTCACCGAGTTGTTTTAAAATCTGAAAAGTTTTTTTTGCTTCTTCCTCATCAACTACGCTTATAGCCGCACCAACATGTACCATGACGTAATCGCCAATATTTGCTTCTGGAACAAGAGTTAAGCTTACTTCTTTAACCACACCATCAAAAGAGACTTTTCCTGTTCTAAAAGTTTCATCAAGTTGTGCTGTAATTTCGATTAATTTCCCTGGTATTGATAGACACATAATATTTTGGATTACGAATTAGGGTTTTTGGGTTTTTAACCAGTCATACCACTTTGTCATGCCTTCTCCGGTTGTAGCAGAGACTTCAAAGAATTGTAAATCCGGATTCACTTGTAAAGCGTATTCTTTTAATTTATTCATGTTGATGTTTACATAGGGTAACAAATCTATCTTATTTATGATGCAAATATCAGACGAGTGAAACATATCGGGATATTTGATGGGCTTATCTTCACCTTCGGTAGTACTAATAATCACTACGCGCTTTGATTCTCCCAAATTGAACATGGATGGACAAACCAAATTCCCAACATTTTCAATCATTAGTATAGAATTATCAGTTATGTTTAACTGCTTAACAGCTTTATAAACCATATCACTTTCTAAATGGCATCCTTTTCCAGTATTTATTTGGACAACAGGAATATCTAAAGCATCAATTCTATTTGCATCATTAAGGGTTTGTTGATCGCCTTCAATAACATAAAAAGGAATCTCATCTTTTAAATCTGATAACGTTTTTTCCAAAATAGAAGTTTTCCCAGATCCTGGGGAGCTAACTAAATTCAAAGCGAAAATATTTTTTGCCTCAAAATAGCCTTTGTTTCTTGCGGCCATTATGTCGTTTTGCTGCAAAATATCCTGCTCCAAATCGATAACCATTTTATGATGATGATGGTCATGACCGTGAGAATGGTTGTCATGGTGATCGTGTGAATGACCATGATGATGCGTATGTCCATCATGTTGATGGTGATGATGTTCGTTAGTTTTTATTTCCTTTGGATTTTGAATGGATACCCCATCCGCTCCTGATCCACAACCACATGTTCCGCACATAATACTAATAGTTTTTATTTTCTTAAAGTTGGTTAATTGGTACAGTGTCTTTAAAATATGGCATTGATAATCATTTTAAGAAACCTCTAAAAATTTCACTAATAATTCTTTGCCTTTTATAATGCCTTTTAAATAACTTTTACAGTTTGGGCAGGCATCATAAATATTATCTAATTTAAAGCTTGTATCACAATCAAAGCATTTTGCTTCGCCATAAATAACATTAATTTTTTTAATGGCATTTTCCAAGACCGTATCCTTCACAGCAGAAGACCAAACAAAATCTAAAGAATCAAATTCTATTCCCGCAAGAGTACCAATTTCAAGCTCTATTTTTTCAACTTTTTTTGCATTTGCTTTTTTTGTTTCATTTTCAGCAATTCTTACAATTCCTAAGGCTATAGATAGTTCGTGCATAAATTGTTATAAATAAAAGAACATATAAAAATATAAATAAACACGACTCAAAAACATGATATATATCATTTTTCGAGTACAAATGATTCAATAACTTTAGAACTGTCGGTAAAATGGCTAATGGCCATCTATATTCCTTTATTAATATATTTATTATTATGAATAAAAAAAGAGACCTAAGCCCCACGTATTATGAGAGCATAAGAGAACAAGGTTACAGTCGTAGGGATTTTATGAAATTTTCGGCTTTTATAGCTGCATTCATGGGATTGGAATCTACAATGATTGGACAAGTCGCTAAAGCTCTTGAGACCACCAAACGTCTCCCTGTAATTTGGGAACATTTCCAGGAATGCACTTGTTGTAGTGAGTCGTTTATTAGATCAGACCATCCTATTGTGTCCGATATAATTCTGGATAAAATTTCATTGGATTATACGCAAACCTTAATGGCTGCATCAGGACATCAAGCAGAAGCTGCAAAACACGCTACCATGAAAAACCATAAAGGCGAGTATATCCTTTGTGTTGAAGGTTCTGTGCCACTGGGCGATGATGGTAACTATTGCTGTATAGCTGGTAGATCGGCAAAAGATTTATTAATTGAAGCAGCAGAGGGCGCCAAGGCAATTATTGCATGGGGAAGTTGTGCATCTAATGGATGTGTACAATCGGCAAGGCCAAATCCCACAAATGCTACTCCAATTCATAAGATTATTAAAAACAAACCAATTATTAGAGTTCCGGGTTGTCCTCCTATTGGAGAAGTAATGGCTGGAGTTATTGTTCATCTGGTAACTTTTGGCAGACTACCAGAATTGGATAGATTAGGAAGGCCAAAAGCATTTTATGCAAAACGTGTTCATGACAGTTGTTACAGACGTCCTTATTACAATGCGGGACTTTTTGCGGAAACGTTTGATGATCAAAATGCCAAAGAAGGGTATTGTCTGTATAAATTAGGATGTAAAGGGCCTACTACGTATAACGCATGTGGCACTATAAAATGGAATAACGGCGTAAGTTATCCAATTCAATCAGGTCATGGTTGTATTGGTTGTAGTGAAGCTGGGTTCTGGGATGCAGGACCATTCTACAAAAGAGGAACCAATATTCCTGGAATTGAAGAAGAAGGCTTTGCAGATGACTTTGGAAAAGTGGCGGCTGGTGTTTTAGCCGGTGGTATTGCCGTTCATGCAGTTGCGGCAGCAGTTTCAAAACGAAAAGAAGTGGCGAGTCGTATAAAAAGAGGAAAGTCTAACGAAGCACATATTGAGTCTTAAATCATAGAACAATGGCAAATAGAATAGTTGTTGATCCCATAACGCGCATCGAGGGTCACTTAAGAATAGAAGCAGAAATAAAAGACGGCAAAATTGTTGATGCCTTTAGTTCGAGTACAATGGTTAGAGGCATTGAAGAAATTGTAAAAGGCAGAGATCCTAGAGATGTTTGGGCATTTGTTCAACGAACTTGTGGTGTTTGTACTACCGTGCATGCATTGGCATCTGTAAGATCTGTTGAAGATGCCTTAGAAATTCAGGTTCCTCCAAATGCTGAAATGGTAAGAAATATTATGGCAGGTACATTGTACATGCACGATCATGTGGTTCATTTTTATCATCTACATGCCTTAGATTGGGTGGATGTTGTTAATGCGCTTAAGGCAGATCCGAAGAAAACATCTGAAATTGCTCAGAGCATATCCAGTTGGCCAAAAAGTTCACCGGGTTATTTTTCTGATATAAAAAAGCGAATTACAAAATTTGTTGAAAGCGGACAACTAGGCATTTTCGCTAATGGATATTGGGGACACAAGCAAATGAAATTACCTCCAGAAGTAAACCTATTGGCTGTTGCCCATTATCTTGAAGCACTGGAATGGCAAAAAGAAATTGTAAAAGTTCATACTATTTTTGGTGGTAAAAACCCACATCCAAATTACTTAGTTGGAGGTATGGCATGTGCAATAAATACAGAAAACCCTGGAGGCATAAATGCAGAACGTTTAGCGATGGTTGGCAAGCTAATTAAAGAAGGAAAACAATTTATAGATCAAGTTTATATTCCTGATTTATTAGCTATAGCATCATTCTATAAAGATTGGGGAGCCATAGGCAAAGGGTTTGGTAATTACATGTCTTATGGAGATTTCCCAACCAATGGATATTCAGATATGTCTAGCTTTAAATTCCCTCAAGGTGTCATTTTGAATAGAGACCTATCTAAAGTTCATGATGTAGACCATAGAGGGGACCAAATAGAAGAGTTTGTAAACAATTCTTGGTATGAAAACTATGCAGAAGGCCAAGATAAAGGAAGACATCCATGGGAAGGGGAAACTAAAATTAAGTACTCAGGGCCAAAACCACCTTATGATTTCTTAAACGTGGAAGAAAAGTATAGTTTTATTAAAACGCCCCGTTGGAAAGGCCTACCAATGGAAGTTGGTCCACTTGCTAGATTATTGGTTGGTTACGGAAGAGGAAATAAAGAAATTCAAGAAGCAGTAAATGCGGCCTTAGCACATTTAGACGTTCCTGTTGATGCTTTGTTCTCGACTTTAGGTAGAACAGCGGCTAGAGGAATTGAATCTCAACTAGTGGCTAATTGGACGCAAGAATTCTACGATACTTTAATAAATAATATCAAGAACGGTGATGAAAGAATGGCAAACACAGAAAATTGGGAGCCTTCTTCTTGGCCAGATGAAGCTAAAGGTGTTGGATTTATGGAAGCACCAAGAGGGGCACTAGCACATTGGATTAAAATAAAGGAAGGTAAAACAGAGAATTACCAACTGGTAGTGCCAAGTACTTGGAATGCCTCTCCCAGAGATCCTAAAGGACAACGTTCAGCCTATGAATCTGCGCTTATAGGAACTCCTGTTGAAGACCCAGAATTACCGTTGGAAATTATAAGAACTATTCATTCGTTTGACCCTTGTTTAGCATGTGCGGTACATTTATATGACGAACACGGTAAACATATTTCTCAAGTTCAGAATATATCTAGTTGTGATGTTTAAATTTTAAATTATGAAAACCTATAATTTTAAACGTGTCATGGTATGGGAACTTCCAGTTCGCATATTTCATTGGCTTAATGTGTTTGCAGTGATCGTATTAACTATAACAGGTTTTATAATTGCTGATCCTCCTGCAATAATATCATCAAGCCAAGAAGCAACTAATACACATTACTTTGGGTATGTAAGGTTTATACATTTTGTTTCGGCTTATGTGTTTTTATTTGTAATGATAATGCGTATTTATTGGCTATTTGTTGGGAATAGATTTGCAAGTTGGAGAGCATTTTGGCCTTTTAGAAAAGCGTTTTGGAGAAATTTTTCACACGTACTAAAAATGGATATATTTTTACAAAATGAAAAAGTTGAAGATGTAACTAAAATTAGTATTGGTCACAACAGTATTGCAAAAATATCGTATATCGCTATGTTCTTTATAGCAATACTAATGATAATTACCGGTTTTGGTTTATATGCTGACATGTCTAGCTGGTGGTTGCCGAAATCTTTTAAATGGGTCGTCCCATTTTTTGGAGGGGACTATTTAGTTAGAACAATTCACCATGTGTGTATGTGGCTGTTTATATTCTTTGCTATGGTTCATGTGTATCTCGTTATGTATCACGATTGGTTAGAAGGGCGTGGTGAAGTTTCATCTATGGTTGGTGGCTATAAATTTGTGCGTGAAGATAGACTGAGAGAAGAAGACAAGGTAAAGGATATAGATACGCTGTAAGATACAGGATAATATAAAGAAAAGAAAATTCATTCATTACGTGTTGCACACATTTTGGATGAATTTGTTTTTAAATTGAACAAAGAAAATGAAGGAAAGAACGCCTGTTGCCATTAGTAGTGATGCCTATTTTTTTGAGAAGGACAAGTCAAATTCCATTCTTGTCTTAGGAGTCGGGAATTATTTGATGGGAGATGAGGGCATCGGCGTTCATACCATGCAGGAAATGTCAAAATTAGATTTACCCGAGTATGTTGATATTCTTGATGGTGGCACTGGCGGATTTTTGCTCTTAAACTGTTTTGAAGCATATAAAACCATCATTTTTGTTGACGCCACTATGGATGGTAAACCAGAAGGTACAATTACCAAACTTCGACCAAAATTTGCAGCAGATTTCCCAAAGGCATTGAGTGTACATGATGTTGGCTTAAAAGACATGATTGAAGCTGTTTATTTAATGGAACATGTACCCGATATTCATTTGTTTACAGTTTCTGTGGAGCAGATTAATCCAATGACGATAGACCTAAATGTAAAGGTAAAAGAGGCTCTGCCTATGCTTATTACCAACATCCTAAGCTTGTGTAAAGAATTACATAACAAAAAATCCTAATTCTACATTTTAAAAGGTTTTTAAATGGCAAAAACTTATAAAATAATAGTTTCTGGCCAAGTTCAAGGTGTTGGATTTAGACCCTATGTATATAATCTGGCAAAAATTTTTTCATTAGCTGGAACGGTTTCAAATAACGAAGATGGCGTTATTATTTATATCACTGGAGAGCTTCAAAATGTTAGGGGTTTTTATAATGAATTAATAAATAAACCACCTCCAGTTTCTAAAATTAATTCAAAAACTATGGAAGAAGTGCCTATCCAAGAATTTACTGGTTTTCAAATTATTCCATCAAGTAAAGATGGTCAAGTAAACTTACCTTTAACTCCAGATTTTGCGATTTGTGAAGATTGTCAAAAAGAAATAGCCGATATTAAAAACAGAAGGTACAAGTACGCTTTTACAACTTGTGTCAATTGTGGCCCGCGTTGGTCAATTACCAAAACGTTTCCGTTTGAACGCCCACATACAAGCATTGATGATTTTCCCATGTGTAAATCATGTAACGAAGAGTACATGAATCCTGCAAACAGAAGGTTCCATTCACAAAACAATACGTGCCATGAATGTGGAATAACTTTTGAATTTATTGATAATAATGGGGGAAAGATAAAATCAAATAATATATTTTTTACTATTTCAAAACTACTTTCAGAAGGAAAAATAATAGCGATTAAAAACACAAGTGGTTACTTATTATGTTGTAATGCCGAAGATGATTTTGTTGTTAAGAAACTAAGAAAATTAAAGAATAGACCTAATAAGCCATTTGCGGTACTTTATCCTTCACTAGCCCTTTTAAAAAAAGAAATAAAGCTAAAACCAAAAGCAATAAAAGCGCTAACATCAACCGAACGACCAATTACAATTATATCTGTATCAAACTATAAAGGAAATATTGCGCTTCAAGCAGTTGCTCCAGGGTTAAACCAACTTGGGGTCATGTTACCATATACCGGAATCTTACAATTACTAGCCAACCAATTGGACTTCCCTATTGTCGCTACCAGTGGCAATATTCATGGCTCTCCAATTATTAGTCATAAAAAGGATGTTGAGGTTAAACTAAAGAATGTTGCAGATTATTTTTTACATCATAACCTCGAAATTAGACATCCTCAAGACGATTCAGTATTAAAAATTAGCAATAAATATAGTTTAGAATGTCTCTTTAGGCGTTCCCGCGGATATGCCCCAAATTATTTGGATATTGAGATTAAATCGAATGAAAAAATATTAGCATTAGGATCAGATTTAAAAAATAGTATAGCCTTCTGTCCCAATGAGCATCTATATGTTGGACAGTATGTAGGTAACCTTGAAAACTGTGACGTTTACAATAGGTTTGTGAAAGAGATTAACGCATTTATAAACATTTTTGAACAAAAACCAGAAGTGATATTAGTAGATAAGCATCCTAATTATCAGAGTACTCAACACGGAATAGAACTATCTAAAAACTGGAAAACGAAGCTTTATCAGGTACAGCATCATAAAGCGCATTTTGCCGCTGTGCTTGGTGAGTATAATTTATTCGAAGATGATAATGTTCTGGGTGTTGTTTGGGATGGAACAGGATTTGGAGACGATGGCAATATTTGGGGTGGCGAGTTTTTTAAATACAATTCTAAAGACATTGAAAGGTTGACTCATTTTGAGTATTTTAATTGGATTTCTGGAGATAAAATGTCTAAAGAACCTCGATTGTCTTTGTTTTCTTTAGCAGACGAATCATTCAATGACCTACTTAATTCAAAATTTTCAAGTGAAGCGTTACAAGTTTTAACGACTATCAAAAAGAAAAATAAGCTTAAGACATCTTCTGTCGGAAGGCTCTTTGATGCGGTTTCTTCTTTATTAAATATTTGTGATTTTAATTCGTATGAAGGTGAAGCGGCTATGCTTCTTGAAAATAACCTTGTTGATTATAATTTAGAGCGTTGTATCAATTATTGTAAGAGGTTTTCAGGAAAAACAATTCCAACATCACAAATTCTTAAAGGGGTACAATCAGATTTAAGAAAAGGCATTGAAACAGAACAAATTACAGCTAATTTCCTATTTACATTAGCTTCAATAATTTATATGGTTGCTGAAAACAGTAACAGTTCGAAAATTTGTTTAAATGGAGGCGTATTTCAGAATACAACCTTAATGGATATGCTAATTGAACTTAATGATAACAAGTATAAATTATATTTTAATCGTAACTTAACACCTAACGATGAGAATATTGCATTCGGACAGATTATGTATTATTTAAATTGTGAAAACAAAGAGAATTTTTAATGAAATATCTAAGTGAATATAGAAATTTAGAAGCTACAAAAAGCTATTTAGATCTTATTGCCAACAAAGTAACAAGAACTTGGAACATCATGGAGGTTTGTGGTGGTCAAACTCATGGTTTGGTTCGCAACGGCATTCTTGATTTGTTGCCACAACAGGTTCAAATGATACACGGCCCCGGTTGTCCGGTTTGTGTGACGCCTTTAAGTCTTATTGATAAGGCCATAGAATTACTGGAAAAGGGTATTATAGTTTGTTCTTTTGGTGATATGATTCGAGTTCCAGGCAGCAAAAAAAGCTTATTGGAAGCTAAAGCAGATGGCGGAGACTTACGCATACTATATTCTCCTTTGGAGGCTGTAAAAATTGCTAAAAACAACCCAGAAAAAGAAGTTGTCTTTTTTGCTGTTGGTTTTGAAACCACCGCTCCAGCAAATGCATTGTCAGTACTTCATGCACAAAAAGAAGGCTTGACAAATTATTCAATTTTAGTATCTCATGTTTTAGTGCCTCCAGCAATGGAAGCTATTTTAGACGACGAATTTTGTAACATAGATGCTTTTCTAGGAGCTGGACATGTTTGCGCTATAATGGGTAATGAAGAGTATCATCCGCTATCAAAAAAATATAACATCCCAATAATAATTACAGGATTTGAACCGCTAGACTTGGTGCAGGGTATTTATATGGCAGTTTGCCAATTGGAAGCGGGGATACATAAAGTTGAAAACCAATATTCGAGAGTTGTTAAAGAAGAAGGAAATCTTGCTGCAAAAAAAGTAATTCAGCAAGTTTTTGAAGTAGGCAATAGAGAATGGCGAGGTATTGGTGAAATTCCAAACAGTGGATACAAAGTGAGAAAGGAATTTATTGCTTATGATGCAGAAACTAAATTTAATATTGAAAATATTAAAGTGCCTGAAAGTTCAATATGTATAGCTGGAGAAATTTTAAGAGGAATAAAAAAACCTCGGGAATGTCCTGCTTTTGGAAAAACATGTAACCCTTCAAATCCATTAGGTGCTCCAATGGTTTCTTCAGAAGGTGCGTGCGCAGCATATTTTCATTTTAGTAATAACGAAATCTAAAAAGCAATAATGATAGATTATAAGATTATTAATTTAGGACATGGTAGTGGTGGATTAATGACTAGAAATCTTCTAGACGACATTATTTTTAAAACGTTTAGTAACCCTTTTTTAGATAAAAAACATGACGGTTCTGTTGTTAAAATTGAAGGGAGAATTGCTATATCGACAGATAGTTTTGTAATATCCCCAATCTTTTTTAAAGGTGGAAATATTGGTGAGTTAGCTGTAAATGGTACTGTAAATGACGTCGCCATGTGCGGCGCCCAACCCAAATATTTATCACTGGCATTTATTATTGAAGAAGGCTTGAAAGTTGACGATTTTGTAAAGATTGTAAATTCAATTAAAAAAACTGCTGATAATTGTGGCGTTCAAATTATAACAGGAGATACTAAAGTTGTTGAGCGCGGTAAAGGCGACCAAATATTTATTAATACAACTGGTTTTGGATCGGTAAATCCTAAGGGAAATATAGCTGCTGAAAATATTAAAGTTGGTGATAAGATTATTGTAAATGGATGTATTGCTCAACATGGAATGGCAATAATGTCGCAACGCGAAGGTTTGGAGTTTGAATCGACCATAGTAAGTGACACCACCAATTTAAATTTTATTGCGAATGATTTGATAAATGCATTTGGACTTGGAATTCACTTGTTTAGAGATGCTACTCGTGGAGGATTGGCAAGTGTGTTAACCGAAATTGCTTCAGATATTAAGAAAGGCGTTTCAATAAATGAAAATGATTTACCTCTAGAAAGGCAAGTAGCAGCGGCATGTGAAATTTTAGGATTAGACCCATTGTATGTAGCAAATGAAGGTGTTTTTGTTGCCATTGTAGATCGGGGCATTGCAGATGAAGTCGTTAAATTAATGCAAAATGATAGCAAAGGCAGACATGCTGTTTGTATTGGTGACATTACCAAAGAGCACCCTAATAAGGTTGTTATGAAAAGTGCTATTGGAGGTAAACGTATAGTCAGCCCCATGATTGGAGAGCAATTACCAAGGATTTGTTAGAAACTCACACACCAATAAATACCTATTATTATAGCAAACAAGCCACCTGCTAGACGGATTCCATTAAAGAATAATTCGTGATGTCCAGATTTTGCGGACGAAGCAATTTTGCCAATAACAAACGCAAAAATGGTCATTGCTAAAATGATACCTAAAGCAAATCCGACGATATAAAGTATAGAGTCCATTTGAGATTCAAAAGCCAATACAGGAAGAAATATTAAAAAATGGGCAATACCTGCAAGACCATGTAAAACGCCTATGCTTAATGAAGCAGCATAACTCTGCTTGATGTTTTTTGGATGTTTATGCTCGTGTGTTGTTTCATGAGTGTGCTCATGTGTATGTTTATGAATAATTGGAGCATTTTCACTATGTATGTGAAGGTGTTTGTGCTGCTCTTGCGTTTTGAATATCTTATAAATTGCCCATAAACCAATGCCTATTAAAACGACACCAACAAGTTGTTCGCTATATTCAGAGATTTTTCCAACAGGAATAAGTTCTTTAAATAGTACAAATAGCAACCCTATGGCAATCATTCCCAATAGATGGCCTATGCCCCAAGCCAATCCTATTTTCCATGCTTTCTTCTTTGATTCAATAGCAAAAGGCAACACAGCGGCAAGATGATCTGGCCCCATAATAACATGTAATATGGAGGCTAATAATCCTGCTGTAAATGAAAATTCTAACACACTTATAATGTAATATTAACGAATTACTAAAATTAGAAAAAATTGAAAGGCTAAAAGATGATTAAGCTCATGTTTAGTTTCTATTTTTAATTCAATAGTGTTCAATTAAAATATGTAAAAACAGCCCGAACAATAGGTTGGGCATGGGTCAAAAGATTTTTTTAAGATTTGCATCTTGCTTATACAAAAAATAAAAAATTATATACTTTCTGAAATGATAAATGTATTATACTATGATTATCAATTAGTTAAAATCATGTCTTGATTCTATGTTCTAGCTGCGCAGTGGTCTTAATTCTTTTATCGGACAATAATGTTTTTAATTATAATTGGTATTAAGGCTAAAATCGAGCAATTATTCTTATGCCTCTTTGTTGTGCTTAGTACTTTTATAGTTCTCGCTTATCTTTAATCCGAAACTATCTACTCTTTTCCAATCTGTAAATTCTATTGGACCGTCTGACCTAGTTGGGCCATTAGTTAATTTCATGATTAGTTTAATCATTATCCTATCAATTAGTGAGTAGGATTTATAATCTAATTTTCCAGCAAACACATCCAAAAAATCAGGCTTCCATTCATTTTTTTTTAAGAATTTGATCAGATAAGGATTTGTATTAGCCAAATTTTTATCTTTTTTTCTTGCGACAAGGTTAACTGAGAAAAAAGCGGTTTTTATTTCGCTAAGATGATCTTTATTGTTCCGTATAAATTCAGAAATCTTCTCATTATGTTTTCCATATCTAATACTTGCTCCAATAACCAATGTGTGAAATTCTGATAAATTTCCATTAAAATCATCAATTGAGTAAAGTTCTGTTTGTATTTGTTTCTCATTGAAAAAGGCACTCAATTTTTTACAAATCTTTAGAGTTTGCCCATCAACAGAAGAATAAATTATTCCAATCTTTGGTTCCATAAAATTATTTAGTTCAATAAGTTTTTCATTGTTCTTGTATTAAACACAAGGCCCTGCGCAGTCAAAACGGTCTTGTTTAAGAATAGTTGTGGTTTTGTGTGCGAGGATTTTCAACAAGAAAATCAGATGTAACAAAACAAGCAACGGCCTTTATTAAAGCTAAAAACCAGCAATTTTTTATAAGGCTTGTTGTGGGTACGTGCTTTATATCAGCCCTATTTTTCTCATTTCCCAAAAACACTTTTCTGTCGCATTTATATCAACTGATGCATCGTGTGCTTCGTCAAAATCAACTCCAAATAATTTAATATGTAATTCTGACAGTTTTGGCCATTTATATCCGTAAGGTCCAGAAATTTTGCAATAATTAGTCGAGGATTGCATAGTACATAATTTTCTTTTTCGTCCAAAGTCGCTTTGAATTCTTTTTCTTAATAATTCCGCTCCAATAATTTTTTCATCAAAACTAATGTTGTGAGCTACAATAAAATTAGATTTTTCGACTAATTCATTAAATCTCACAAGTACTTTTTCAAGATTTTCACCTTCGTTAATAGCCTTTTCTGTAGAAATTCCGTGAATTCTTGAAGAATCAACAGGAATACTAAAATTTTCTGGCTTAATAATGCAATCATATGTTTCAATACGATTTCCTTCATTATCACATAAAATCCAAGCCACTTGAATCATTCTTGGCCAATTATTCAAATTTGTTACTGGTGCTTTCCAATTCTTAGGTAGTCCAGTTGTTTCTGTGTCAAAAAATAGATACATTTTTTTTTATTGTTTATAAAAGTCAGCATTACCCATAACGTGTTTCTTTAGTTTGTAATGAATAATTTTCAACATATTCTTATGTTTCAACTGTTCAGTTTCGATTTCAGTTTTTGCTCTTAAAAATCGAAAAACTTGAATTAATCAACAATTTTTCTTGGTCTGTTCAGCTTACCCACAACGTCCGCGCAGTTGCGCAGATGTTCGGCGGTATCTAGCCCTATCGGGTCAATACCGCCGAACGTTTATGTATAAGAATAGTGCAGTTTTGTGTGCGAGGATTTTCCCAAGGAAAATCAGATGCAGCAAAAAAAAGCAACGACTTTTGGTTTAGGTTAAAATAGTAATTATTTTTAGAACAGGTGTTGTAAGCTATTCTTTTTTTGCTAAGTAATGACCTACTTCGACCCAATAGAAATACCCAAATTATTTTCAACTAATTTGTATACAGAACTCGCATGAATAGTAAGATGAGATACCATAGGGGGAGAAGCCGCTATCATTAAAAATTTACATCACTTTATAATAATTAAGATGTGCTATATTCCGGGTCAAATAATATAAAAAGAGTGTTTTTAAACTGCAAGAGATTTTTATAATTAGAAGGGGCTATGGGATGATTTTCGGGTAATACAAGGTAAAAGGTGTCTTTTAAAACAGGTAAAATTTCAATATGCTTTGGTACACGATCTAATCTTATTAAAGCCAATATCAATATTATAGTTTTTGTAAATCATGAATTTGCTTTTGGTTGTCCATTTCTTTTAAACTAATAATGATATCGGAATAATTTTTTCGATATTCTAATAATAAATTCGGAATAAGTTCTTGCATTGCAGAACCTACGTAGCCCATCTTTAATTGGCCCTTTTTACCATCATGAAGCAATTGGGCATGACCTATAATATCATCAAGCTGCTTCAGATGTATTGTTAATTCTTTTTTTAAATAGGTTTCTGTATTGGTTAATTCTACTTTTCGGTTGTGATGTTCAAATAATCTTAAGCCTAAATCGGCTTCCATTTGCTTAATTTAACGGCTTAAACCTGATTGAGAAATAAACAAGCGTTCTGCTGCTTTTCCGGAAGTGTAAATCTTCAGCCACAGCTAAAAAATATTTTAAATGTCGAAGCTCTAATTGATTACTAATAGTTATTAATATTTGATTAAATTAGTCTTATAAAGCATCAAAAATAATCATAACTTTGTATTAACTTATACCCTAAACTTCATTTTAACATGTTCAAATACGGAATAGATAGACTTTCTGCAAAAAAGGTCATTAACATATCAAACGGAAGCTTAAAAGCTTTACTTGCCGATGATGCTATTAAAAAAGTAAATGATAGTAGAAAAAGAGTAGAAATATTGGCGCATTCTAATAAGGCTGTTTACGGCATAAATACAGGGTTTGGCCCTTTATGTGATGTGCAAATTACACCTGAGCAAACTAACAAACTCCAAGAGAACCTTTTAATTACCCATGCAGTTGGCGTTGGAAATCCAATACAAAAGCAACTCTCAAAAATCATGATGATATGTAAAGTACATGCCTTGTGCCAAGGGTATTCAGGTATTCGTATAGAGGTTATAAACCGTATTATTTATTTTATAGAACATGATTTGCTTCCGGTTGTTCCAGAACAAGGATCTGTTGGGGCATCTGGAGATTTGGCGCCGCTATCTCATTTATTCTTACCCTTAATTGCTGAAGGTGAATTTTGGATTGAAAATAAGATAGTTAATGCAAAGGAAGTCCTTAAAAATCACCATTTAGAACCCATTCAATTGCAAGCAAAAGAAGGTTTGGCACTAATTAATGGCACTCAGTTTATTTTAGCACATGCTATTTTTGGCCTCGATAAGATGCGTTATTTACTTGATTTGGCAGACTTGGCAGGAGCGATGAGTATTGAAGGTTACAAAGGAAGTGCTTCGCCATTTAAAGAGGCATTGCACACCATCCGGCCTTTTAAAGGTAATTTGAAAGTGGCTAAGCGTATGCGCATGCTTTTTAAAAATTCAGAAAACATTATGTCCCATGAGAATTGTGAGCGCGTTCAAGACCCTTACTCCATGCGTTGCATACCGCAAGTTCATGGCGCTTCAAGAAACGCCTATTATCATTTGGAGGAATTAGCAGAAATTGAAATGAATTCGGTTACAGATAACCCTATAATTTTAAGTGATACTGTTGCCATTTCTGGAGGTAATTTTCACGGACAACCTCTGGCTATGGCTTTAGATTATACGTCAATTGCAGCGTCAGAATTAGGAAATATTTCAGACAGAAGGTGCTATTTATTAATAGAAGGGAAATATGGTTTACCACGATTATTAACTGAGTCTGGTGGGCTAAATTCTGGTTTTATGATTCCACAATACACAACCGCTGCTTTAGTTTCAGAAAGCAAGTCGCTGTGTTTTCCGCCTTCTGCAGATAGTATTCCAACTTCTTTAGGACAAGAAGATCATGTGTCTATGGGAAGTATTTCTGGCAGAAAGTTTAATCAAATCTTGGGTAATCTAGAAAAAATTCTAGCTATAGAACTCATGTATGCGGCTCAGGCATTGGAATTTAGAAGACCTCATACATTTTCAGATATTATAGAAGAAAATTTTAGAATTATTAGAGCAAAAGTTAAGAAGTTAGAAGAAGATAGAGTTTTAAAACCTGATATAGATCACATGATAGCGCTCGTAGTTAATAAATCAATTGTAGTTAAATAAGTTTATAGCCATGACATTTAAAGAGCAATTAACACAAGGGATTCCATCCGAATTACCAGAAAAAAGAGCTTATTCTATAGGGTTGAATAGGGCTCCCAAAAGAAAGGATATTCTATCTGTTGACGAAAAAAAATTGGCAATTAGAAATGCACTGCGCTACTTTCCTAAAAATTGGCATAAAACCTTAGCTAAAGAATTTGCTCAAGAATTAAAAGATTTTGGCAGGATCTACATGTACCGGTTTATACCAAATTACGATATGTATGCCAGACCTATGGATACCTATCCTGCAAAATCTAAACAAGCAGCTTCCATAATGCTCATGATACAGAACAATTTGGATCCAGCGGTTGCACAACATCCAGAGGAATTAATTACATATGGCGGTAATGGATCTGTATTTCAAAACTGGGCACAGTATTTAGTCACTATGCAATATTTGGCTACCATGACGGATGAGCAAACATTACATATGTATTCGGGGCACCCCATGGGTTTGTTCCCCTCATCTAAAAATGCACCACGAGTAGTTGTAACTAATGGCATGATGATTCCAAATTATTCTCAACCGGATGACTGGGAGAAATTTAATGCATTGGGAGTTACGCAGTATGGGCAGATGACAGCGGGTTCATTTATGTATATCGGACCACAAGGTATTGTTCATGGCACTACGATTACGGTTATGAATGCGTTTCGCAAAATTTTATCAAAAGAGGAATCGCCGAATGGGAAAATATTCTTAACAGCTGGGTTAGGTGGTATGAGTGGGGCACAGCCAAAAGCAGGAAATATTGCCGGTTGTATTACTATTGCAGCAGAAGTAAACCCAAAAGCGGCGACCAAACGTTACGAACAAGGCTGGGTTGATGTTTTAATTGATGCCATGGATGGTTTAATTTCCAGGGTCAAAAAAGCGCAACAATCCAATGAAGTGGTTTCCATTGCCTTTATTGGAAATATTGTTGATGTTTGGGAACGTTTCGATGAAGAAGGGATCTTTATTCACTTAGGTTCCGATCAAACATCATTGCATATTCCATGGACAGGAGGCTATTACCCTGTAGACATATCGTATGATGAATCCAATAGACTTATGAGGGAAGAACCAGACCTGTTCAAACAAAAAGTACAGGAGACTTTAAGACGTCATGCAGCTGCTATTAACAAACACACTGCCAAAGGAACCTATTTCTTTGATTATGGCAATGCTTTTTTACTAGAAGCTTCTAGAGCCGGAGCAGATGTTATGGCAAAGAACAATATTGATTTCAAGTATCCATCATACGTACAGGATATTTTGGGACCTATGTGTTTCGATTATGGCTTTGGACCGTTTAGATGGGTTTGTGCTTCAGGAAAACCAGAAGATTTAGACAAAACGGATGAAATAGCCATGGACGTTTTAGCAGCTATTAAGAAAGATGCCCCTGAGGAAATTCAACTGCAAATGCAAGACAACATCACGTGGATTAAAAACGCAAAACAGAATAAAATGGTTGTAGGCTCACAAGCCCGTATTTTATATGCCGATGCGGAGGGTCGTTCTAAAATAGCAGAAGCTTTTAACAAGGCCATTGCATTAGGCGAAATAGGCCCTGTTGTTCTGGGAAGAGATCATCACGACGTAAGCGGAACAGATTCACCGTACCGCGAAACCTCAAATATTTATGATGGTAGTAAATTTACGGCAGACATGGCTATTCATAACGTTATTGGAGACAGCTTTAGAGGCGCGACTTGGGTGTCTATACATAACGGTGGTGGTGTTGGTTGGGGTGAAGTTGTAAATGGAGGCTTTGGCATGTTACTGGATGGAACACCAGAAGCCGATGAACGTTTAAAGAGCATGTTGTTTTACGATGTAAATAACGGAATCGCACGTCGAAGTTGGGCTAGAAATAATGAAGCGATATTTGCAATCAAGAGAGAAATGGAACGCACACCAAACCTTAAAGTGACATTAGCTAGCTTAGTTGAAAATAAATTATTAAATGATCTTTTTTAACATGCCTAAGCATTCAGTTAAGGAAAATTAAATTTAGATGAATTCAAATCTAATTAAACTAAAGTTAAATCAGATGTTCAATAAATCTTAATTATTTATCTTTATCGCACTAATTTGATATAGAAGTGGTTTAAATTTTTTTGATTGAAGCGAAAAAGTTTAAACCACTTCACAGAAAAATCAAAAAGACTAATCCATTTTTTAGTAATGAAAAACCTTTACCTTCTATTGACCTTATTGACTTTATCGATAGGGAACTCCCAAATTTTGGATCCCGTTAAATGGTCTACATCCGTTGAAAAAGTCTCAGACACACAGTACAGGTTAATTACCAAGGCCTCCATAGAACCTGGCTGGCATCTGTATGCACAGGATGTGCCAGAAGGCGGCCCAATCCCCACGACTTTTGGTTATGATGATTCCAACAGTGCTCTTAAAACTCTTGGAAACACTTTAGAAGAGGAAGGTCACACGGTCAATGATCCTGTGTTCGAGATGAAGATTAAGTTTTTTGAGGACAAAACGACCTTTATTCAACTTATTGAAATTACAGGGGATATAGCAACTATACATGGGACCGTAGAATTTATGGTCTGTGACGACACCAGATGCTTGCCACCAACCGAGGTCGATTTGGTTTTCAATCTTTCGGAAAATGCTAAGGCTATAGCTAGCGAACCTTATGAACAAATTAATAAAGACAGTTTAGAAGCTAAATCATCTAGCCCAAAAGAATCAAAAAAAGGACTGTGGGGCATATTCTTCATAGCCTTCTTTTCAGGGTTTGCAGCTTTACTTACACCGTGCGTATTCCCTATGATTCCCATGACGGTGAGTTTCTTTACCAAACAGAGTAAAAATAAAGCTGCCGGGATAAAAAATGCCATTATTTACGGACTATCAATAATAATAATATATGTCCTATTGGGAACTCTGGTAAGTCTGATTTTTGGAGCCGATGCGCTCAATGCCCTGTCCACCAATGTGTGGTTCAATTTGGCATTTTTTGTCCTGCTCATCATCTTTGCGGTCTCTTTTTTAGGGGCCTTTGAGATTATGTTGCCCAATTCCTGGGCGAACAAGGTAGATAAACAAGCAGATAGGGGCGGGCTTATTGGTATCTTCTTTATGGCATTGGCATTGGCAATAGTGTCCTTTTCCTGTACAGGCCCCATAGTGGGGACACTGCTCGTTGAAGCTGCCACTGGCGGTAGCCAAATTGGCCCTATTGTAGGGATGTTAGGTTTTTCGCTCGCCATTGCACTGCCATTTGCACTTTTTGCCGCATTTCCGGGATGGTTAAACTCCCTGCCCAGATCTGGAGGATGGCTAAATACCGTAAAAGTGGTATTGGGCTTTTTAGAATTGGCATTAGCATTCAAGTTTCTATCGAATGCCGATTTAGTCTTGCAACTGCACTGGCTGGAACGCGAAGTATTTATTGCCATATGGATCGCCATATTCGGAGCATTGGCCTTTTACCTTTTCGGAAAAATACAATTACCACATGATTCGCCATTACCCCATATTTCGGTAGGACGATTGAGTTTGGGCTTGCTGGTTCTGGCATTTACAATTTATATGATCCCTGGTTTATGGGGCGCGCCATTGAATTTAATCAGTGCATTTCCACCGCCACAACATTATAGCGAATCACCATACGGCGTGGGCTACACACAATTGGGATCTGGAAATGTCCCTGGAGGTGATTATGATAAAATTCCTGAAGGGGCCCATTTGATACCGCCCCATAACATTTTGGCATTCAATGACTATGATAAGGGCTTGGCCTATGCCAAAAAAGTGGGCAAACCAGTCATGATAGATTTTACGGGACATGCCTGCGTGAATTGCAGAAAAATGGAACAAAACGTATGGGTAAAACCAAAAGTGCTGGACATTCTTAAAAATGATGTGGTATTGATATCACTATATGTAGATGATAAGCGTAAATTAGATGAGGATGACATTGTGGATTCCCAATTAAAACCTGGTAAAAAGTTAAAATATATTGGCCAGAAATGGAGCGAACTGCAAACCATTAAATACAAGACCAATTCACAGCCATTTTACGTGCTCATGGATCATAATGAAGAGAATTTATTAGACCCCGTGGCCTATACCCCAGATGTTGACGAATACTATACTTGGTTAAAAACAGGTGTTTCCAAATTTAAATAAGTAGAATTATTCAAAGTCATAATAAAGATGAAGTCTATTGTTGGCAGTATTAAAAAGAGATCTAATCTAGAAGATTATTTCGAGCCTTTCAGAAAGAATATCGTGGGCAATGATCACTATTTTGAATCGCCTTATGGAAGAAAAAAAATCATCTATGCCGATTGGACCGCTAGCGGAAGACTGTACAGACCTATTGAAGAAAAACTACTCAATGAGATAGGGCCTTATGTTGCCAACACGCACACTGAAACGGCTATCACGGGATCAGCTATGACCTCGGCTTACATTGATGCAAGAAAAATTATTAAAAGCCATGTCAATGCATCAGGAGATGATGTGTTAATCACGGTAGGTACTGGCATGACAGGGGCCATCAATAAATTCCAGCGCATTTTAGGATTAAAAGTAAGCGAGAATTTAAAAGACTGTACAGAAATCCCAGAAGAAAAAAGACCCATTATTTTTGTGTCGCATATGGAACACCATTCCAATCAAACCTCTTGGCTGGAAACCATTGCAAGGGTGAGAATCATTCCTTCCAATGAAGACGGGCTGCCCTGTATAAAAGGATTGAAAACCTTGATTGAAGCCCACAAAGCATGTCCCATAAAAATTGCTGCCATAACGGGCTGTTCCAACGTTACGGGAATCAGGACGAACTATCACGAAGTTGCTAAAATCATGCATCAAAACAACGGTCTGTGTTTTGTCGATTTTGCCTGCTCCGCACCCTATGTGACTATCAATATGCACCCAGATGATGAGGATGCATATTTAGATGCCATAACATTTTCTCCCCATAAATTTTTGGGAGGCCCAGGATCTTCGGGAGTTTTAATTTTCAATAAAAAATTATATAAAAACGTAGTGCCAGATAACCCTGGTGGTGGCACAGTAAGTTATACAAACCCTTGGGGCGACCATGATTATATAGATGATATTGAAACTAGAGAAGATGGTGGAACGCCGGGTTTTTTACAAGCCATAAAGATTGCACTGTCAATTCAATTGAAAGAAAAAATGGGTGTTAAAAATATTTTGGATAGAGAACACGAATTGAATGCCATTATTTTTGATAAGTTAAATACCATTAATAACTTAAAAATTTTAGCTCCTGAGCATATTGATAGATTAGGTGTGTTTTCATTTTATATTGATGACGCACATTACAACTTAATAGTAAAGCTTTTAAATGATAGGTTTGGAGTGCAAACTCGTGGCGGATGTAGTTGCGCAGGAACTTATGGGCATTATTTGTTGAATGTAGACGAATCTACATCAAAATCTATAGAAAAAAAGATACTCGATGGTTGTTTAATTGAGCGCCCAGGTTGGATACGTATGTCTATTCATCCAACCATGACCAATGAAGAAGTGAACTTTATTTGCGATGCTATTAAAGCCGTTTCTAAGAATTTTAAGGCATGGAAAAAAGATTATGAATATAACGCTATTAAAAATGAGTTTATTCATAAGAGTGAACCCGATACAGCTGCTGTGATATTAAAAAACTGGTTTAAGTTATAATTCAAGATTCATTTTCATGAAATAGGATGTTGTACTTGTGTAACAAATGTATCCTATTTCATGAAAATGAATTGTGATTTATGCAGAAGCTAATTCTTTTAATAGAAGTGGTTTAAACTTTTTTGATTGAAGCGAAAAATAGCTATTTTTTATTCATTTTAAAGACTTTTTTGCACTTCATAGCAGGGCTACGAAGTAATAAAAAGGCGAAAAAGGGGTGAAAAGGAGCCTTTTGCAGCCAATTGAAAAAAGTTTAAACGACTTCATAAACAAATTTTATATTTTAATAAAAACTGTTGATAACTTATAAGTAAGGATTTCCACAAAAATTCTACTTTTGTCTTGAAACAATGTTATAAAAATTATGTCTGATACTATAGAAAAAGTACAATGTCTCATTATTGGTTCTGGTCCTGCGGGATATACAGCGGCAATTTATGCAGCAAGAGCAAATATGAAACCTGTTTTATATCAAGGAACACAACCAGGCGGACAACTAACAACCACCAATGAGGTTGAGAATTTTCCAGGTTACCCAGATGGCATTACAGGTCCTGAAATGATGATGGAATTACAAAAACAAGCGGAGCGCTTTGAAACCGATGTGCGTGATGGTTGGGTTACTCGAGTAGACTTTACAGGTGATATCCATAAAGTTTGGGTGAATGAAACTACCGAAATTCATTGTGATACGGTTATCATATCTACAGGAGCGTCTGCAAAATATTTAGGAATAGAATCTGAACAAAAATATTTGAAACTCGGAGGCGGTGTCTCTGCATGTGCTGTTTGTGATGGCTTTTTCTACAGAAATCAGGAAGTGGTTATTGTAGGTGCTGGCGATTCAGCTTGTGAAGAGGCTCATTATTTATCTAAACTTTGTAAAAAAGTAACGATGTTGGTTCGTAGAGATGAATTTCGTGCTTCCAAAATTATGGCAGCGCGCGTAAAAAATACCCCGAATATTGAGATTTTATTCAATACAGAAACCGACGAGGTTTTAGGAGATGGACAAGTCGTTACTGGTGTGCGCGTTTTTAATAATCAAACCAAAGAGAAAATGGATATTCCGGCGACTGGATTTTTCGTAGCTATTGGGCACAAACCCAATACCGATATTTTTAAAGACTATTTAGAGTTGGATGAAACAGGCTATATTATTAATGTTCCTGGAACAGCAAAAACAAATATAGAGGGCGTATTCGTTTCTGGCGATGCGGCAGACCATGTATATAGGCAAGCTGTAACTGCTGCAGGTACAGGTTGTATGGCGGCGCTAGATGCAGAACGTTACTTAGCAGCTAAACATTCGGAATTCGAATTTACAACGCCTCAATACTAAGGCGTATTTAAACTAAAAAAACCGAAGCACAGCTTCGGTTTTTTTATAGTCATATAAAATATATAATTACCTCATATGATTTACTAAGGGTTTTAAATCTACATAAGTATAACCTATTTCTCCTAAGTGCTCATATATATGACCACCATCTTTTAATTCACTCCAATATAAATTACCATCAAGATGATCCATATTATAGTACTTTAAAAGATCATTGGACAATAAGAGGTATTCTTTCTTTTCAATATCATTTTTTAACAGCCTGTGCGCAATAATGACATCTTCCCCCATCAATTTAATATGCTTTCCTATTTGTACGGTTTCAACTTCAGTCCCAAAATGCAATATAATTTTTAGACCTAAAGTTTCAGGTATTTTGTAGCTTTCTTTTTCATCACTATGGGTATCAACAAGTTCACCTAACTTTTTATAAAATTGAACGTAAAATCTAACACATTGAGAAATGAGTTGCTTTAAAGGAGGCAGTTTTCCCCTTCTGTAGAAAAGCACAGCATCGCCTTCAATTTCAGAAACTTTCAAACCTATTTCATTAGAATAAATAATTTCGTTCAATAAGGCAGGGATAACCTTCGAACTAAGTTCAGAATTCGTTTCGCTCATAAATTGAGTAAAGCCACTTATATCGGGAATGCAAATTAACATATGAGATATTTTTTAAGAAAAAATAATTGTTAAAGATATACTTAATTTGAATTGAAACTGTGCTTATATGGGTTTTATTTTTGATTAGAAACCAATTATATTAGGCTATAATATTTATGTTTATCATGGTTTTATTTTCTTAAAGATATTCTATAAGGTTAACAAGTTTATTAAATGAGTTAAATTACAAACCTTATTTATAGGATCTTTGTAGTGCAGGAGTTTGAATGTCAAACTTTGAAATCAACTAACCATTAAATCTAAAAAAGTATGTTACGTTGGACCATTATATTTATTGTAGTAGCTATTATAGCTGCTATATTAGGTTTCGGAGGAATTGCTGGAGCATCAGCAGGAATTGCTAAAATTTTATTTTATATCTTTCTTGTTTTATTTATATTATCTTTACTAAGAGGCGTTATAAAAAAATAAATACCAATCAATTAAATTTTAAATATTATTACTTATGAAAAAATTAGCAAAACTATTTTTAGTATTATTTACAATCTCAACAGTTTTTACTAGTTGCAGAGAAAACAAAGCAGATGACGTTGAAGACGCTATGGAAAATGTAGCAGATGATATTGAGGATGCTGTAGATTAATTATCTTAAATCAGAATTATTTAAACCGAAGCGACCATGCTTCGGTTTTTTTATGTCAAAAATTTAAAAAAAAATGTCATAATTTTTTTGTAAATTTTTTCAGTTTTGATATAAAAATGCGTTCTTTGGTTTCAGAAATTATTTCGGGATGTGGCGCAGTCCGGTTAGCGTACACGGCTGGGGGTCGTGTGGTCGCAGGTTCAAATCCTGTCATCCCGACTTTTAGGGTATCAATGGATGGTAAGCTTTGATCAAAATCGAAAATAAACGACCAAACATTATCATATCAACCAATGAGATCTTGAGAAACCAAATTTTTGAAATCATTAAAAATCAAAATTAGCTTCTTGCCTACGAATTTTAAAATCATTTTTCAATTTAATAAATTGCTAAAACACAAAATAATTTATAGTCCCAAAAAAGTGTGTAAGTTAAAATAGCCATATTATATATTCATTAAGTAGCCTGTTAGATTCTGTTTTCTTTTCAAACCAAGTTTTTTCCGTAATCGGTATCTAGCAAGTTCTACACCTCCGTTTGAAATATTCATAACCTCGGCTATTTCTTTGGTGGACATATTGATTAACAAGTATGTAGATAAATCAAGTTCTCTTGGAGAGATTGTCGGGTGTTTTTCTTTTAATCGTTTTAAAAACTCAAAATGAACGTTTTTTATATGTTTTTCTAGGTCTTTCCAACTTTTATCGGTGTTTACTTCTTTAATGATGCTTTTTTTTAATTTATTAAATTGAAATTTTGTTTCTTCATTCATTGATTGGGTATCTATTTCCTTTAACTTCTGGATGATGCCATTTAAGATTTTATTTTTTTTTACAACTTGTAATGAATTACTTACTAACTCCTTGTCCTTTGATAGAATTCTTGTTTTAAGTTTGTCTCTATTCAATTTTTCAATTTCCTTTTCCATTAGGTACTGCTCCTGTTTAATTTTTGATTCTTTTTCTAAATAAATTTTTCTTTGTTCAATAGTCTTATAATATTCTCTTTTTCTATATCGTGCCCTTATAATGATAGATATGAAGTAAATACCAAGTGCCAAAAATATTAAATATGCTATATAGGCAAGATAATGCCTGTGCCAAGGAGGGGAAATACTGAAAGCTAAATATTCTTCATCAGACTCAATCCCATAACTGTTTTTTGCCTTAACTTTCATGGTGTAATCACCTTCTATAAGGTTGGTGTATTCTTTCATTGCTGTTCTGGTCCAGTTGCTCCATTTATTATCAAATGGCTCTAATTGATAGGCATATGTAACATTGTTTATATTTTCAAATTCAGGAGAAGAAAATGTAAATTTAACGTTGTTTGCTTTGTAAGGAATTTGATACTCATGAGTTTTTTGTTGTGGGTTGCCTTGCATGATGGTATCATTTGCAAAAGAAAAACTCCTAATAAATATTCTAGGTTTAGTATTGATTTTGTTTGTAAACTGTGAGTCGAAATGTACCAAGCCATTTGTGGAACCAATAAAAATGTTTTTAGGATTTATAGTGTTTACAGATAGATAGTTATCAACTAAATTACCTGTTAAATTAGAAAATGTGGCTTGATGTTTTTTATAATTACCCCTTTCACCTTTCATCAATACACCTAAAGACCCATTAAAGGTGTACCATAAATTCCCACGCGAATCTTCTATTAATGAATTAATATTGGGTATTACTTCAAATAACTTACTTAGCGCTTCTTTTTCACTGAATGTGTTTTGACTTTTAGAGTAAGAATAGAACTTATTGTTGCTTTGAAAACAGACATTGCCATTTATTTTTTGTAGGCTACTAATTCCGTGATGTTCTGGAGTTAAATGGGTTATAGTTCTTATGGATATGAATTTTTTTAAATCATTGGAAATTTCCATTTGATATAAAAGATCGTCCTTGTTTAACCATAGATATGAATCATCTAATTCAAATGAATTTGACGATTTATCAAAGCCTTTAATTTTATTTTTGTAGATCAGCCCCTTTTTTGTTATTTCGAATAAAGCAAATCCCAGATAGTTTGACCCTATAACAAAGTTAGGTTTGTTGGGTACTTTCCTAAAAGTATAATAACCTATGTTGTCTAAAACTTCAATAGTTTTTTTACCCTCAATTATTAAGGCTCCCTTATTATTTGCGCATACCAAGTTGTTTCCTAATACTTGAATATTCCAAGATTGGGCAGTTGTGCCTTCTACCAAAGTAAAAGAGTTGTCTAAAAAAGAACTGTTCAATAAATGGCAAAAAACCCCTTGGTTTGTCGCAGCATATAAAAACCCTTTATGTATTACAGAGCCGTAAACGGTACTAAGGTTATCGCTTGAAGAGAAATAAGTAAATGGAGAATTTGTATTAACAAACGAAATACCATTATCCAAACCCAGCCAGAGATTGTTTTTACTGTCTATGAAAGAACTTAAAACCGTATTGTTTTGAAGTCCGCTTTCAATACTTAAATGTTGAATTATTTTACCATTAAAATCACAAATAATGATACCGTTCAATACAGAATTCAATACTATTAATTCATTATTTATAGCGACGCCTCCTAAAGAACTGTTCTTTTTAATAAAATTATTGGACTCGGTATCCCATGATGTTATTTTTTCGTTTTCATAAACAAATAGTCCTTTTTCTAAAGTAGCTATTAATAATTTATCGTTTGGCATGGAAAAGATGCCCCATATTTCAGAATTATTAAGATAGCCAGTGCCATCCAGCAAATTTAAACTTCCATTTTTGTATTCTAAAATACCAGTTGTAGGGTCTTGAAAATAAATACTATTGCCAACCATATATGAAAACTGAAAACGATTAAGGGCTTCCAATAATTTTATTTTACCATTGGTATATACATAGGCCACACTGAAAGACTGGAAAATCACTTCATCATTATAAATATGGATTTTCCATATAAAATCTGATTTTGTAAAGTTTACGTTCTCAATAAGATCTATCAACGAAACATACACCAGCTCTCCGTTTAAGCCCGATTCAAAATACCCAAACTCATTATACCCGCCAACATAAATGCGACCTGTATTATCATCAATTTTCACACTTCTGATAGAAAGCGAGTTGGATATGGTGTAATTACGCCAAGACGAACCGTCAAATTGCAAGAGCCCATTGTTATTGGCAAAGTACATATTGCCGTTTTTATCTTGGTCGATACCCCAATTTTGTGTGCCACTTTGGTAATCGGTTTTTTTATAATTTGTAATATTCGGTGTGCCCATGCAGGGCAAACTCACACTTTTATTCCTAAGATCTTAATAAGATAGTTGTTATTGTAAGCCGCTTTTAGCCTTTTTCCTTTTAGTCCTTGCTTGGTTTGTTTATCTTTTCTTAGCAAGTTTAGTGCAATTTTGCTTAGTATAGAGAAATTTTGGGCAGCATTACCAGCTCTTTTTCTTGAGGCGTCTTCAGAGAAAGCCACATCGAGTACCCAATGTAGTTTGTTTTCAATTCCCCAATGTAAGCGTATCATTTTCTGTAGTGCTTTTGCATCTGTTTTCACACTTGATATATAATATCTTGTAGCTGTTTCTGTTGGCTTGTCGGAGTTTTTAAATTCTCTAATACTTTCTACTTTTACTATACTTTCCAGCCCTGTCCATTTATCTTGGTCTTCAATAAATTTAAAGTCATTGATAACACTACATTTTCGTGTTTCTATCCTGCCGTGTCCCAGATCTTCATCGGTATGGCTATCTATAGTCTTGCCAAAGCGAAATTCGTCTAGAATATCTTGATGCAATTGCTTTTGGTTTTCTTTTACAGCTAAGATGTAATCTGCTTCTTGTTTAATAATAGTTTCTGCAATAGCCTTTTGACAGCCCATGGCATCAATGGTAACTACACATCCTTTTACAGTAATTAGTTCCAGTAGTTTTGGTATGGCCGTAATTTCATTGGATTTTTCAGAAACCTTGACCTGTCCTAAAACCATATTGTTTTTGCTTGCCCAAGCACTTACCATGTGAAAAGGGGATTTCTTACCATTAGATTTAGCACCTCTCAAGGTTTTACCATCAATGGGAATAACCTCGCCAGCCGTTATATCAATCAAATTAGAGACCCAATCTATAAAACAGGTTTCAAATTGTTCTGAATCAATGGAAGAGAACACTCGGTTAAAGGTGTCATCAGAGGGCGTACCATTTGGCAAATCAAGAAATGAACGCAAAAAATCTACTTTTGCTTTGGCATAAGTTTCCATATCTTTCCATGAATCTGCCGCACAAATCACACTAATTATACCAATAAGAAGGATGTCTTCTAAGTTATGAAGCTTGTTTATATCGCTTCTAGGATCGTTTATCTTACTGAATATAGACTTGAATTTGTTCATTGTTTTTAAAACACTTAAATTATTGATTATCAGTATAATATACAATAATTTAAAATGAAAAACAACAGCTATCTAACTAAATATCAGATAATTAAGTGTGTTTTTAAGTAAACAAAATGGCTGAAAAAAGTGTGAGTTTGCCCTGATGACCAATAGCTATTCTTAGTTTAACTAACTTAAAAAGCTTATATAATATTAATTGTAAAACCATATTTAACAACTTAAATGTATAAAGCATAATGAAAAATATATTGGCAAGCGTCGTGTTATTTAAAGGGTACTTATTTTTTTACAGTAATAAATATGTTCTGTAATAGTCTTTTTATTAGATACCATATAACATTCTTGAAAAATTTGTTGAAACTTTTTAAAATTGAATTTTGTATACAGCACCTGACTATAATACGTGTTATGCCTTAATAAATCGTGAGCACTTTGTATAATGGCCAATCCCTTCTTTTTACTAAAAAACGAAAAAGGGATGGAAGAAACCACAGCATCAATATTACCAGTGATGTGTTTTTTTAAATTTTCGGCGCCATCATTGATGATAATTAATCGATCGTCTGTAATGGTTTCTCTCACATGCTCACAAAAACTCTTATTGACCTCAAAGGCATATAGTTTAGATGTTGGCGATATGGTCTTTAATATTTCGCGAGTTATATTACCATGTCCCATTCCAAATTCTACAACAGTTTTATGGTCTTCTTTTGAAATATATTTACAGATATCCACTTCTACCTCTCTACTGGTTTCAGTTATTGCTCCTGTGACTAACAGGTTTTTGGTAAATGCAATGGATGTTTTAATTTTTTGATTCATCTATTTTATATTTATGTATTGTTATCTAAATTTCATATTCCAAGATAAAGCTAAAGAATAAATCCAGAAATAAGACCCTGGATCAAAACTAATTTCTTGATGTGATACACCGGCTTGTACACCCCAAGAATTTTTATTGGCATTTGTAGTAAAATAATACCCTAAATTAAATTTTTGAGATTTAAGGGTTATAACGGCATTCTCATTACCTTCAAAAAAAAATATATTATTCTCAGGTGAAATCCCTGCTCCAGCAGCAATACTAAAATAATTATTGGCATCGCTTCTATATTTTCTATAATTAAGGGTTCCTGACTTACTGGAACCGGGATCTCCAGGGGTAATGTTAGCGCGAAAAGACCAATAACTATTACCCGTATACCAGCCTACAGATCCGGTATAGATAGTTGTTGTTGTACTAAATTTCAAGGCTCTGAATCCAATAGAAGCCTCGAAGCTTTTGGGTAATGACTTATACAATTCGGCACCATATCGAATATCCGGATACAAAAATGAATTAGACACCCCAAAATTGAGATAGGCGTATAGGCCCTTTATTATTCTAGGATACATATCAACTTCAAATTGCGCACCCGTTTCTTGAAACCTATGGCTCACATTAATTTTAGCTAATATACTACCTCGTTTTGTTTGTCTTCCATAACTTAATAAATAATACTGCATGGGGTCAAATACTTCTGAATATATACCCACTGAAGATGTTAACCCTATAGTGTTGTGACTAAGCTTGTCAATTAAATTTTTTTTATAGGTTGTCGCTTTTTCGTGATTAGGATGGTTTCTTAAGAGGTCCTCAATAGTGAGTAAGGCTTCTTCTTTATTATTGGAAGCGTCTTCAGCACTAGCTTTTAGGTATAAAATATCAGGATTATCAGGAAAATGCTTTAATGCATTATTAGACATTTCTAAGGCGCTAAATGGCGCTTCACTCCAAAGTTCATTCTTTATGGCTGCTTCCCAAGTATCTAATCTTTTTGGGCTGCTTTTTAAAATATACCCAAACTCTTTCTTTGCCTTTTTATAGGATCCATCCCATGAATACGTGTTGGCTAAAAACGATCTAATGTCATGATAATTTGGATACTTTGTTAAAATGAGCAACAAGGTATCTTGAGCCTGTTTACGCTGTTTGTTAAATGCCATTTCACGAGCTACCTCAAAAGCTCTATCAGGATCTCCTTTAAAGACTTGCTGCCCAAATGACACCGTACACACAAAAAAAAGTATGGCCATTATATAGTTGCTCATAGCGTTCGTTACCATAATTTTAGGGCTTGTTTAAAGGTTAAATAGTCTGAATTATCTGGGTGTACTTTAATAATACTATCCATTATTTTATTGGCTTGATCCATATTTTCCATACGTTGATAGGCCTTAGCTATTTTAAAGCTAATTTCAGGATTAGTCATGTCATTTTTTAAGGCCTTGTTAAACACTGCTATTGATTTTTCCTCCTGACCCGACCACCAATACAGATCTAAAATGGCCAAGTAGGCATCATCGTAATAGGGTGAGCGTTGTAAGGCACTTAACAGAGCTATTTCAGAATTTTTATAATCCTGTTCCCAGGCTAGCATACGTCCTTTTAATAGTCTTGCATCTGTATAATTTGGAAACTCATTTAAAATATAATCACATAGTAATTGTGATATTTTATATTTTTTATTAAATGACAAATCTCTGGCTATTAGCAACAACTCATCGAAGGTTTTCTCTTTGGCGTATGTGTTAATGGTAGCTAATTGCGCTTCTGAAAATTCAATTTTTGGCGTGACATAAATGTTTAAAGAATCAGGAAATATCTTATTTCTTTGGGTAACGTAGGCGTTCATCTTTTTGAAAGCCAATAATGAATCTGAAATGGTTTTTATCAAGGTTTTATCTGTGATTTTATAGGTTCCAAAATTTTCATTTATCTTGAACAATTCATCATTGGCAAAGAGATAGTCCTTGTAGATCATATCACTGATGCTTCCTTTATATCTCATAAGAGGGATACTATTTACATTTCTAAAATGCTTGACCGTATCCAATCCTTTTCCCATCCATGCTGTTTTTTTTAGCGGCTTGAACTTATGATTGTTCATTAGATAACTCAGCAAACTAGGGGTGACATCCCAATGTGATGATACCGATTTAAAAGATTCGGGGTTTTTCAACATCGGGCTATAAATAAGAAAGGGTACATGAAATCTACAGAGTTTATCTTTTTGTGTAATTGGTATCAGCCTATGATCGCCGGTAATTATGAAAATGGTATTATTATAATCCGGTCTTTTGGAATACGCTTCCATAAACCCTTTAATGGCATCATCAGTATATAACAGACATCCAAAAATATCCCTGTGGGAAGAAATTTGATTTTTTAGAGCTTCTGGTTTTCGGGAATCCTGCAACAGCTTATCAACCTTTGCCATGTAAATGGCTTTTCCTGGAAACTCGAAGGGATCATGGTTAGATAGGGTCATAACAATATCCAATCGTGGTTGCTTTTCAACATTCAGGGACGATAAGGCTTTTCTGAAAATTTCACTATCTGGATAGCCCCAAGAAAAACCGCTGGCATTACTTTCTGTTTTAACAAAGTCGGATCCATATTTGTTTTCATCTATAAGGTTGTCTACACCATTATACTCTAGAAAATTTGTTTTTCGGTCAAAGCTAGACGGTCCTCCTGAATAATATGAGGTATGATAGCCATTGGCTTTTAAGACACTTATTAATGATAGATGAGACGGAATATCTGTAAGTTCCAGAAAACCCTTTTCTCCATAGGGTAATGACCCAAATAATGATGGTAATATCCCAAAAGACCTGCCAGTGGTACTAACAAAATTCTCCCAGTACAGTGATTTTGATGATAATGCATCAAAATAAGGTGTAAACCCGCTATACGTATTGCCATTAACAAACTCAGCCCCTAAACCTTCAACAACAATAACCACAATGTTCGGTTTGTCTTCTTCGCCTTCTATAAATGAAGACAAAACGTCCTCGGTGTTATTAAAAGGTTTTAATAACGGAAAATCAGTTCTGTCCTGATGGTTAAAAGCATTGATTTTGCTTTTCTCGCTTTGAAACTTTACAATGTCCTTTACCAAATAGGCGGTCTTATTTTGAAATCTTTCGGCAGAAGCATTAGCTAGTGTTAGTTTTAAGGCACCAAATAGTAATAGTAATGAAACTCCAATACCAATAGTAAATCGTGGGTTACTATATCTTTTGAGAAGAACATAAACAATAAAAAACAAGGCTGGAAAAATGATAAAAGGTAAAAAGTAGGTCACCGATATCGATTCGGAAACAGATACTGTACTAAATATATCGTCATAGGAATACCCTAAAATATCGGCTCCTAAATTTATTAGTGTGGTCATGCTATACTTCACAAGTGAGAATTGAAGTATTATCAATCCTGTAAATACTATACTTATTACAACAAAGGCCACTTTTTTTCTGATGGTACTAATAATAAAGTATATAGGAAAACATAACATGCCAATTATAAATCCGCTCCAAAAATCATTTAATAATTTGTACACCAAAACCGTTGCCAAATTAGGGTCATTAACTGATGGGTTGGACATATAAAGCTCATAACTGCTTATAATCCAAAAAGCACCAATTAATGCCAGTACGGCACGCAAGTAGTTGGATATCCCCTTATTTTTTATGCTAAACTTCATATTTTTTTAAATTTCTATTTACCCTTAGAGGATTTATGATTTGCTAATCCTTGACGGCCCATTTCTCCCCAAGATTTCTTGCCCCGTAAAAAATCGATATTCCCTTTTATGGCAGCCCACATGACGAATGGATGATAAAGCAAGGGTTCCAAAAGCGCTGTCATTATTAATACGTGTATGTATTTTGATTTTTTGTACTGTTGAAACGAAAATTCTTCAAAGAAAAGGGCCGTAAAGGAAAATAAAATGGAGAAACTATAAACCACCCCAAAGAATATCATAAAAACCAGCCAATTGACTTGTCCAAAAATCAACAGGAACAAGAAAAAGAGGATACCAATAAACTCGATTATGGGCGCAAGCCATTCAAAAAAGAACCAGTATGGTGCACTTAGCATTCCCAATACTTTGTATTTAGGGTTAAAAATCATTTTTTTATGTAATAAAAGTGTTTCAATAGTACCGCGTGTCCAACGGTTTCGTTGTCGGTGCAATACCTTCCATTGTTGGGGTACTTCCGTCCAGCACAATGGATCTGGTACAAAGCCCACTGTATAATCCATATTTTTTTCTTGCATCATTCTTCTCATTCTTACCAACAGCTCCATATCTTCTCCCACGGTATTGGTGTTATAACCTCCAACTTCTATAACGGTTTCTTTATCGAACATCCCGAAAGCACCTGATATAAGTAATAAACCATCCACTTTGGACCATGCCATTCTGCCCATTAAAAATGCGCGAAAATATTCAAGTATTTGGGCTCGTGCCAAAAAGGTGTTCGGTAACCTTACTTCTATAATGCGACCGTCTTCAATAATACAGGAATTTGCAATCCTGATAATGCCCCCTGAGGCAATAACCTTTTTATCATTGTTTAAAAAGGGTCTTATAAGCTTTAACAAAGCATCCCTTTCCAACACACAATCCACATCAATGCAACATATTTTTGGATGATTGCTTATATTGATGCCCGCATTCAATGCATCTGCCTTGCCTCCATTTTCCTTGTCTATAACCTTTAGGTTTTTATACGCCTTTTGTTTGGAAACATAAACGGCCCTTACTTTTTTAGTGGTAATTGGATTATGGTACAATAAGTCGTCCCGAACCATATCAAAAGTATCCAAAAGGATTTTTAAAGTGTCATCCTTGCTACCGTCGTTGATAATTATAATTTCAAAGGATGGATAGGCCAAGGTCAATAAGGAACGGACATTTTCAACAACATTGGCTTCTTCATTATAAGCAGGAGCAAGGATTGAAATTGGCGGCAGGCTCGAGGATTTAAGCAGGGCAATCTCATCTTGAAAATTATGTCTCCTTTTGTAGTCCCTGAGCTCAATTAAAGAAAATACGGCGGAAAAAATATAACCTGAACAAATAATGAGACCATAAGCCAAAAATATCCAACTGGCAATTTCTGTAATCTGATGAAAATTAATATCCAAAAATTAATATCGTTTTAAAATACCATTGAAAAGCAAACCCTTTTCATACTATTGACCCGTTATTAAAAACTGAAAAAACTATGTGGTCAGCAAGGGTTTTTTTAGAGTTGAATCTATGCCGTCCAAGTTAACAGATAATTTTGACCTAAAATAATGTTCAAGCCTAAAATAGTTGACTTTTATGCTGTCTTTTTCCTGATACATCCCTAAACGAAAAGATAATAACTGCTTATAGGTGCCATTATATCTTATGGTCCTTAGTATTTCCTGTTTTATGGCATGTGTTTCATTGTAAAATCTAGAAACTAAATTAGGTAATAGTTCCGTATGCTGCATCTTGCCAAGGCTCCGTATGGCTTCCATTCTTATAGTCTCTTCCTTATGTTCGATTAATGTCATGAGTGCTGGGATATTCTGAAATTGATTGAATTCTGCCATCATTCTTACTGAAAACCTAACCACACTGGACATCCTGTGATGTATCCATTGAGAAAAATCGGGAATGTCACCTTTATAGGCGTTCTTTAAACTATTCTCAATATAAATTTGTTGCCACAATGTTAATGAACTATCTATTTTGTTTAGAAAACCCAATGGGTTGGTTTCCGATAGATTCAATATATATAGTATAGCCTGCTGTCTAACTTCAATCCGCTTATCGTTAATAAGGGGCTCTATTAACCCATCAGGTACTTTAATAGATAATTGGGAAAGTACATAAAGGGATCTTGCTTTTCTCTGCCAACTATTGGTTTTTAAATCTTTCATTACATAATCATGAAGGCCGAGCAACTTAAAAAGTGCCTTGATCATCCCTGTGGATTCCCCTTTAAGGTTTTCATTGAACATCAATAGCTGTTTAATGGCTATTTTTAGATGAAAGTCAGTATGCAAGTGCGTTTCCTTTAGCATAAACACTTCCTTATCCTTATCAAAATCCTCATCAAATAAATAAGCGTTTATAAAATTCAATAAAATGTGTTCCAAAGCCTGTCTTCTTTTAAGCTTTAAAATTTTATTCAATCTTTGATAATACACAGCGCTAATTAACAGTAATGAGATACACAAAAAACAAATGCTCAAAACAAAGTTCAATTTTAAGATAAAGGGCCATGCCTCAAAAATTAAGGTGTAAAAATTCATAGGTTAGGTATTTAGTTGACTTGGGGGTCGTTTAAATCTTAATTTAATGTTATGCCATATGTATGTTTTTAATTAATGTTAGCTAAAGTCCTTCTTACCCTAAGAGATAGCTCGTTAGGACTAAAGGGTTTGGTAATAAAATCTTCTACACCCATTGTAAAGGCCTCGGTGATTATATCCTCTTGGGTCGATGTGGATAATACAATAATAGGCAGTCCAGGTATATTTTGTTTTATATATTCTATTATTTCGCTACCAGAAATAAATGGTAGCATGAGGTCGGTAAGGATTAAATCAAAATCCTCGGTCTTTAATTTTTCCATGGCATCCCTGCCATCCTCAGAGATAATTACAGTATAACCATCCTTGATTAATTTAAATTCCAATGATTTTACTACCATGGGATTATCTTCTATGATCAGAATTCTTTTTTTCATGTGTTTATATCTATTGTTTTTTATTGGTCACACGTAACAGCCATTTAATCATTGTTCTTGGGTATCGAACTTTTAGTTATGGATGTTTCATGCTTCAGCGAATTTTGGGATATCTTTTTGAAGTTGTGCATCAATTGTTAAGAATAGTTGAAATAATTGCTCCACCAGTCCAGAAATTTCTTCTTCAGCAACCTTATAAACAATGTCATTGCAAAGATCACTGCCTATCGTGCTCTCCAACATTTCAAAAGAGGGTTTAATATTATGTGCTATTTCACGAACCGTCTTAAATTCGTTAATTGCAAGTGCTTCTTTTATTTCCATTAATTTAACCGCCACCGAATCCCTAAAAATATTTAAGGACGTTAGGACAAATTCTTCACTGCCATCAGATAAATCCCTTAAATAGTCAAGCGAATAGTCTTTATCTTCTATATCTGTTGGCTGACCCAGTTCTTTAAGTTTTGATTTTATAAGAACAATGGATTTTTCCGAAAATGGCTTATTTATAAAACTCAGCAACTTCTTATTATTTTTCTTAGCCGTTGCATTTATTTGGCAGGAAATTAAGACCGGTACACTAATTTTTAGTTCCGATTGTATATAATCGTGTGTTTGAAAGCCATCCAACGGTAATGCATTTTTATCAATCACCATTAAATCTGGGATATTATTATCCTTTACCCACCGTATGGCATCCATACTACCGTGGCAAGTAAAAACTATCCAGCCCTGTGCCTCTGCCAATTGAAGAAAGGTGTTTGTATGTTCAGCATCATTTTCCACAAGTAAAATCTTGATTTGTTTTAAGGATTGGTTTTGTAGGTTCATGGTCTATTTAATATTTTGTGTGCACTGATTATAGTTCGTTTTAGGTCAATAAATATCATCAATTAATAGCTTTGCTTTTAGTTACGTTTTTTTTGTTGTTATGGTTTTGTTTATCTGGCTCTAACAAAAATTCAATAATGGCTGTTTTCATTCTTTCCAATATCACGGGCTTGGTAATAAAATCGTCCATGCCTTTTTTTATACAGCGTTCTTTTTCACCCTTTACGGTCCTTGCTGTTAAAGCTATTATAGGTACGTGCTCACCACTTTTTTCCATGCCCCTTATACGTTTAGTGGCTTCAAAGCCACTCATGTTTGGCATTTGTATATCCATAAAAATAAGATCTATGTCTTTTGTCTCATAAAGTTTTACAGCCTCAAGGCCATCATTTGCTTCATGGATGGTTGCCTTGGGGAGGATTTTATGTATGATGGTTTTGGACAAAAATTTATTTACCGGATTATCTTCTGCCACCAATATGTTAGGGGAAAACAGGTGTAGATTCACACCTTGTTCGGCAGGCGTATGCTGACTGATCTTTCTGGTTGGGTTTTGGATGTTGTCAATCAATTCAAACAGATTATTCATTTGGATGGGCTTCACCACATTGAATTGCACATCCAGATTCTTACATGCTTCGTGAATTTTTTTATCTTCCCCCGAGCTGTGCAATAGGATAATAGGAAGGTCTTCTGAGGTTAATGCCAATTCTTCCCTAAAATGCCTGATTAAATCCAGGCCGTTTAAATAGGGCATATGGTAATCTATTATTGCCAGATCAAAAGGGTTTCCCTTTTCCAAACATTCAATGGCATCTATGCCATTGGCAAACAAGGTTGAATCAATTTTATCAATGGCCAACATGCTCTCTAAAATAGTACGGTTGTTGGAATTATCATCAATGACCAACACATTTTTAATCGTTTTAGCCAATGTAACTTTACGGTTTTTCTGGTCCTCGATTTCAAAATTCACCACAAATGAAAAGGTACTGCCAGAGCCCGATTTACTCTCGACATGGAGACGGGTATCCATTAGTTCGAGCAATTTATTGCTAATGGTCAAACCTAAGCCGGTACCTCCATATTTTCTGGTGGTGGATGCATCTTCCTGATCGAAGGCAGAAAAGATCTTCTTTAAATTCTTCGGGGCAATGCCTATACCTGTATCCCTGATGGAAAACTTGTAAAGCATTTCCTTTTTGTTATTGGGGTTTGGCTCTGTTTCTATTTTAAGTTCAATTTCTCCGGTTTTGGTAAATTTTACGGCATTGCCCAGCAAATTCGTGAGAATTTGTCGCAAACGCACTGAATCTGCTTGGATATACCTTTTTGTATTGGGAGGGATGTTCAGTATCACTTCCAATCCTTTTTCGTGTGCTTGATGTCTAATAATATCAATAGTCTGCCCACAAAGCTGGACCAAGTCGGTTCTTTCTTTGTTTATTTCCAATTTACCAGCTTCGATCTTTGAAAAATCGAGTATGTCATTTAATAAATCCAGCAAGGCATTTGCCGAATTAAATATGGTATGCATATATTTTTTCTGAACCGCAGAAAGCTTGGTTCTCATCAGCAAATCGGTAAAGCCTATCACACCGTTTAGCGGCGTTCTTATCTCATGGCTCATATTGGCGAGAAATTCAGATTTAGACTTGTTGGCAGACTCGGCTCTGAGTTTGGACTTCACCAAGGAAGCTTCCATCATCTTTAATTTGGATATATCTGTTGCTACCCCTAAATAACCGGTTATTTCCCCTTCGGAATTTTTAATGGCAGTAACCACTAATTGTACAGGGAACCTTTTACCATTTTTACGGATATAGGTCCATTCGCTAGAGTCATGTTCTCCTATGTTTGCTTTGTATGTAAATACTTCAAAACCCTTTATTTCCTCTTTGTATTCATTTGAAAGCTCCATACCCCTCTTGGCCACTTCTGTGGGGTCGTGCAATGCCCCAACATTAAAGGCGCCTATGACATCCGCTGCATTATATCCCAAAAGATTTTCAGCACCTTTATTGAATTTTCGGGCTATGCCGTTAAGATCTGTTTCTATTATAGAGACATGTGTAGTGGCGGCGAGAAGGTTTTGCAGATCATTTAAGGTGTTTTTTAATACCCGCTCAGATTTTACACTTTCAGTCATATCCACAACTTGGCCAATTAGAGAAGTAGGCTTACCATATTTATCTCTTAATAAAGAAACATTTAAAAAACCATATACTATTTTACCATTTTTATGTATGTACCGCTTATTAATACCGTACGACTCGCGTTCTTGATTTATTAACTCCCGTAAAAATTCCGTGTCATTATATAAATCATCCCTATGCGTGATATCCTTTGATCTTAGTTGCAAAAGTTCTTCTTTGCTATACCCGATCATTTGGGATAAATTTTTATTGACCATAAGCCATTCACCGTTAATAGAAACAACTCCCATTCCATTAGGCGAATATTCAAAGGCATTCATAAATTTATTGGAATTCTCCAATGCAATCCGCGCCAGTTCCTTCCTTTCTGTAATATCCTCTACTTGAGTTATGATAAGATCATCAGAGTCCTCATAGCCACGTACCATAGAAGTATATATGGTGCACCATATCATGTTCCCCTTGGCTGTATAATATCTGGCTTCGGTCTTATAACTGTTGATTTTTCCCGCCAGCAACTTTTGTCGATATAATTTTGCTTCTTCCAGGTCATCAGGATGTATCATGTCCTTAAAGGTCATATTCAGGACCTTCTCATTATCAGACTTGTTAAAGCCAAAAGTTTTAAGGACCGCATGGTTGACCATTAAAACCTTGTTATCCGTATTGACAAGAAGTATCCCAATGGAAGAATTCGTGAAAATCTTTTCGAAACGTTCCTTGGTTTCCTTCATCTGCAGCTCCTGCTTCCTTTTTTCATCTATATCTTGAAATGCGCCATAAATCCTGACACATTTTCCATCTTCAAATTCAGGTTTGCCAAAAGTTCTTACCCATATTTCGTTGCCTTTTGCAGTAATTATCTTAAGCTCAGCATCGAACGGAACCCCTTCATCTACTGCTTTATTAAACAACTTGGTTATCAGGTCTCGGCAATGACCTTCCTTATAAAAATTGATCCCTGTAGCTAAATCGGGTTTATAAGTTGGTTCTACTTCATGAATATCCTTTGTTACTTTAGTCCAAGTAACCGATTCGGTAATCAAATTTACCTCCCAGCCGCCTATTCTGGCAATTTCATTGGTCTCATCGTAAATGCTGTGTAATTTTTTAAAAGCAAGAATTTTATTCAATAAATTAGAACTATATCCTTCGGTTTTTTCTGGCTTCAAAAATTTTATAATCAAGCCTTTCTTGTCTCCAGACTCTTCGAAAATAGTTATTCCTATGGCTTGTAGATCTATGGTTTCATCCAGATAATCCTTAAACTGAAAAATGGTATCAAATTGATCGGAAATACTTTTTTGGCAATCGTGTACCTCCTTATCAATCTTTTCCTTATCCAATGGGGTTAAAATGTCAGCAAATACCTCTGACGGTTCTTCAACTATTGAAGTAGGGTAGTTTAAGGTTTTCTTAAAAGAATCATTTATAAAAAATTCTGTGGGTTTTTTAAAGTTGCAATACCAAACGCCGTAAAGTATATCATCTGTTAACCAATCATATAAGTACGGATGCTCTTGGAGTACCGCACGATACTCATCTTTTAAAGGAAAAGACTTAGTCATAGGCTATTTTTTAGTTAGGGCCAAACCTTTTCCATTTTAAAAAATGTGATGGTAATGATTTGGGTAGAATACAAACATAGTGTATTATATCGGACTTATATGTATTTTATCGAATTATTTTTGTGATATTATTCAATCTATAATCCTAAAAGAGTCAGAAACATCTTATTTAAAACATAGAACACTTTAAAGCATTGCTTTTTAATGTTTTAAAATTTTATAGGTTTCTTTACTTTGTGATGATTCAATTCTTACTAAATACAAGCCGTCACTATAAGGCAATGGAATGGTCATGTCTTTTTGGGTCAATACATCCGGATTCATGTCGATTATTTTTTGCCCCAGTATGTTAAAAACTGAAATATCAATTAATTTTATTTGTTTTTTATTGATAATTTTGATGTTGTCCATTCCATCATAATTCACCCTTATATTTTTTGGTTCGAACGCGTCGTTATTAAGAACTTCTTGGGGTTTAAAAACGATAGAAAACCTATCCAAATAGTCTCCTGGGGCTAAGTTGAGGTCAAAATGGGATGCACTTAAACTTTGCGTTGTATTCGAGACATGATCCTTGATATAAACGGGACCACTAAAATTTTCGACAGCGTCCAACATAATCGTGTGTGTCCCTGCTTCGGTAATGATTAAACCTAAAGGAAATTCATACAATTCATCAAAAGTCCCGACCCCCTGTATAACATGTTTTTTCATTAAATTATCATCGATAATATAAAAAAGCTCATCCTCCCGAACATCTGATATTTCTGAATCATAGCCAAGGTTATAGTTTAAATCGGCCGTTGAATTCGGCAAAAATCCCAAAAGTAATTGTCTATGAAATCCTTCAGGGTCTTCATAGCCTATTCTCACATAACTGTCATCAGGAGCAGTTTTTTTATTTGCAGAACTCTTATAGTATTTAGAATCGCCAGAGCTCTCCGTTTTAAAAACTCTTTGAGAATTATCAAAAACGATGTTTCCGGTTGCCGTAGCGTCTATAAAGAATCCTTGACCAACCGACATGTACTGCGTGGGAGGCGTAATGCTTCCGGCATCTCCTATTCCTGAAATTTGCGAAGATGCCACCGATGGTGGCGTGCCGCCTGTTAAATTCCGAGTCGCATAACCCCCTAAATAATCGGATAAATTATGGGACATGGAACTCCCATCGACCCAAAAATATAAGGTCCCATTAAACAAAGCCATATTGTCATTTATAAACTTATGGGAATCGATAGCGGAAGGGTAGGGGTTTCCAATAAGGGAAGACTCTCCCGCGCTTATTGGAAGCAGGTAGGTGCCATCGTTGGGTGTTCCTTTAAGCACATAATTTTGAAGAGGGTCAACGGTATTGGTGCCTTTCATGGTATACCCTTCTCCTGGAGCCAAAGTACTGTTCTCGTCTATTTGAATCCAATCGGCATAACTGCCACTTCCACGAGAATATGTATATAGCCAAGTAGTGCTTATTTCCAAAGGCGTGGTTACGGTGCCGCCACCATCTGTGATTGATGGCGTTCCATTAAATGGAGATCCCATATTAAACGACACTTGTTGTGGCGTAAATGGGTTTACATTGGCGTCGGTGCCATCAAAAAGACCGCCCAACATGGAAAAACTCCCGCTATTAGTAACAGGTGATGCCCAATAATTATATGCATAAGCGGTAGAAACGCCTTGTTGGTCTTTCAGCAATGTTCCTAAAACCGCAGTATTTGCACTGGCACCGGTATGGGTTTGCACAAGCTGTGCATCACCAACCAAGCGTAAATCTCCACTTTCTAAAATCAGCGAATTTTCAACATACAGTCCAAAACCATCTGGCACAGAGACCCCTTTTTTATTAATACCGGTGACATTGACTTCCAAATTATAAAAATGGATAGAAGCCGTAGTGCCCGAAATAGTGAGTGTGTTATTTACAGCGCTTTTAAAAAAAGTGGTTCCCGAAGTTGACGATGTGGTTCCGTTATTTATAAAGTGACTGTTTAAATAAAGATCGCCTTCATTATTATGGACACCATTATTGGTGTAATCACTTCCAAAATAAACGACTGTCAATGGGTTTATGTGTAAATCCCCCATGTTGACAATCTGGGGAAAGCCAAAGAATATACAGCTAAAATAAAGAACCGATAAAAGTAAATATTTTTTCATTCAAGTAAGTTTTTAAGTTAATAGGAGGGATGTGGCAATTATCTAGTAGCATTATACTGAACGTTAACGTGTAAAACAGCTGGTCCTGCACTAGGTGCTGTTCCTCCAGCAGTAGCTATTCTCTTAATTCTAAAATGAATAGATTCTACGCCAGCCAATGTCGCTTCTGGTATCATAAACGCAGTTTCTTGTTGCTCATATTGACCAGGGTCTACAGCAAGATCACCAGAGTCTAAAATTCCAGTGGTTCCAGAAACCGATGTTCCCTCTATGTGTAATTTATAGATGGCATTCCAGCGGACTATTTTACCGGTTTCTGCACCCATGGTCATAAAAATCAAATTAATCGATACGTCTCCATCCGCATAATCTGTGAAACCGGAAATATCAAAATATAATTCATCATTGTTGCCAAATTGTTCCGCTACGATGTTATCGATCACAACTGTTGTAGTTTTAGTTGATCCAGCACCCTTTCCCACAACATTAAGACCCTTGTTAGCCATATGGGTATTTGATGTGTCTGCATGCATAATTTCCCATGCTGTGCCGTTGTAAAAATAAAAACCTGAAGGAAGGTCTGTTTGAAATACCATTAAACCCGTTGATGGGGTACCAATGGCCGTGCGTTGCGCTTCCGTCATTCTAGGGATCAATAGCCCCTTATCGGTACTTTCCATTTCCAGTAGTGAACTACTGTTCATTGTAGTGGTATTGTCTCCAATTTTTACTTGGGCCACACCAAGGCTATGCATACAAGCTATTAGGAGGATCATTAAACCTTGTATGTTATAATGTAGTGGCTTCATAAATAGTATAATTTTTGGGTTCATGTTTTTGCTGGTTTTGAAACTGATAATACATGTTATTAAGATAACATTGCGGAGGCCTTTGAATTCAAAGTCCCAAACCTGACCAGAAGCCTGCTTTTTGCAATATTAAAAACGCTTATAAACGGTAATAAGGTTAAACAGTATATTTTATAATTTTTAGTTTTTTAAATGCTTTAATCTACGATTGAACTCTCTCGTGTTGGTTTTTGGTGCTATTGGTATGTTTTGGCACTTAAATCTAATCTTGAGCATTCAGGAGTGCAAAGTAGTTTTTTACGCCGTTAATCCAATAAAACCTGAAAAACATCCTTGAATCATTGGATTGATAGATTATAATGCTATATTAGCCGGTTTTTTTAAAAAGCATGAGTTAATTGTATTGATCGAGGCTGTCTAAAAGTGGGGATTTATTCGGAATGTCATATTTGAGCCCTTCGACTGCGCTCAGGGTAAACTAAAGTCGAGATACTTTGGTTTTTAAAATGTTAAAACTACGACAAGCTACGCTTGGGTGCCTTCTAAACAAAATATCTATTGTTTCTCACCAATGCTCAGTTCGACAAGGGTTAATCAGTTTTTAGACAGCCTCATGCACCTGTTTGGAGTGAGTTAAGTTGATTGGTATTTTGTTCACACTATCCTATAAATGAACTTATTTTTTATTTTTTTTCGTTCCGTAGCGATGCTATGTAACTCAAAAAGCCTTCAACTGGTCACAAAATGACTGATTTTCACCTCAATACAAAAAGTTTAAACGAGTTCAATATAATTTGTCATTTTAACTAACTTGCTGATTTTCAAAAATATAATAGTATAAAACCAAGCAGGTGTTTAAGCTAAGCACTAATACACCATATTTTACTTAAAAGATTTCTAATTATATCAAATAAGATAGTTAAAAAGGAATATCTTTCGTACAAAACTATTAAAATGTTTAAGTACATACATATTATAATTGGTATTATTAAATCGATCCCAGATTCCTTAATGATTTTAGATGCTGATAGTGATATTGTTTTTACAAATCATTCATGGGATTAATTAAGGTATATAAAGCAGTATGTACACAAAGTGCTATAGACATTATTAGGGCAAATTCTCTAATACAATCATCCTGGATATTTTGATGCCGGGTAATGGAGGCCTTTGTGTTTTGGAACAGATTAAAAGGAAACATCATACATTACGGTCTTTATGTTCACAGACTACCCATTTCCAGGATTTAATAAAGAGCAAAACATTGGGAGCTGATTTTTTTTATAAATCGAATTTTCAAGAGATGATGGAAGTTTAAAAAACCAAAAATGATTTAGAGAGTTAGATAAAAACCATTGGAGACGAAAAATAAAAGGTGTTTATCGCAAATTGAAAAATTGTTATGAAGTTTTAAAAAGCTAACTATTCATAATATATTATGAATCGATTTCTATTTTGTTTAATTTTTATTATTATTTTTAAAACAAAATAAAATTCTTAGTTCTATTCTTCTTATTTACAATGAACGATACAATGATGGTATTTGGTTTTTTTTGAAGCTATACTCACCAAATACTATGGTCACTAACTATACATTTTCCATATTCAAGAAAAAGAGCAAGACATTGGGAGCTGATTTTTTTTAATAAATCCGAGTTTCCAGAGATGATCGGAGTTTAAAAAAACAAAAAAATAGTGTTAGAGTTAAATTAAAAACCATTTGAGACGAAAAATAAAAGTATTTTACCACAAATTGAAAAATTGTAATGAAGATTTGAAAAGTTTTCATAAAATCATTTAAGTAGCAACATATGGCAAAAAATAAACATGATGAGCTCCTAGTTAAAAAAAACAAGGAACTGACAGCACATCTGTTATCTGCGAATAAAGCATTGAAGCATCAGGGTCACCTATTGGATGAAGCCGCTGGTCTGCATAAGAATGCGCTGGAAACCCTCCAAAAGATCACGGATAAACTTAAAGCCACAAAACGGGCGAAAAAAACGTTGTTTAATTCGGAAAAGCGTTTGCATTTTTTACTTAAATCTACCACTACCATCACCTATACCTGTGAGGCCAAAGCCCCTTTTGGTGCCACTTTTATAAGTGAAAATGTGAATGAACTTACAGGCTATACGCCTCAAGATTATATTAGTGATCCCAATTTTTGGGCAAGCAACATTCATCCCGACGATAAGGAAAAGGTTTTTAACGGACTCACCACACTTTTTGAAGAAGGAACGCATAAGCACAATTACCGTTGGAAGTATAAAAATGGCACTTATCACTGGATGAGCGATACATTAAAACTGATATATGATGCGCAGGAAAAACCCATTGAAATAGTAGGTAACTGGATCGATATTTCACATATAAAAGAAGCCGAAGAAAAGATTTTTGAAGCGAACAGAAAACTGTCGCTTGCCGTTCGTACTGGAGGGGTAGGCATATGGGACTGGGATATTGTCAATAATGAACTTATTTGGGATAATCAAATGTATACCATTTATGGTCGTACTCCCGAAACCTTTGGTAATGTTTACGAATCGTGGCAACAGGGACTCCACCCCGATGATAGGGAGCGTTGCAATCGTGAAATTAAGGAGGCTATACAAGGTAACAAGGAGTTCAACACCGAATACAGGGTGATATGGCCCGACTCATCTATTCATTATTTACGGGCGATAGCGATTGTTGAATTTGATGCAGATGGCAACCCGCTACGAATGATTGGTACCAATTGGGATATTACGGAAAGCAAACAAAAAAAACACAGACTTCGGTTAAGTTTAAAAGAAGTCTCCGATTATAAATATGCTTTAGACGAATCTTCCATAGTGGCTATTACAGACCAAAACGGTATTATTAAATCTGTGAACGACAACTTCTGCAAAATTTCAAAATACAGTCGCGAGGAATTAGTTGGACAGGATCCCAAAATAATAAGTTCGGGCCTTAACACCCAGGAACTTTTAACGGATTTAAATACCACCATTGCCAATGGAAAGCCATGGCGGGGCGAAATGAAAAACAGAACTAAAGACGGAGACATCTATTGGGTAGATTCTTCTATAATACCTTTTCTAAATGAAAAAGGGAAGCCCTTTCAATATATGGTGATAAGAAATGATATTACCGAGCAAAAACTATTGGAAACGGAAGTTAAACAATTTAATATTGAATTAGAGCAAAAAGTAAAGGTGCGAACCGAGGAACTTACTGCCAGGGAAAATCAACTCACTACCATATTCAATACGGTAGCAGATGTTATTTTTGCTTTGGACGTGGAGAAAGATGGTCACTACCGGTTTAATTCTGTAAACCCGGCATTTCTAAAAATAACCCAGCTAGATTATGATATGGTAGTTGGAAAAAAAATCACACATGTCATCCCAAAAAAATTGTTAAGTTTGGTGGATGAGAAATGCAAGGAAGCCATCCGGACAAAGAGAATAGTACGGTGGGAAGAAGTAAGCGATTACCCAAGACGGCTTACTGGAGAAGTAAGTATTGCCCCCATTTTTGATGAAACCGGTAACTGTATCAAACTTATTGGTTCTGTTCACGACCTTACTGAACGAAAAAAAGCAGAAGAAGAGTCAGAAAAAAGTAAGCAGTTATATAAAACCCTATTGGATAAAATGAGTGATGGTTTTATTGTTGACGATATGGTGGGAAAAGTGATATTTGCCAACGAGAAATTTTTAAAAATATTTGGCCTGGTAGAAGCCGATGTCGATAACCTTATATTGGAAAATTATGTAGCGCCGGAATATTGCGAAATGCTTCTCGACAGGCACACCCTTAGGGTGGCAGGAGAAGAAGTCCCAGATATTTTTGAATACGAAGGTATTAGGAAAGATGGTAAAAGGATATGGGTTGAAGTGAGAGTGGCTCAAGTTATTGAAAATGGAACCATTAAAGGGACACAGTCCTTGATAAGAGATATTACAGCACTGAAAAAAGCAGAAGCTAGACTACAAAAAAGTGAACACAGGTTTCGCGATCTTTTTGAAAATGCACCTGAAAGTATTTTAGTACTTGATTTAATGTCATTAAAATTTACAAAAGCGAATAAGAACACTGTAAAATTGTTCAAGTATTCCATTGAAGAATTTATTGAAAAGGGACCTGCAGATATTAGCCCGGAGTTCCAACTGGATGGCAGTCTATCAGAAGAAAAAGCAATGAGGTATATTGAAAAAGCAATGCAGGGCGAAAGAGTGAGTTTTGAATGGATGCATTGTGATGCCAACAAAAAAAATATTTTGTGTGAAGTGCACCTTGCCTTAATACCTGGGGACGAAAGACCACAGATTTATGCTAGCATTGTTGATATTCATGAACGAAATGAAATAAGGGAAAAGCTCAAAGAACAATACAGAGAGATAGAAAAACGGTCAAAAGAGTTGAATATTACTAACCAACAGCTTAAAAAAACAAACAGCGAATTAGACCGCTTTGTATATAGTGCCTCGCACGATTTGCGATCCCCATTAAAATCATTGATAGGCCTGTCAGATTTGATTTTAGACGACATAGAAATGGGAAACACTGTTGAATTAGAACAGATGTACATGATGAAGAAAAGCATTATAAAACTCGATGATTTTATTGAAGACATCTTGCAGTATTCGCGCAATGCGCGTACCGAGGTAGCACAAGAAGCCATCGATTTTAAGGAGATCATTCAAGACATTGAAAATGGGCACAAACACATGGATGGAGCCAAGGGAATAAAACTGAAAGTAGACATACGGCAGGACATGAATTTTGTTTCGGATAAAAGAAGGGTTAACGTGGTTTTGAACAACCTTATTTCCAATGCCATAAAATATAAAGATCCCTCAAAAGAAAAGCCTTTTGTAAGGGTTGCTATCAAATGTAGTAGAGACAAGGCCATGATACATATTAAAGATAACGGTATTGGCATTGACACAATGGATAAGGAAAAAATATTTGAAATGTTCTACAGGGCCACTAAGACTTCCAAAGGGTCTGGGCTTGGCTTGTATATTGTTAAAGAAGCCCTTGATAAGCTTAACGGTACCATTAACGTTGAATCGGAACTGGGCAAAGGGACCAAATTTATTGTAACCCTTCCCAATCAACTCACAGTACTTAATTAAAATCCAACTTATGAAACATGTCTTATTAATTGACGATAATGAAATTGACAATTACATTGCCAAACACAGCATTACCAAAAGTAACATGGCACAAAAAATAAACGTACAGAGCTCTGGTATAGATGCTTTAGAATTTTTAGATACACTAAAAAATAATCCTGAAGAATTTCCCGATACTATTTTTCTTGACATCCAGATGCCTAAAATGAATGGGTTTGGGTTTCTTGAAGCATTTAAAAAATTTCCGGAAGCCATTCGAACCCAATGCAAGGTAATCATGCTTTCATCCTCTAATGACCCAAAAGATATTGAACGTTCATTTCAATATCCTTTTGTAAAAAAATTCCTTACCAAACCTTTAGTATTAAGCATGTTGGAAAATCTTTAGTATTTAGTTTTAAAAAACCAAAAACCACTGTTAAATGTACCTAGGGAAAGGGACTGAATTTACAATTTATAGCCCTAAAAAAGCTAAACAATTATGAAAATAGAAAAACTCAAAATACTCTATGTAGATGATGAAGCCAGTAACATCAGTGTTTTTAAAACGGTTTTTAATCGTCATTACCATATTCTCACGGCACAATCTGCGGCAAAAGGACTTAAAATACTAGAGCAACATCCTATAAGACTTATTATTACCGATCAGCGCATGCCAAATATGTCGGGAATAGAATTCTTAAAACAGGCAAAGCAAAAATGGCCAGATATAAAAAGTATCTTATTAACAGGCTATGCTGATATTGAGGTAATAAAAGAGGCCATTAATGACATAGGGATATTCCGTTATATAAATAAACCTTTCGATTTTAGGGAAATGAAATCAACAATAGATGGGGCACTTCAGTTGTATCAATTAGATATTGATAAAAACAAAGCTTCAATCGTGCTTAAAGAGAAAGCAAATAAATTTCATAACATATTTAAATTCATAAATGATGTTTTTATTCGAGTGGATAATGATGGCTTCATTGAAATGATCTCACCTTCCGTTTACGAACTTTTTGGCTACAAACCAGAAGAAGTCATAGGAAAAGGACTGAAAGTGTTTATGAATGAAAAAGACAGAAACAATGGATTGCTTCAAATAAAGGAAACAGGGTCTAGCAATAATTTTGAAACAGATCTTTATACCAAAGATAACAGCCTATTACATGTTTTGATTAATTCCAGGATGCAAAGAGATGAAGATGGTATTTTCCTTGGCATTGAATATCTTATAAGAGATGTAACAGCATTTAAATTACAGCAAAACACACTTGCAGAACATGAGCTTAAACTCAAGCGTTTTTTGGATAACGCCCCAGTGGGGATAGCCTTAAATAATATGCAAGGGAAATTCATCGAAGTAAATCGAGAGTTTTCGAGGTTTACTGGATATTCTGTCAATGAGTTGAATAATCTTTCCTATTGGGATCTAACTCCTGATGAATATCATGCTCAAGAACAAATACAGTTCGATTCGTTGGAAAAAAACAATGCTTTTGGATCATATGACAAAGAGTATATCCATAAAAATGGACATCGATACCCCGTATTACTAAATAGGGTTAAAATAAACGGTAAAAATGGTGAGGCCTTAATCTGGTCGGCAGTTCAGGATATTACGAAGCAAAAGAAGGCTGAAGGAACTATTGAAATAAAAAAAGCGATAACATTATTGGAAAGTAAGAACAAGGAGTTAGAGCAATTTGCCTATATCGTTTCGCATGACTTGCAAGCGCCCCTTAATACTATTAGTAGTTTTGTTGGCCTGCTTGAAGAAGAGTGCAAAGATAAATTGGGTGACAATGCCGATATATATCTTAATTTTATTCGGCAATCTACCAAAAGAATGAAAAGTCTAATTACAGGATTACTTGAGTATTCAACAATAGGCAGTAAAAGAACATTGGAAAAGGTGAATTGTAATGAGCTACTGTCACTTATAGAAGACGATCTGCAAGTACTTATTCACGAAAAAGGAGCCGTTGTCACTTGCGAAGGACTACCGGAAATACAGGCTTATCCAACTGAAATGAAACAATTGTTCCAAAACCTCATTGGCAACGCATTAAAATATAGCCAACCAGATGTGTTCCCCATAATCCATATTTCAGCTAAAAAACAAGATGATGGCTGGTTATTCAAATTTAAGGACAACGGTATTGGTATAGATGAAAAATTTAAGGAAGAGATTTTTATTATTTTCCAGCGTTTGCATAATAAAGAAGACTATGAGGGTGATGGGATTGGCCTTGCGCATTGCAAAAAAATTGTCGAATTGCACAAAGGGGAAATTTGGGTGGAACCCAATCCAAATACGGGCAGTGTATTTTATTTCACGATTAAAACAAATTAACACATAATTTTAATTGTGGATGATAATCGGGCACTTCATGCCCTCTCAACAAGTATATAATTAAAAAAGTGGGCTGCACAGAAGATATACAGATAGTTGAAGACGGTCAGCAAGCTTTGGAAGTTTTGAATTTAGGCATTAAGGATACTGATTTACCCCCGGACTTGATTTTAATATGTTTTGCATTAATGGATTGTATATTTTGAATTAATCCTGTTATCCCGACATTTTTCTTAATTTATTTCCTTTTTAGGCGTGTGGCATTCGGATAAATGTTACGTATTCTTTTCAAGTCAATAATTAAATGATTACAGTTAATAAACATCGATATTTATAACGATATTTGCATAAGAAATCGTTTAATAAATAAAAAATACAAAATCATGAGTAACAATAGCGGAAATACACTTTTAGGAATTATAGCAGGTAGTGCCATAGGTGCTGCACTAGGAATTCTTTTTGCACCAGACAAAGGAAGCAAGACAAGACAGCGTTTAACAGACGAAGCATTAATAGCTAAGGAAAAATTAACAGAAACGGCTTTAGACTTAAAGGAAAAAGCGGCAACTACAATCTCATCAAAAAAAGAAACTTTAGATGAGCAGGTTGAATCTATTATGTCTAATGCTAGTTATAAGGCTGAGGATGTCATTACAACTTTAGAAAGTAAATTACAAGGATTAAAAGACAAAAATAAAAGATATCAAAAAAATAATCCAACAGCACCAATCGCCTAATTAGTATGAGCATATTAGAGTCGCTAAACGATAATACAGCAAAAGCTTCAGATGTTGGTGAAAAATTTATTAAGACTTCACATCAATATTATAAGTTAAAAATCTTCCAACAACTAACAATTTCACTTAGTTTAATGACTAAGGTATTTGTTATTGGTGGCTTTTTTATTATTGGTTTAATGTTTCTATCTATAGCTTCGGCTATTGCCATTGGTAACGCTCTAAATAATTTACCTCTTGGTTATGTAATAGTGGGGGTTGTGTTTTTAATCATAGCGTTCGTTATTCATTATAAGAGGGATTTTATTGATAGGCGTGTCATTCAAGAAATCTCTAAGAAATTTTTCAATTAAGCATTTATGACTACTAGAACAGATAATAAAATTTATAATAGCTTTGAGGAAATTGAATATGATCTCAATGTTAAAAAATTGGAGCGTCAAATTGCATATGAAGAACTTCTAGGAGTTAAAAACGAATTTAAGGAGAGTTTACAACCTATTGGTTGGGTTCAGTCTGCACTTAAGTTTGCTGGAAAATATGGACTTCTGGTTCTATTTAAAAAACTTTTTATTAGATAGCAAAGGCGTTAGCGACTAGAAATTATAATAAATCATTAAAAAACACTCTCTTTAAGAGTGTTTTTTATATATACAAGGAACAGTATTTGTATTTCATTGATTTGATATGACATGAGTTAGCTTCTATTGTTCCAAGAGCGTACCAATACCAAAAAATAACGATTAAATTTTAAGTGAATTTATTTTGTTTATAATGAATACCAATTTATATTTGCAGACCAGAAAAAACAAGTTGTTTTTCTTTATTGAGGGCTCTTAGCTCAGCTGGATAGAGCACCTCCCTTCTAAGGAGGCGGTCGAAGGTTCGAATCCTTCAGGGCTCACAGAATCCCTTTCATTTAGTTGGAAGGGATTTCTTGTTTTTAATGGTTTCTTCTTATTTTACTATACTTCTCATTTTTTATTAGACTATAAATAGAGTTTTTATAAAATATAATATTTAATCAATTCACATCTTTTTAGGTGTGCTATTGGGTGTACCGTTTTTACTTCAGGTGTACCATAAAAAGCTAAACAATATGAACAACTATAAAGTATCAATCTTGTTTCTATTGCAGAAAGTTAGATTGAATAAGCAAGGAAAGTGTCCTATAAGATGTAGGGTAACATATTTAAAAAAAAGGAAAGAATTTTAATAGGATTATTCATTAATCCAAAGCATTGGAATAACACACTGCAATTAGCAAAACCGCCGAATATAGAAAACAATTTAATCAACATACAGTTAAGCCTTATTAGTCAAAAGATTAATGAGGCTTTTTTAATGCTTCAAGTTTTACTAGATAGCTTTGATGTAGATGATGTTTACAGAAAGTATAAAGGAGAAGATGTTAAAACTGAAATAACAATACTCGGAGCTTATGTTTACAGTACAGAATTCAAATTAGAAGCAGTCCGATTAAGTTATCAGGGATCAAGTGCCTAATTTTTTAATCAGCTTAAACATAGTGCGATATGCTCTTTATTTTGCGAATCATATTTTTAAACGAATTTTTAATACTTAGAACTCATCTTGACTTTTTTTATAATAAAGAAAGGGTTGCAGAAATTTGTGTTGCGAAACATAAAAACCACAACCCCGTGTACCAAGTACTGAGCAAAGATATGATAGAAATGGAAATTGTACCATATTTACCAGAGACAAAAAGAGGTTTTAAGCCCAAAGCACCTCTTTACGAGATTGTTAATGCCATATTGTATAAGCTAAAAACTGGAGTCCAGTGGGAATATTTGCCTGTTGAAAGTTTGTTCAGTGATGTGGTATTGCATTACAAAACCGTTTTTGGTCATTATCGCAAATGGTGTGAAGAGGATGTATGGAAATCTTATTGGGTACAGCTTTTGAAAAACAACAAATCAGTGCTGGATCTATCAAGCGGCGATTTAGATGGCGGTCATACCACGGCTTTAAAAGGCGGAGAAGAAGTGGCCTATCAAGGAAGGAAGAAGCGCAGAACGACCAATTCGTTATATCTAACCGACCGCAAGGCTTACCGCTGGCAATGTCAGAACCAGTTTCTGGTAACCATAATGACCTGTTTGAAATCGAGGTCCATTTTGAGGAAGTTACCGCTACATTGGAACGGGCCGATATTTCAGTAGATGGCCTATTCATGAATGCTGATGCTGGATTTGATTCTCAAGAATTGAGGTATCAATGCGAGCGCAAAGGAATCATTGCCAATATAGCTCGAAACAAACGAAACGGATCAAGTGATGAAAATGACCATTGTTTTGATAAAAACTATATGAAGAACGTTACTGCATCGAACGAACCAATGCTTGGATGGACAGCTTTAGGTCTTTGCTAAACAGGTTTGACACAACCATAACAAACTGGAAAGGATTTAACTTCCTAGCTTTTATAGTAATTGGGTTAAAGAAATTTCATAAACTTAAAAAGTCAAGATGACTTCATAGTAAAAAATATAAGACTTCAACAATAGGGAAAGTTAATTACCTTTTATTCTTGAAGGTTGATTTATATTTGTGTTATTCTTTAAATAAATTTGATATCTAGAAAATGGGAAGTTTATTAACATATAATAAAGTGTGGTTCTTTTTATTGTGTGTCATTATTTGTTTAAATAAATCCTTTGGAATATCACATACTATTTTAAATATACAACAGCAATCTGCTGAATCATCAAAAAGAATAATTGATAGTTTAGGATTAAAGGCCAAATTAAGTAAGTTGGATATTTTTTCTGACTCATTAAAAACCAATAAGGGAAACTATTATAATGAGCAGTTAGATAACACCAACGGCCTTTCGAACAGTTCCGTTAATACTATTTTTCAAGATTCTGAAAATTTACTATGGATCGGCACATGGGATGGATTAAACAGATTCAATGGGAAAGATTTCAAGATTTTTAGACCTGAGTTAAATAATGAAAATAGTCTTTCCAATCAAGTAATCTTAAAAATTGATGAAGATTACATGGGGTGTATATGGGTATTGACCATGCACGGGTTAAATAGGTACGATAAAAAGTCAAATACATTTAAGAGATATTACTTTTCGAGAAAAGATAAACCTCTTTTTTCAGAATCCGAGTTTAACATGACGCTTGATGCCTCCAAAAAGGTTTATTGCGCAGTTAAAGATTGGGGAATTGGTTATTTTGATGGAAATGATTTCCAATTATTGGATACTAAAAACCTTCCCACGAACGCTATTAAAAAAATGACATTTGCACCAACTGGAGAATTACTTTTGTTATTGGATAATAATGAACTCTATTCCCTAAAAATAAACACAACTAAGATAGGTGCAAAAATAGTTTCTAAAATTGAGAAGATCTTAAATGGTGTCAAGGATTTTGGGGTATTGTCTAACCATAAAATATGTTTTATTTCTACTTCAGGAAGTACGGTGCTATATTCTTTTAAAGACAAAACTGAGCTGCAAATCAATAAAGGTGCGTTTCAAAATATTATATCCAGTACTAAAGAAGGTCTTTTATTACATGATAATTCAGGATATTTTATAATTGATAGCTTAGGAACAACTACCAATAATGCATGGGTTAAAAATTTAAAGAATAAAAAAATAACCACATTAATACAAGGAACTGAAAATATAATTTGGACAGGGACTGATGGTGATGGGCTCTTTAAAATGAACCCGCTTAACAAAGTGTTTCATCTTGTTTCTAAAGCACAGGTCCCCGAAATGGATGGGGGTATTGTCAGGGTATTTTTAGAAGTGGAAGGAAATTCATTTTGGGTAGGAACAAAAGGAAAGGGCTTATTCCGTTTTCCTTCAAAATTCTATCTAAATCCAAATGAACCATTAAGTTATCAGCATTTCAATGAAAGTAATAGCGCCATAAACAATGCCGTATTTTCACTTTGTAAAGGAGAGGATGATCTTATTTTTATTGGGACGGATGGCGAAGGAATGAATGTTTTTGACTTAAAAAATTCAAAGCTCATTAATTGGCAGGACATTGTGGGAAGTGAAGCCTGTGAATATTTTAAATCAACGTATGCCATTTATCAGGATGAAAAGGGATTTATCTGGCTTGGAACCAATGGATATGGAATGATTCGTTTTAGAATTTCCCGTTTGGGCGGAACTTTAAAAGTTACCGATTTTAAGCAATACCTAGCTGCAAATGGCGCAAATGGATTTTTAAGCAGCAATATTATTTTTTCAATAGTTCCAAAAAGCAATAATGAACTTTGGTTAGGAACAAGATTGGGAGGATTAAATCTTTTTAATAAAAAAACAGGTAGGTTTAAAACATTCAAAAATAGTAAGAGCGATTTACAAAGTTTATCCAATAACGATATTTTATGTCTTCATACGGATGCAAATAAAAACCTTTGGATAGGCACGAGTTTGGGCCTGAATTTGTTAGAAGAATTTAAGTATGGAGAGGAACCTAAATTTAAAAACTTTACGGTTAATGAAGGGCTTCCCAATAACACCATTCATGGGATTGTTTCTGATAAAGAATCAAATCTTTGGATAAGCACCAATTTTGGGGTATCTAATTTTATATTCAAGGAGTCAAAATTTATTAACTATACTAAAAATGAAGGTTTGCAAAATAATGAATTTGCAGATGGGGCTTTTTATCAAAATAATAGTACAGATTTTGTTTTTATGGGTGGAATCAAAGGATTTAACTATTTTTTACCTTTCAAAATAGAAGAATCCCAATTGATACCAGATCTTCTTATCGATAAAATTAGTGGTCAAAATCAAGACGCTCCCTATTATCAAAGTCTCATTATATCTACAAATTCAAAGACATATCCATCTATTGTTTTAGAGCACGACCAAAACTTTTTTGATATAGAATTAGCAGCTTTAACTTATATAAATAGTGAAAAATGTCAGTATGCCTATAAACTGGATAATTTTGATCAAGATTGGAATACGATTAATAATAGAAGGATCATCTCTTTTACGAATGTGCCCAAAGGATCTTATGCACTATGGTTAAAATGGTCCAATAGTGATGGCATTTGGAGTGATGCCGTTCATGCCATTGACATAAAAATCAAGCCTGTTTATTGGCAATCCAACATGGCACTATTTATTTATTTTATTTTACTGTGTCTTTTTCTCCTTTTTGTATGGAGCTATTTTAGTAAACAGTATAAATTAAGGAAAAATATTCTTCTTCAAAAACGTGAAGAGGAAATTCACCAAAACAGACTGACTTTTTTTACAAATATAGCCCATGAATTTCAAACACCTTTAACCTTGATAGTGGGGCCTGTTCAAAAACTCGCGGAATCTGAGAATCTGGGAGAAAGAAGTAAGAAGTTCATAAATATGATACAGCGAAATTCTTCAAGACTACTTTTTTTAACACAACAGTTACTCGAATTTAGAAAAGCTGAGTATGATTATTTGGAAGTCACTGTAAAGCAATTTGATTTAGTTAATTTGATTGAACAGATGGCAGAATTGTTTGATGAATGGGCATTAGATAAAAATATTGCGTATGATTTAGAATTGCCAAATAAATTAGTAGGTTGGTACGATAAGGATAAAATCGAAAAAATTATTTTTAATTTGTTGTCCAATGCCTTTAAATATACGCCCAAAAATGGAAACATCAAACTACAGTTTAATATTCAAGGTGATGTTATAAAAACACTTCACATTAAAGTGTCCAATTCTGGTAAAGGAATTCCTAAAGAAAAACTAGAATCTTTATTTGATAGATTTTTCTTAGCTGAAGGCATCTATGATTCTGATACAAGTTTGTTTAGAACGGGTATTGGGTTGGCATATATTAAAAAATTAGTAACCGTATTAAAAGGTAAAATTCATGTTTCCAGTAAGGTAGATAAAGAGACCGTTTTTACAATCATGCTTCCTTGCTCTAAAGAATCATTTAGTGACCATGAATTTGATACAGAGCGAAGTCAAATTTTGATTTCAGATTATCTTAAAAATATTCTTGAAGAAACCCCAAATGAAGCTGAAGATACATTTAATAAAATGTCATCACTAGAAGCCTTTTTAGAGCAACGTAAAGTGATATTAATCGTTGAAGACGAAAAAGAAATTCAACTGTTTTTGAATGAATTATTAAAAGAAAAATATAAAATTTTAATTGCCAATAATGGATTTGAGGCCATAGAAATGATGAAAAATGAGCTACCCGATATCATTATTACAGATGTTATGATGCCTGTTATGGATGGTATAGAGCTTTGTGAAAAAGTTAAAAAAAATAATAAAACATGCCATATACCTATAATAATGCTTACCGCAAAAAGTTCAATTTTACACCGTATTGAAGGCTTAGAAAGTGGTGCAAACTCATACATCCCAAAACCATTCCACCCAGACCATATTCTTGTTAGAGTACAAAAGCTTATTGAAGAAAGGGAACTTATAATAAAACATCTATCTCAAGATACGTTTATAGAAAATATTAACAACCTCCAAGTTCATAATGATGATAAAGAATTATTGCGAAACGTTATTAACTTAATACGTGATAATATAGATAATGAGAATATGCAAAGTCTATTTATTGAAAAAAAGCTAGGGATTAGTAATTCACAATTGTACAGGAAGATTAAACAAAACTTTGGTTTTTCTCCTGCAGATTTAATAAGAACTATTAGATTAAAATATGCTGCCGAATTATTGCGGAAAAGCAATTGTACCGTCTCACAGGTGTCTTATCGATCAGGTTTTAATAACCGATCTTATTTTTATAGGGAGTTTAAAAAAATGTATAGCAGTACTCCTAAGAATTATCAAATCAAGAATAATTCAAGAATAATTCAATAATAGTCCATTTTAATTACCTTAAAACAAGGTTATTAGTAAATAGTGTACACTATTGGGCAAATAGTGTACACTATTTGCCATGTTACCCTGATACCTTTATCATGTGATTTTTTTAATCATAACCATACAACAAAACCTTAACTAATTCAATTCACTTAATTATTTAGAATTATGAAAAAAACTACTCAAATGATGAATCAATTAAAAATGTTCTTATTATGAAAAAAAATATGATTTATAACCTGTTCTTAATAGGTGTATTATTATTTGGGGGAACTGTGCTGGCCCAAACAATTACAGGTACTGTTTCAGATAGTAATGGTGCCATACCTGGTGTAAACATTATTGTACAAAACACCTCTAAAGGAACGGTGACCGATTTTGATGGTAACTATACCATCGATAATGTAGAACCAAACGCCATTTTGGTTTTTAGCTTTTTAGGATATACAACAAAGGAAGTTTCTGTTAATGGAAAGACAGTTATTGATGTCGTATTGGTTGAAGATTCACAGGCACTTGATGAGATTGTCCTTGTAGGATATTCATCAGTAAAAAAATCTAATGTTACATCTGCTGTTTCGGTTGTTGATTTGGGAGATCTTGAAAAAACAAGAGTCCCTAATATTGCGCAAGCCTTACAAGGACAAATTGCAGGCGTACAGGTAACATCAAATTCTGGGGCTCCTGGAGCACCTATTCAAATACAAATTCGTGGTCAAAACTCTTTTCTGGATGGAAGCCCATTATATGTAGTTGATGGGATTCCTACAACAGATATTAGTTTTTTAAATCAAGGAGATGTTAAAAAAATGACTATTCTAAAAGATGCTGCTGCCGCTGCAGTATATGGCGCACGAGCAGGTAATGGTGTGGTACTTATTGAGACCAACAGTGGGTCAAAAGGAAAAGTTAGTTTTGATGTAAACTATTTTACAGGAATTCATAATGTAACTAACCTTCCGACTTTATTAAATACAGATCAATATCTAAATACAGTAGAAAAAGCTTATAATAATTCTAATAGAACTGATCCCAATCCCTATACAGCATATAAAAGTAGAACAGATTTAGCAGATACTGATTGGCTTGATGAATTGTTTGAAACTGGACGATCTCAAAATTTGCAATTGAGTGCTAGTGGAGGCAGTGACAAATCACAATATTTAATGTCCTTAGGCTATTACGATGAAGACGGTGCTGTAGTTTTTGATAGAGATAAATACAAAAGAATTAATTTTAGAACCAATCTTAATGCAAATCTAACAGAGCGTTTAAAAGTTGGAGCAAATGTTCAATTATCTCATACAACACAAGATGCCATAGCGTCTACAGGAGAGAGTGTTATTAGGTTTGCCTTATTAAGGGCTCCTATTCTTTCGGTTTATAAAGATGTTAATGACCCTACCTATTCAGAAAGGGATCCTTTTACCGATTTGCCATTTTTCACACCTACAGGATTTGATCAAAATTTTGACAGACCTGGTAATCCAATTGCTCAAGTGTTTTTTACAGACGATGTTCGAAAAACATTTAACACCTTTGGTAATGTATATGCAGAATATGCATTTTTAAAAGATAAAAATCTAACATTCAGAACCAATTTGGGTATCGATTATTCATTTTATCATGACAAATCCTTTCATGCAAATTTTGGTGATCCAGATGGTGGAAATACCCCTGCAGAACAATTGATGGGTAGAAATAACAGGCCTAACAGTTTAAATGAAAGTAGAGGAGAGAAATATACAATTACTTATAATAATGTCTTGAACTATACAAAAACATTTAATGACCTACATGATTTTACAGCCTTGGTTGGAATGGAATTTATAGACAATTTAGAATCTGGAATAGGTGCTAGTAGAAGTCGTTTTCCATTTACTACTAATGAATTTAGATTTTTAGATTTTGGAGGTTTAGAAGATGATGGAAATGGGGGAAGTGCTTCAGAATTCGCATTATTCTCATATTTTGCATCATCATCCTATGTTTATGATAATAAATATATGTTTACTGCTAATATTAGAGCAGATGGCTCTTCGAAATTCGCAGAAGACAAACAATGGGGATATTTTCCATCTTTTTCAGCGGGTTGGAAAATCTCTGCCGAAGAATTTTTAAGTGATGTAGAGTGGTTGTCCAATTTAAAATTAAGAGCAAGTTGGGGGCAACTTGGAAACCAAAACATTCCTGACTATAGTTACTTACCATTGATATCTCAAGAAAATGGTTTGGTTAGACAGTCTCGATTATCGAATCCTGATGTAAGTTGGGAGACCAGTACCCAAACAAATATTGGTCTTGATGTAGGCTTATTTAATAATAAATTGGCACTAACAGCCGAATATTACACAAAGGATACTAACGATATTTTACTAAATATAAGTCTTCCTGTATCTGTAGCAGGGTTTATTGATCCTACTATTTTTAATACGGGTAAAGTGAGTAATAAAGGATTTGAATTTTCAGCAAATTATAGAAATTCAGATCATGAATTTAAATACGGTATAAATGCAAATTTTGCTACTTTAAAAAATAAAGTTGAAGCCCTTAATGTGCTAGTACCTAATATTACAGGAGATCAAATAAGAACTGAAGTTGGATCTGCAATAAATTCTTATTATGGCTTTACCATGATTGGCATATACCAAGATCAAGCAGAGATAGATAGTCATTTAGCCGCAGGGAATAGTGTAGTGCCTGGAGATATTAAATTTAAAGATGTAAATGGAGACGGACTAATTTCTCTGGATAAGGATAGAGAAATTATAGGTTCATCAATACCAGACTTTACGTATGGGCTATCATTGTCTGCAGATTATAAAGGGTTTGATTTTTCTATGCTTTTTCAAGGTGTTGAGGGTATAGATAGATATAACGATGGCAAGAAAATTGTAGATTACGATACACGTCCTTTTAACTATACTACAGCTATTCTAGGGGCTTGGGATGGGGCAGGAACCAGCAACAGCATACCCCGCGTTACATTTGATGATAATGGAAGCTCTAACCCATCAAGTATTTATGTAGAAGACGCATCCTATTTACGTCTTAAAAATATTGAACTTGGTTATACTATAAAATCAGTACCATTAGTTCAAGATATGCGTCTTTATATCTCTGCTCAAAATCTTTTTACTTCAACGGATTATTCTGGCTTAGATCCCGAAACTACAGATTTAATTGATAAAGGAACCTATCCTTCTTCTCAATCATTTTTATTTGGTGTAAATATTAAATTTTAATTTAAAAAATTGTTAATCATGAAAAATATATTTAAAAGCCTCGTTTTGATATTCTTCTTTACAACCTTCGTAGGTTGCAATGATGAATTAAATGAAAAGCCTATAGGGTTTCTCACTGAAGATTTACTTGATACAACACCATCAATCACTACATTAGAGTTTGCGGTTACCACAGCCTACGGACCACTTAAAAACACCTTAAATGGTGTTGTTCCTGATTGGCAATGGAATTTAGGAGTTGTATTTAGAGGTGATATTATTGTACAGGACATGGCGGCTAATGATATGAATAAAAAATGGAATCCTGACGGTGATCAAGCTTGGATGGATAAAATTGGTAATTTTACTTTTACGCCGGTGAATGGAGGTCCCACAGGAATTTGGATATTTGATTATGAAGGTATTTCTAGATCGAACCTTGCCATAAAATTTTTAACCGATACTGAATTTGTTCAAGAAGCAGGCATGAGTGATGCCCGTAAGAATCAATTATTATCTGAAGTTTATTTTTTAAGAGCTTATTATTATTTTGATTTGGTAAACAATTTTGGAGATGTGCCACTGGTGCTTGCTTTTCCAGAATCAATTGCAGCTGCAATTGAGCTTTCCGTTAGAGTTCCTGCAGCCGAGGTTAAGCTACAAATAGCTTCAGATTTAACAGCAGCTAAGACATTAGCAACCAATGCAAAATACCCAGATCCAGCAGATCCATGGAGAGTGTCAAAAGGGGCTATTATTGCTTTACAGGGAAAAATAGCATTGTATGATGAGAATTGGCCAGAAGTATTAACTTTAATTTCGGAATTGGATGGGTTAGGAAATTATAACCTAAATGGAGAATATTTTGACAGTTTTGATGCTAATTTAGAATTTACCGAAAATGAAGTGATTTTCGCCTATGATCACCGTACAGGAGAATCACCACGAAATGGAAATGGTCTTGGTGCACCAACAGAATGGGGCTTTTTTGCGCCAACAAGTGATTTTTTAGCTGCTTTTGAAACCAATGATCCAAGATTATTATACACCATAGATGTGCCCAATCAACGTTCAAATAAAATATTAGGATCTACAACAGATTATCGTGGTAATGATGATGGCCCTGGAAATAAAGTATTTATCCGGTATGCCGATGTATTATTATGGAAAGCTGAAGCACTTCTTGAAACTGGGGACCTATCTGGAGCCATTGCCATAATTAATCAAATAAGAAACAGAGCAAGAACAAGTTCAACAGCTGATGGATCTGTAATACCTCCAGGAACGTTACCAGACAGAGCAAGTTCAACAAATGCATCTGAAATAAAGGATTGGTTAATGCACGAAAGAAGAGTTGAATTAGGTTGGGAATCTCAAAGATTTAACGACTTAAAAAGATGGGGAACAGCTAAAGCAGTATTAACAGGGCTTGGAAGAAACTTCGAGGATAAACATAATTTATATCCAATTCCACAACTGGATATTGATAGATCTGGAGGTGCAATTACACAAAATCCAGGTTATTAAACATCTTTTTATAAATAATTGTTTTTGAGTTTAGTTTAATTTGTAGAGAAGTGGTTGTTTTTTATAATTACTACTTCTCTTTTTTATGATTTCTAAACAAGCCCTAAAAAAACGATATTCTTTTTTTTATTCTTCAATATTAAATTAAATGAGATATGGCAGATATAGCAATTCGATATAAACAAAACCCATTATTGTCTCCCAAAGATTTAGAACCTAGCAATGAGAATATGATCATTGAATGTTTGCTAAATCCCGGCGTGTTTGAATTTAATGGAAAAATAGGGCTTCTTGTAAGGGTGGCAGAACGTACGGTTCAAAAAGAAGGCCTCCTGTCCGTACCCATTTACAATGACTTTGGTAAAGTGGAAATTTTGGATTTCGACTTAGATGAACCAAAGCTGGATGCATCTGATGCCAGAGTTATCAGTTATGATGGCACAGATTATTTAACAACCATATCCCACCTTAGATTGCTTTTTAGCGACGACGGAACCAACTTCGAAGCATCAGAACTATATCCGTCACTTTTTGGAGAAGGCGACTATGAAAGTTATGGTATTGAAGATTGTAGGGTTTCAAAAATTGAAGACACCTATTATTTAACCTATACTATGGTGTCACCCAATGGTGTAGGCGTTGGTTTAAGGACTACAAAGGATTGGAAAAATTTTGAAAAGAAGGGCATGATATTTAGTCCGCACAATAAAGATTGCGCCATTTTTGAAGAAAAAATAAATGGTAAATATTTCGCGCTTCATAGACCAAGCAGCCCAGAACTAGGGGGAAACTATATATGGCTTGCAGAGTCCCCAGATAGTGTGCATTGGGGCAATCATAAATGTATAGCAAAAACACGAGCTGGTAAGTTTGACAGCAAACGATTAGGGGCAGGGGCTGCCCCCATTAAAACGGATAAAGGGTGGTTGGAAATTTATCATGGTGCTACAGAGGGAAACCGCTATTGTTTAGGAGCCATTTTATTGGATTTAGAAAACCCTTCAATAGTCATTGCGCGTTCTGAAGAGCCCATTATGGAATCCATTGCTAGTTATGAACAAACTGGATTTTTTGGAAATGTAGTTTTTACCAACGGACATATAGTCGATGGAGATACCATCAAAATGTATTATGGAGCATCAGATGAACATGTCTGTTTGGCTAGCTTTTCAATGAATCAAATATTAAAAACACTAGGACAATAATGATAGATTTAGCAAAAGTAGGATTAAAAGATTTTACGAGAAGTGCAAAAATACTGATACTTACAAATACCATTTATGCTTTTGTGTTACCCGTAATCGATATTTTTGTTGCGTCGTACATCATGAGAAATTCTAACGATCCATCAAAAGTTATTTTATATCAATTGGCAATTTATGTGGGGATTCCCATTACTTTTTTTATAAATGGATTTTTATTGAACAAAATCAATATCAAAAGATTATTTTCTTTGGGAATGATACTAAGTGGTGTTTCCATGGTGTTTATGATGTCTTTAGATGAAATTAATTATACAGGAATAGCCATTGCCGGTTTAATTATGGGCATGTCTTTTGGGCTGTATTGGGCCAATAGAGACTATTTGGTGCTAGCTACCACAAAAGATAGAACACGAAATTTTTATTATGGTTTAGAAACATTTCTTTACACCATCATTGCATCTACGGTACCTGTCCTTATAGGATGGTTTTTAATGAGCGGGGAAGTGGAAGGCGATTTGTCAAATGAAGGTGTTAATTCAGCTTATAGGGTGATAACCATGATTGTTTTTGGAATTACCATTTTAGCATCTATCGTATTTCATTTTGGGACCTATGAAAAACCAAAGAATGAAAAGTTTTTATATTTTAAATTTCACAAACTCTGGAAAAAAATGCTTCAATTGGCCGTATTAAAGGGGTTGGCACAAGGTTTTATAGTTACGGCACCTGCCATGTTAATGATGAAATTTTTCCAATCAGAAGGCGCATTGGGTTCGGCAATATCAATAGGCGCCGTTATAGCCGCTGTAATTATGCTGCTTCTAGGGAAATATTCAAAACCCAAACACCGATTGGCTATTTTTTCCGTGGGGCTCATTTGCTTTTTCTTAGCATCATTTTTTAATGGGTTGCTTTTTAATACAACAGGCGTCATCTTATTTATGTTTTTATTATTGATAGCGAGACCGGTTCTTGATATTGCTTATTTTCCTATTCAATTAAAAGTTATAGATTTACTTTCATCAATAGAAAACAGAAATGAGTTTTCCTATATTTTAAATCATGAATTTGGTCTGTTTGTCGGTCGTTTTTTAGGAGCAGGTACTTTTTTGGTGATCGCTTTTTATATAAATACGGACATCGCATTAAGATACGCCTTATTGATTATTGGTGTACTTCAATTGCTTTCCATAATTATTGCGAAGCAGCTTTTAAAACAGCAAGAAACATTAGAAAATGAAACATTCACATCTAAAAATATAGGCACTCAAAATAAAGATGCTATAGAGGTAGATGTTACGACAGTTCAATAAAAAAAGAATATTACAGATGAAAATAATGAAGTACATCCTAGTTTTAATGATTGGTTTGGGTATTTATTCATGTAAAACCGAAGCATCAAAATTAACTATAGAAAATCCAGTCGATCAACTTCATTTGAGCAGGATTGATGCCATGCCCAATTTACCAAAACCATTTAAGATTATCGACTTCCACCAGATAGCAAAAGATTATGATAGATTGGTGTACGACCCCAACCAAACAGGAATGTATTGGCCCTTAATCTGGAAAGATAATTCCCGTAAAAATGTAGATCAAGAAACCTACGGGATTTATACAGCAATGGGAGATGTTAGACAAGGAATAGCACATTATGATGGTATTTTTCATGAATCCTTGGCGAGTATTGGTTCGGTGTTAGGGGGCAGTTTGGTAGGTGTAGATAAATCGAACCAGAACGGTGAAAATTATACAGGCATGCTAAAAAATTATTTCAATTCTGAAACGAAATGGGATATTATGATGAACAATACCTGCCCAGAAGTAGCTCAATTAGGTGGTGGTTATGCCCGCGATTGGTGGTATGATGTGTACCCCAACGTGATGTTTTATGCGGTAGCGGATTTTTATCCAAACGAAAATGGTTTTGAACCTATTTTACGTTCTGTAGCCGATAAGTTTTATGAGGCTGATGCTGTTTTAAATGGTGATTACGGCTATTCCTTTTTTAATTACGCCACTATGGAACCCACTAAAAATTGGATTTGTGCACAAGAAGATGTGGCTGCAGGACATGCTTATGTATTGTATGCCGCCTATCAGAAATTTAATGATCCAAAATACTTAGAGGCTGCGAAATCATCATTAGAAGCACTTTTAAACCTGGAAGAAAATAGGTTTTATGAAATATTAATGCCTTTTGGAGCTTATGTAGCGGCCAGATTAAATGCCGAAGAAGACACCAATTATGACTATTCAAAAATATTGGATTGGACTTTTGATGGTACCTCGGTTTGTAGAAAAGGTTGGGGCGTTCTCGTTGACAATTGGAATGGTTATGATATTTCGGGAATTGTTGGAAGCACTGTAGATCATGGAGGTTTTGGGTTTTTAATGAATACCTATGATACTATGTGGCCTTTAGTGCCCATGGTTAGATACGATCAACGCTATGCAAATGCTATAGGGAAATGGATGTTGAACGCAGCCAATGCATCCCGATTATTTTATCCTAATGAAATTCCAGACGAGCATCAAACAATTCCTGAAGAGAAAGCACATACTAAAGGCGTCATTGCCTACGAAGGGCTTATTAAAAAAGCACATTATGAGCAGTATGAACATATTGAAGCCCCTGTAGCCATTGGAGATGGCATGCATTGGAACAAAGACAACCCGAAAGTGTCTCAGTTCAGTGTTTATGGAAGTGGGCATGTAGGCATTGCGGGAGCCATTATTTCTAAAACCAACGTTGATAATATCTTGCAGTTAGATTTGTTAGCAACAGATTTTTATAAATCCGAAGCACATCCTTCATATCTATATTACAATCCAAATCCAGAAGTTAAAGCCGTAACCATTTCAACAGGAGAACAAGAATTAAAGATTTACGATGCCATTCAAAGAGCATTTATTGCTGAAAATGTAATAGGTAGTTTTATTTTTAATGTCGCCAAAGAGCATTCAGCTTTATTGATCTTTGTTCCTCAAAAAGCTGTTATTTCAGAGAAAAGCGGAAAATTATATGCAGATGAGGTGGTAATAGATTATCACTATAAATCGAAAGCATAGCGCATGAAAGCGGTTGTTCCATTTCTTTTATGTCTTCTATTGATTTCTTCATGCAATTCAAAGACTATTTCAGGTTCATCAGATAAAACATGGTGGAAAGAAACTGTTTTCTATGAAATTTATATGCCCAGTTACAAAGATAGCAATGGCGATGGTTATAGCGATTTTAAAGGATTAACATCCAAATTAGATTATATTCAAAACTTGGGAATTAAAGGGATTTGGTTAACGCCTTTTTTACAATCGCCAAAAGTAGATAATGGATATGATGTTTCTGATTATTATAAAATCGATTCAACTTATGGAACCTTGGAAGATTTTAAATTTTTCTTAAATGAAGCACATAAAAAAGACATCAAAATAATTATGGATTTGGTGTTAAATCACACGTCTACCGAATCAAAATGGTTTCAAGAGTCAAAAAAATCAAAAGACAATCCTTACAGGGATTATTATATTTGGAAAGACCAACCCAATAATTGGGAGTCTTTTTTTGGTGGATCTGCTTGGGAATTGGATAGCACAACAAACCAATATTATTACCATCAGTTTGATGTTAAAATGGCTGATCTTAATTGGGGAAACCCAAAAGTTGTTAAAGAAATTCAGGATGTCCTAAGGTTTTGGTTGGATATGGGTGTTGACGGATTTCGGTTGGATGTTATCAACTTTTTGACTACAGAAGGTATCACTTTAGACAATCCAACAAATGAAAAAGGAGAACAGGAACACCTAAATGATATTAATCAAAAAGGTGTTAAAGAGGCCATGAAAAGGATCCGAGCGACCGTTAATGAATACGATAACCGTTTTATAGTTGGAGAAATAGGAAGCGATAAAATTGACGTTTTAAAACAATATCAAGGGACAGAATTATTAGATGTTATATTCAATTTTAATTTTGGAAGTATTTCTGAATTTTCTGCACAACGAATATTTGATGAGTTGCAAAGCATGGAAAAAAACATGAGCAACTATCCAACATTATTTTTTGGAAGTCATGACATGCCACGTCTTATAAATCGTCTGGCAAACAATAATCCTGAAAGAGCTGAAACTTTAGCAGCTTTAATGCTAACGGCAAAAGGCGTTCCTTTTATATATTATGGAGAAGAAATTGGCATGGAGAACATTGAAGCAAATTCAATAGATGAAATGATGGATATTCAAGGTCGAACACACTATCATTTGGCTTTAGATAATGGAAAGTCTAAGGAAGAAGCCCTTATAATAGGAAATAAGCATAACAGAGATAAATCTAGAAGTCCGATGCAATGGAATGCTACCAAATTTGCTGATTTTTCAAATAAACCCCCTTGGATAAAGGTTCATGAAAATCATACCTGTTTAAATGTAGAATCTTTAGCGAAAGATGAAAATTCTTTATTAAACAATTACAAGAAACTCATTGCTTTGCGAAATTCAGAGCCAGCCCTTCAATATGGTAAATACAAACAATTGTCTTTTTTAAATGGTGTCATAGGGTTTTCCAGAACATTTAAAGGGACCACTATTAAATGCTACTTTAATTTTGGTGAAAATTCTAATAAAATAACATTAGAAAAGAACGAGAATATTTTACTTGGAGAATTAACAATTCAGTCCAATAAATACTTAATTATAAAATAATCTTAAAACAAAATGGAATTATATCCTTTAAAATTTAATCCAGTTTATAGCTATCGTATTTGGGGTGGGAAAAAATGAAATGTGGTATGTGATGGAGGCTGAAGATCATGCTGAATTGATAGTTGGTTTTAATCAAAAAGTTGAACAAGAAAACTATATTATGCACCTTAACAATTCAACTTTAAGCGACATATTAAATATAGAAAAGGTAAAAAAGGGAGATGCATTTTATATCCCTACAGGAAGAATACATGCCATTGGAGCTGGCGTATTATTGGCTGAGATTCAACAAACATCGAACATAACATATCGAATTTACGATTATGATAGAGTTGATAAGAAAACAGGAGCGAAAAGAGAATTACATACGGATTTAGCTATGAAGGCCATTGACTTTAAAGCTTACGATGATTATAAGACAAAGTATGATAACCATGTTAATGTTTCCAATAAGTTAGTCCACTCACCTTATTTTAAAACCAATATTATTAATGTTTCAGGCAAAATAGAAAGGGATTATGCAGATATTGATTCTTTTGTTATCTATATGTGTGTCGGTGGTTCTTTAAAGATAGAGCATCAAAACAACACTTATAGCATAAAAAATGGGGAAACATTATTGCTTCCAGCCAGTATAGATCATTTAAAAATTAGCGCAGAGGACGCAAGTCTATTAGAAGTTTATTTATAAATGTTTAACGAATAGAATTATTTTAAAAATTTTGTAAACTTAAAACGTTATATTTAAATTGTAATTAAACAAAAAATAAAAATCATGCCCCCTTTTTTTGTGAACTCAACCTTGATTTTAGTTGGCATCTTAGGTTTATTTGTGATATCACTGATGTTATTTTCATATGGATCCAATAAGTTAGTTAATATTTATTTGGTGGTCATTCTTGTTTTGTGTTCAACTAGAAACATCTTAATTGGTTTTTTGGAAATTACCAACACTACCATACCTATTCTAAATCCAAAATACATTTCACCAGTCTACCTTACTGTTGTGCCGTGTTTATATCTATATTTTAAATCTTTAATCAAAGATTATAAATATTTTCACAAAAAGGATTTAATCCATTTCCTCTATCCATTTTTGATTTTAGTCCTAAATTTAGGGCAAGGATATTTTCCCATTTTAAAAAACCAATCAATTGAAAACATACGTTTTATGAGTTTGGTTGTATTCTTTTTAGCTTATTTAATTTTGTCCTTTAATCTTCTTTATAAGAACTTATGGAGGCAAGACTGTAGTAAGTCCGTTGACTTAAGACATTATTACCTAATAAAAAATTGGACTTTTTTTGTTTTTATAATTTCAACATTTTTATTTTTAAGAATTTTATATTCAGTCTATTCTGAAAAGATTTCCAATCAATTACTTCAAGCACATAACTTTTCTTTTGTAACTATTATACCTTGGTTGTTTGTCTATGGTAAAATTTTGATTAATCCCGAAATTTTATATGGGTATCCAAAATTAGAAAAAAGGTTAATAGAAATTCAAAAAATAACAACGGTTAACAATAGTATCTGGATATATGATTTAGCGAATATTTCAAAACTTGATAACAAGAAGCATAGTTGTAACATAAAAAACGTGTTGCCTTATATTGCTGATATTGAAAATATTGTTCAAGAAAAACACCCTTTTAGAAACACTAAATTTTCGTATCAAAATTTTGTAGAGCTATTAAACATACCCTCAAGTCATGTTCATTATATTTTTAAATATCACTCAATAGTTTCTTTTAAACAATATAAAGATTACTGTAGAATAGAAGATGCTCTAAAACTTATTGATCAAGGGAGTCTAGATGCCTCAATGTTAGAAAATTTATCTGGTAAGGTAGGTTTTATTTCCTATGATTCATTTTTTACCACTTTTAAAAGCCACACGAAACTGACGCCAAAAGAATATTTAAACTGTCAAAATAATCTTAAATTTACGGAATGCTGATATATAGTATCAGATTAAGGACTAGTTTCCAAAAGCCAGCTAGGTTTTCAAAAAAATGTAATTATTTGTCGAATTTTAACGTGTCCTAAAAAGGGGAAGCCTACAGTATATTGAAAGGGAAGATGGTAATCAAACTTTTCAAAATATACCCAAACCTGAAACAGAAGCCATATTGGGACAATCATTTTTGGTCAAGAGGATATTTTTTAAGCACAGTAGGATTAGATGAATCAATTATAAGACGATATGTCAAATATCAAGAACATCATAGTTATGACCCATTGGGTCTAATCTGAAAACCAAAGCCACCGTTTTTAACGATGGTTCTTTACGTAACACTTATTGCTCCAATGCAATTTTCACAACAGGCTAGTAATAATCCCATACGGTCATTTGGGTTTAACTTCCAGTTTTTTGTGGCGATATTTAATAACCAACCTTTGGGGATTAAACCCTCAAAAAAGGGAACAGTCTATTATCTTTATAAGGTTTTTATCTTGCTGGTATAGAGAATGTTATAAATTGTTCTGGATATTGAACTATATAATTAGCATTATCTTCTAGTATTTTAGAACTAACTACTGCAAGCTTATGTCCAAACATGCTTAATACAAGGTTAACCTTATCCATATTCAAGTTTGTTTTTACCTGCTCTATCTTTCTAACAACAGTTAAGGCAACCCCTGTACATTCAGTAAATTCTTTTTATGTAAGATTTACTTCTCTTCTACGTGTTTTTAAAAATTTGAATAATTCTTTCATTGAACTCATCTTGACTTTTTGTTTTTAACCGAAAACGAGATAAAATTTGTACAGATGAGATACTTTTTGAAAGGCATAGCATCGCTACGAATAAAAAAAGTAACGAAATATGGGCGAATTTTAGCCGTTTTTTAGGAAATAGAAAAAGTCAAGATGAGTTCTATATGTTTTTAGATATAATTGAAGACAAATACACTAAATTATATGTAATTGCATATATTTAATGTAATTATGTTATAGCTATATGCTTTTATATATAATTATGCAAAAAAATAATTTAAAATCTGCATTTGGACCAGATTATAGGTCTTAGAAAATTTGTCCGACTTTTTGTTGCAAGTCCAATCCAAAGGATGATATGCTTATAAAACTAAATGCAGTTCCAAACGTATAAATTAAGGGTCATCACGCTTTTTTAACTGATGAAGCTTTGGCCAATATTGCAGATACGACCATTTAATTTAGGTTTTTGGAACGACAATAAGAAAACGGAAAATGAATTAACAAATTCTATAAAAACGGGTAATCATTTATTGAAACCATAAATATCTTTTAACGTTACTTTTTTACCTTCTTCATCCGTCACGTTTAAATCGTATCTTATATTTATTTTTGTACCAATTGGGGCATAATAGTAAATAACCCAAGCATCGGCTTCTTTTGTGCCAATACACCCATTGGAATAGGCTTTCCCTAATGTTATAGGGTTGGTGGTTGGATGAATTAGTTGCCCGTTTCTAATACTATTTATTTCAGTTTCTATAAAAGGAATTTGAGGTAATTTGGTAACTTTTTCATCATCTCTTTTGGTTACAAAATATCGATGTCCATTTACTGGGTTGTAGTAGCTCGGATTTAGAACATGATTTGCAATGACACCACTACCCGTTTTAGTTTTTAAATCGACAGCTCTACCGGCCATTTTAAGGTATTTCTTTTGGTTTATTCCAACTCGAACTGGAAATTCATAACGTTTAATAGAATCTTCGAAAATGCGCAGTTTAAACTCAGGGATATTTATATCAATACTAGTCCTTTTGAATGAGTTTAGAAGATTTATAGCATTAGTAGAATCGGGGATTATTATAGAAGTTCCTTTGCGCAAAACAATCATCTTTTTTTGATTATATACAAATGAATCTTGTGCTTTCATTCTATAATAATCAGTACTTTTAAGTGTGTCTATAATCCAGGGGTTTGCCCTAACCAAAAGATGTTCGCTTAATTTATACGATACTAAAGAATCGTATTTACAAACAATAGAATCTAAAAACTCAAAATAGTCACCAACCGTGATTGGAGTATCAACTACAATAGTTTTTAAACTTTGAATTGAAGCAGTTATATTTCTGGTGTTAGAATACACAATAAGATTATCATCTTCTTTAGGACAGCAAAATTTTAATGAAACTAACAAGGTAATTACCAAAAAAACAGGGGGGCTTAACTTAAGGAACATCTTGTTAGTTTTTGTGTTAATTTTTTAAAATATCACTTAAAATAGTGTCTCTGTCTAATTTTTTAGTGCAGAAAAACCAATCCTCACATTCCAATTCATCCGTATTAATCATGCGCTCTTGCGCTTGATCACATGACCCTGCTGGTGACACAATTACATCATCTCCTGGTGTCCAATCTGCAGGGGTGGCCACAGCGAACTTATCTGATGTTTGCATCGCAATCAGGGCTCTATAAATTTCATCAAAGTTTCGTCCTAAACTTAAAGGATAGTAAATTAACGCTCGAATAATACCTTTTGGATCAATAAAGAACACCGCTCTTACAGCTTGCGTTTTGCTTTCTCCTGGTTGAATCATGCCATATTTTTTGGCAATCTCCATGGTAATGTCCTCAATTAATGGAAATTTTACTTCAACGTTTTTCATGCCGTTGAATTCAATTTTTTCTTTTATGGTTCTTAACCAAGCAATATGGCTGTATAAGCCGTCTATAGAAAGACCAACCAGCTTACAATTGGCTTTGGCAAATTTATCTTCGAGATGGGCGAAGGTTATAAACTCACTGGTGCAAACAGGCGTAAAATCGGCCGGATGACTGAATAAAATAACCCATTCTCCAACATAATCATTAGGGAACGTGATATTCCCTTGTGTGGTTACTGCTTCAAATTCTGGCGCCATATCTCCAATTCGGGGTATAGATACCTTGTCTTCTTTTTCCTGTAGTGTTTCCATTTTAATATTTTAAGTTGTTTTAAATTCTAAGGTTTTTACTGTTTTTTTTGCTTACAGACATACTATATATTATAAATTTAAGAAAGTCTTTAATCTAAATTTAAAGATAAATGTCCTTGAGAGTTATTGAAATGATAATGCTCAGTTCAACTAACCCTAAGAGTGGATTTTAACTTAAACAAAGGATCCCTGTTGAGTGCCTTGACAGTGGCCTGGTAGCCTATATTGAAAATACCATCGAGGTATTTTTTATCGAACGTTCCGTATTTGTTCAACTCCTTTGGGGAAATGACCAAATCGCAATCGCTAAATTTTGAACGGCCACCTTTAACCGGCCTTAGTTTAAAAGCGTGCTCTATCCCATGATGCGAATGCTTTAAATCCTTAATGGTTATGGCATTGTAGCCATCAACATAACAAGAACCTTCAATTTTTACAGGCGCAAATACACCAGGAAATGCTGCAGAAGCAAGTATGGGCTTGATAAGTTGTCCAGAGTGAAACGTTTTACGCTGTCCATTTAAAATATCTGTTGCAGTAATATATAATGGTTTTTGGAGGGCATCAAAATGGTCTTCTTTTATATAATCGTTAAATTGGGGATAAAACTTTTCAGTATCAATAAACCCAGGTTTGCCAAGAGCATATTTTTTTATGTCCAATACCTGGATGTCCTTAAAAAACCTTAAAATGGCTTTCCAGCTGTAACCATGGGCATATAGTGCGCCCACAGTGGCCCCGGCACTTGCCCCTGCAATATGTGTAGGGAAAATATTGTTTTCCTCCAAGGCTTTTCGCCAACATGGGCAATGCCCCTTGTACCGCCACCTGATAGTACCAAACCTATTTTCACCACTATAAGTATTTGCGGAAAATTACAATCAAGGCCACTTGCTCGAAATGATATTTATCAGACCAATGATTTTTATCATTTCACGTATACCGCGATTGCCATACATTTGGATAGAATGCTATATTCAATATGTCAGGATTCGGTAATATACGTGCCCAATTAAAGGCCTTCTTAGTTGAAATTGGGGAGCTGTCCTACTTTACGGCACGTTTTTTTAACAATGTTTTCAAACCACCTTTTGAATTGAAGGAACTATGGCGCCAATGCTATAATATGGGAAATCGCTCCTTAGTACTGGTAGGCATTACAGGTTTTATAATTGGACTCGTACTGACCTTGCAAACCCGTCCAACCCTCATGGAATTTGGTGCCGTATCATGGATGCCGTCCATGGTCGGTATTTCTATCGTAAGGGAGATTGGCCCAATAATTACGGCCTTGGTCTGTGCTGGTAGAATTGGCTCCGGTATAGGTGCGGAACTGGGTTCTATGCGCGTAACAGAACAAATTGATGCTATGGAAGTGTCTGGAACCAACCCTTTCAAATATTTGGTGGTGACCCGGGCATTGGCGGTCACGTTAATGCTTCCGTTATTAGTGGTGGTAGGAGATGCGATTGCGTTATTTGGATCTTTTTTGGTTGAAAGCGTAAAAGGTAACGTCTCCTTTGTTCTCTATTTTAACAAGGTGTTCGATTCGTTGGAATTTGGTGACATTGTGCCTGCAACCATTAAATCATTTTTCTTTGGTCTGGCCATTGGCCTTGTGGGTTGTTTTAAGGGCTACTATTGTAAAAAAGGAACGGCTGGTGTTGGAAAGGCAGCAAACTCTGCGGTTGTTTTTTCATCATTGTTATTGTTTATTATCGATTTTATGGCTGTTTTGGTAACCGATATATTTTATGGTTTATGACAGAGCTCCATAACATACCAGATAAAGAGGTTGTTCTTGAAATTAAAGGTTTGCATAAGGGCTTTGGAGATAACCATGTGCTTAATGGCTTCAATATGCAATTGTACCACGGTGAAAACTTAGTGGTCATGGGGAAGTCAGGTTCTGGAAAATCGGTGATGATCAAATGCCTGGTAGGGCTCATGGAAGCCGATAGCGGTTCTATTTCGGTAATGCACAGGGACATTACCAAACTGGATCAGGGTGCACTGGATACGCTACGAGCAGATATTGGCTTTTTATTTCAAGGCAGCGCACTATATGACTCCATGACTGTCCGAGAAAATTTGGAGTTTCCTTTACGGCGGCATACCAGAAAAAATGATCAAACCGTTGACACCGAAAAGTTGGTTGTTGAAGCTTTGGAAAATGTCGGTTTAGCGAGTGCCATCGATTTAATGCCGGCAGAACTATCTGGAGGGATGAAACGGCGAGTAGCTTTGGCAAGAACCCTTATTCTACGACCAAAAGTAATACTGTATGATGAGCCCACTAGTGGATTGGACCCCATAACGGCCAAGGAAATTATTATCCTGATGCAGGACATTCAAAAAAAATATGGCACCTCCTCACTCATCATCACCCATGATGTGGATTGTGCACGGGTTATTTCGGATAGGATGATATTGCTCATAGACGGCATCGATTACGCTGTCGGAACATTTGCCGAATTATCAACCTTAAAGGACCCCAAAATTAAAGCTTTTTTTAAACAAGAACTATGAGAGATACAGGCCCACAAAAATTACGGTTAGGACTCTTTGTCATCATAGGCACGGTTTTGTTTATTGTGGGTGTTTATGTAATTGGGCAGCGGCAAAACATGTTCAAAAAAACATTTGCAATAAGTGCTTTTTTTCAAAATGTAAATGGCTTGCAAAAAGGGAACAATGTACGCTACTCGGGAATTGGCATCGGGACAATTAAAGAGATCGCCATGGTTAATGACTCTACAATCAAGGTAGACATGGCCATTGAAGAATTTATTGTGGCCCACATTAAAAAGAATGCCATTGCTACGATTGGCTCAGACGGGTTGGTCGGTAACATGATTGTCAATATCGTTCCGGGCAAGGGGAGCTCTGAAGCCATTGGCAATGGCGATATTATTGAATCTTATAGCAAATTGGGAGCAGATGATATTTTGAGCACCTTAAGTGTGGGTTCTGAAAATGCCGCGATCCTTACCTCGGATCTATTAAAGATCACAACCGCTATGATTGAGGGCAAAGGTACTTTGGGTGTGCTATTGAATGATACGATCATGGCAGAAGGTTTAAAGCGATCCGTCAACAACCTCAGAGTTGCTAGTAGAGGGGCAACAAATGCAATTAACGGATTAAATACAATCATCTCTTCGATAAAAACAAATGACGGCACCGTTTTGGGCATGTTGATGAATGACACTATATCTGGCATAAAACTAAAAAACATTGTTGGTCATCTTGAAACCTCAAGTATTGAGATTGAAACTGTCTTGGCAAATATCAATACCGTTGTTGATGATTTCAGTTCTAGTGAAGGTGCCTATGGTTATATTCTAAAGGACACGTCTTTGGTCAATAATTTAAAGTCTGCAATCAAAAACATAAATGAGGGCACAGATAGGTTCAACCAGAACATGGAAGCCTTAAAGCACAATTTTTTAACGCGAGCCTATTTTAGAAAATTGGAACGGCAAGAAAAAAGTAACGACAAAAAATCCGGAAAAGAGAAATAGCAACGAATACTAGAGAGATTATTTAGTTGATTAATTATTGGTTGTAAATGATCTATATCATTTCATAATATGATATTAACTTTTATATTCATATTTATTAATTATAAAATTAGAAATTATGTCCGTATTAAAAGTAGTTGAGATTTTGGGAAACTCTCCCATTAGTTTTGAAGATGCCATTAAAAACATAGTAAATGAAGCCTCTAAAACTATAAAAAAAATTAAGTCTGTATATGTACAAGATATGCAGGTAACGGTAAATAATAATAAAATAGAAATGTATAGGGTTACTGCCAAGGTATGCTTTAGCATTTTGCAGGATTAGGTTATTATAATTAGGAGTTATTTAATACATTAAAAAGCCTGTAGGTTTAAATTAAATACAGGCTTTTAACTAATTTTTTATGTCCGTTTTTTGTCATTGACTTAACGTTACCCTAAATTCGTTTTAACGCCTCATATAATTATATTGATTTATATTTTTATGAGATTCTGAAACAAGTTTAGAATGATGTGCTTTGTACATTTATGATTCTTTACAGACAATCAAATTAATTATAAATTAATTTGTGTTTTTAAAATTTAATCACTAAAAATTGTTGGGAAAATACTGTCCCATTGCCCTTTGGATTCTGCTTTACGAAGATTGTAAACAGTTACTTTTCTAGTATATTTATCCATTATCATTTGTGCCTTAAAAAAACATAAGGTAGATTCTGCTCCTTGGTTAATATTTACATGTGTGTCTTCCAAACCATCATAAGAGGCTCCATTTATAGGATTATACATAACTTGATTAAGATGATTATTACCTAAAAACCAACTAAAGGCAATTTCAAGTTGATTCTTATACCTAGTTTTACCGGTTATTCTGTAAAATAAATCCAGTGCAATAATAGTGGTAGCTATTTCTATAGGTTGTTCGCCATAAAATTCACGTTCGTTTTTTTTCTTAAACCACCCTTTGTTCGAGATTACTTTTATTTGACGCTTCATAAAATATTGTGATAATAAGAAATCAAAAGTAATTTCTGCTATTTTCTTATAATCCTCATTTTTAGTAATCAAGTAACTGTACATCATAGCTTCTGGCAGGATATTGTTGGCATAGGTCATATAATCCTCATACCAATGCCAACCTTCTTCATAGTTTACCTTATAATGTTGTAAAAGCTTATTGGCTAATCTTTCTACTTTGCTTTTTACAGATTCTTCAGAGTATGATGCATAATAGTGACACAGTCCTTTAATAGTATATGCTATTGCTCTGGGGGAATTCATATCATCTATTCTATCTATAGTTTTATGCCAACATTTTTTTGCCCGATGAATAAAACCAGAAGGTAATATATTTTGATGCCCTATAACATAGCCTAAACTCCAAACGGCTCTACCGTTAGCATCTTCAAGATTAGTTTCGTAATTTTCCTTTGTTAGCTGGAGCTCATAGTTCAGATAGTTGTCAAACCAACCATTTTCTCTCTGGATATTTTCAATAAAGCCTAAATAAATATCAGCATAGTTAAGCACGCTTTTTTTTCGATATAAATTATAGTGCATAACCATATTTATTAAAGCTCTGGCATTATCATCTAAAGTATAACCAGAATTTATGTCTGGTTCACTAAAATTAGAAAATTGCAGTATGCCATGATTGGTAGTTAGTTTTTTAATATGATCTAGTTTAATTGGGGGTAAATTAAACCTTAAATCTTCTATACGTTCCGCTAGTTTTCCAAAAAGCAATCCGTATTTTATTGCTACATTTTCCCAAGTTGTAAACCGAATGTTTGCAAAAGCATTTTTAGCCATGTTAACACGCTTATTTTTATTTTCTATGAGATCTAATATTTTTTGTTTGATTTCATTACTGTCCCCAAAGTTTTCTAATAATAAACCATTTCCGTTTTTCAATGTTTCTACAGCATGAGGTATGGGATTTGAAATTACAGCACAACCACAACTTAAAGCATAAACCAATGTGCCACTAACAGCTTGATTAGGGTCTTTGGAAGTAAATAAATAGATATCGGACAATGTTAAATATTCAAGTAATTGTTTTAATTTTAAATATTTATTGATGAAGATTATATGGTCCTGTAGCTTAAGTTTTTTTGTAATCTCCAAAAGCCGATTACGATAAACTTCACCTTCTCTTTTTATGATTTCGGGATGTGTTTTACCAATAACCAAATAAACCACATCAGGATGTTTTTTTACAACATCTTTTAAAGCATATATAGCGGTTTCTATGTTTTTATTTTCACTGAGCAGACCAAATGTTGATAACACAATTTTATTATGGTATTCATACTTAAGCTTTAATGCGTTTTTTTGTTCCCAAAGAACAATATGAGTCCCATGCGGTATTATTCTAATTTTATGTTGTGAGCATTTGTAATCATTTATAAGTATTTCTTTAGATATGCTAGTAAGTGCAATGAGCTTGTCTGAAAGTGCATCGATAGTTTGAATAACTTTTTTTCTCTTTTCATTTGGGTTAGGTAATACTGAATGAAAAACCGTGATAACCGGCTTATTTAATGCTAGCAAGAATGCTAATAAGTAATCTCCTAATACCCCACCATACAACCCAAATTCATGTTGAATACAAACTAAACCAATATCATTTCTTTCATTTATTTTTTCAGCAATTAAACGGTAATTTTTTAAAATTGAAGTACTCAATATATAGGATACTTCTTCTCCATAAGACAAAGGTGGTCCTTCATTTTGTAATGCACATACTTCTATGGGTAGTGTACTCCCAAACATATTACCAATGGCGTTAACAGTATCATTAGAAAAAGTTGCTATCCCACATTTTCTTGGTGGATACGACCCGACAATTAACATTTTCATTCCTCTTTCTAAAAATTTCATAGTATCCTTTTTTAGGGTTGCTTTCTTAATTCTTGTAATAGCCTGCTTAAACTCATTTTTGCAACACCAGTGTACATATCGGCTGCACCATAATACACATATAAATCATCCCCGAATACGGCATGTCCTGTGGGGAAAACAACATTATCTACGATACCATATTTTTCCCATTTTTTTGTTGGAGAAAATAAAGGATATAATAACCTTGATATTTCAATTTCGGGTTTATCTATGTGCAATAATGCTGCTTTGGCATGATATGTTCGCCCTTTTGTTGTTTCTTGAACACCGTGATAAATTAACAACCAACCGTATTCAGTTTCTATTGGAGGCCCGCCAGCACCAATATAATTAACTTCAAAAATGCCTTTAGGGTCTAAAACAATATAATCTGTTAAATCCTTAATATAATCCTCCCAAAAGGTTTTTGTTAAATCTTTCCAATCATCAAAATAAACTATTTGAATTCCTGGCCAAATGCGGTGTAACATAGCAAATTTTCCGTTTATTTTTCTTGGAAATAAAACAACATCTTTGTCCCTCAAAAGTCTGGATTTTTCATCCACTAATCCAATTTCGGCAAAAAGACGAAAGTAATGATGGTATTTAGGGTTTAATCCTTTTTTATCACAACACTTTACTAATTTCTCATATTCTTTATAATTGAGCTGGGGTGTTATGATACCATGCTTTTCAAAGTGAACCAAATCCTTTGAAGTTGCTAATGCCCCTAACGTATTAATACCATCATAAGCCGTATAAACTATGTAGTAAGTATCATCAATTTTTGTGATCCTTGGATCTTCTACACCGTGTTTTTCGTAATCTAATTCACGTGTTATTATAGGATAATTATAGCGCTCTTTTATTTTGTAAGCCCCATCTGTTTTAGCATATCCTATGGTGGAAAAATTACCATGTTGTACTGCTCTGTATAGAATATGTACGGTGTCTCCTTCTTGATAAATACCTGGATTAAAGACACCATCATTTTCGAATTCGTTTTCTGTTGGACTCAAAAGAATTCCATATTTTTCTAACCCTTTCATCTGTTTATTATTTTGTTTTTATAGGTTACAGCTTGTTATAGTTAAAAAACTAACCATTACATGTTAGTAAAACTATTATATTTTATAGTTGTCTACCATGATATTGATCAGTTTGAAATACCAATTCCTTCAATTATAAAGCAAGTATGTGATTATAAACAAGTTCTAAACAGTTCCTCCAAAACGTTTAATAGCTTGAGAAATTAATAGAGAGCATAAGACAAAAACACCAATTGTTATAAATTGGTCCATTGTTAATGGCACAAGTAAAAGTACTTTTCTGGTTAATGGTATGAGATATACTGTAACAACTATTAGCAATGAAAGTATAAGGGCGAGCCAAACCCAAAGGTTTTTGGTAACTTCGTTTTGAAAGAAAGAAAAACGACGATGAGGTATATTAAATACATTAATTAGTTGCGCAAAAAGAAGCGTAAAAAAAGCCATATTGTTAACTGTTCGATAAGGAAGTTCCAAAATTATGTGTGCATAAAATGAAATACCAATAACAGCCAAGGTAATAGACATGCCATAAATAATTGTGGATATCCAGAGTTTTCTAGTAATAATAGGCTCTTTAGGATCACGTGGTAATTGCTTCATTATATCTTTTTTACCCATACCCATACCCAGAGCCAATGCAGGAAACACATCTGTAACAAGGTTAAGAAAAAGTATTTGAAGGGGTAATAATGGGAGTGGTAAACTAAATATTGCAGCAATTGCAATTGAAATAATCTCTGCAAAATTACAAGATAGAAGATATACAACAAAATGACGAATGTTTTCATAAATAGTTCTTCCTTGACGAATAGCTAATTCGGTTGAAGTAAACCTGTCATCCATTAAAATAACGTCAGCTACTTCTTTAGCAGCTTCGGTACCACGTATTCCCATTGCAATACCTATATCGGCTTTCTTTAAAGCTGGTGTATCATTAACACCATCACCAATCATACCTACAATAGCATTATGTTTTTGATAAAAACATACCATGTCTAGTTTTTGTTTTGGTGTCATTCTAGCAAAGACTTTAGCATGTAATATGGTTTCTTCTTTTTCGGAGCTAAGATTATCAATATCCATAATCAATTTTCCGTGAATAACCGTGTTTGCATTATCTTTTAAGTTTATTAATCCAACTTCTTCGGCTATTTTTCTGGCAGTATCTGGATGATCTCCAGTTATCATTACCACTTTAATCCCAGCATTTTTGTATGTTTCTATGGCTTGATTTACATCTTTACGGGGAGGATCAAAAAAACCAATAACTCCCAAGAATACTAAATCCTGTACCAGCATATTAGGTTTGGGCTTATTATCAGTATACCTAAAAGCAAAGGCTAAAGTTCTTAATCCATTAGAGCAAAGCTCTTTAACATGATTGAACCATGCTGCTTTATCAATAAATGGTTTTACACCATCTTTTGTTAAAATGTAATTACAATGATTAATTATACTTTCAAAAGCCCCTTTAACACATGCTTGATAGCCAGTGCTGTAAAGGTTTAGGGTAGCCATCCATTTACTTTCAGATTCGAAAGGAATTTCTTTAATTTCTGGATGCTTTTGTCTTATTTCCACAACATTATAGCCAATTTTATAAGCAAAATCGATTAAAGCCATTTCTATAGAATCAGGATTTTTATCCAATTTTTTGGACTGAATATTGTTACACAATACAGCTACTTCAATAATTTTGTTTAATGCTAAATGTTCTTCAGAATAATGTCTAATTGATTCTTTATTCTCTAAGTTTTTATAGTCTAAAACACTGCCATACATTATAAGTTTATGAACTGACATTTTATCTTGAGTAAGTGTACCTGTTTTATCAGTGCATACTATGTTTGTTTCTCCTAATGTCTGTACTGCCTCAAGTTTTTTAATAATAACATTCTTTTTTGATAGTTTTACCATTCCTCTTGCTAAGGCAATTGTTGCCACAATAGGCAATCCTTCTGGAATGGCGGCTACTGCCAATGCAATACCCGTTTTTATCATTAAGGTGATGTCCTTCCCATTAATATAGCCACTAATAACTATTAAAAAAGCTAGACATAACGTAAGCCAAATAAGCCAAATACTTAGTTTATTTAGTTTTTTCTCTAAAGGTGATCTTTCTTTTTGGGCATCTTGTACCAAATTACTTATTTGCCCAATATACGTTTGATCTCCTATAGCTGTAACAACAGCTTTTGCCGAACCTCTAACAACTATAGCACTTTTAAAAACCATGTTGGAACGTTCGGCCATAGGTGTTTGTATAGAAAGTTTAGCTTTGTTTTTTTCTACTTGATTACTCTCGCCAGTTAAAGCGGCTTCTTTAACTGCCATACTTTGACATGTAATTAAACGGGCATCAGCAGGAATAACGTCACCCGAGGTTAGTAATATAATATCACCCGGAACTAAAAAGCGTGTTTTTAATTGTTTTGTAATACCATTTCTTATCACCTGCGCAGAAGTTTGTGCAATCTTTTGAAGCGCTTCAAAAGAGCGTAATGCCTGCCATTCCATAAAAAAACCTATAATGGCTGTAAAAAGAATAACAGTGAGTATTGCAAATCCTTCCAACCATTCATTAAATGCAAATGCTAAAATAGAAGCAGTACCTAAAACATAAATTATAGGATTTAAAAATTGTTCAAATAATATAAGCCAACCACTTTTTGCCTTTTTATAGGTAAGTATGTTTTCTCCATATTTGGATTGACGTTTTTTTACTTCAGAAGTTGTCAATCCATCATCTGGGCTAACTTGTAGTTTTTTAGTAACCTCTTGTACTGATAATGAATGTGGTACTTTTATCATTTATATTATTTTTCAAAAACTTAATATTCTTCATTTTGATAAAAGAAAGCTATTTTAAAACCTAAAACTGATAACAATAATTTCTTAAAATGCCCTGACAATTTTAAAATTATCAAGGCGTTTTACAATAAAAAAGTAAACGTATCAGTAAGGATTTATACATACGCTGGATAATAATCTACCCGTAAATTATTTTCTACTTTACACAAGGAGCAAAAAAACAGCTTTACGAGCCTCTTCTTTTTTTTGCTAGTGAATATACCGTGCCAGACAATTTAACGACACGACCATCTACTTCAACCTTAATGTTTTTTGCTTCAAGTTCAGCAGATATTTCAAATGCTTTGTTAATTGTGTTTTAAATTTCAAAATGTTCTACAGCTTGTTTTGAATTAATATTATTAATTATGCCCTTCATTATTAATTACGCCCTTCGCTCGTATTAAATTTAAAACGGCCTTTTCGGTAGCTGCCTTTTTAGCATAAGAATCAACAACTCCTGTTAACGTTACAATACCATTTTCTACAATCACTCCAATTTGAGTTTCGTCAATACTTGGTTGCCATGCTAATTCATCTAAGATATCTTCTTTAATTTTGAATTTGTTCTCATATAATACGATTTTAAATCAAACCATAATAGTTTAACTTAAAAGTACATGCATGGGAGTGCTTTGCAAATGATATCAATCAGTTAGGTTGATTTTGAAAACTGTTCAATATTCCATTATTTTTTTGTTACCGGGTATATTTGCTTTTTTAGATTTTGTACTATGTTTACTGAAAGCGAGTAGCGGTATGGAGACCGTGGCACCTATATCTTTTACTAAATCTTTACGTGAAAATAGGTTAAAACCACTATTGTGTTTACGTTCTAACATAGCTAACATAGCTAACATAGTGGCGTGCTCTTTCTTTAAAACACTTAACAAACCAGATTTAACTTTGACAGACGTGATCGTTCTAAACGTAATTTCCGAATATGAAACCTCTTTTAAAAGGATGTTCTTAAATCTTTCCATGTTTTCTTTGGCGTGATAGTGTTCCGTTTCAAAAACATGAATAATTTCTATAAGTGCCCCAAACGGGATTGCAATTTCTATGAGTTTTTTTATAGACATTATGTCTTCTTTCTCAAAATCTGTAGCATAAACTATTGTTGAAAGACCCTCATGCCTTAAACCGTTTGGCACTATCAATATTGGTAGTTCAATTTTATCCAAAAGAGCCTCAGCTATGTTACTAGAAAAATATCTTCTTTTGCTGCGACTATCTTTCATACCTAAAATGACCAAATTTGGTAGTAGCATCTTAGATTTATCAAGAATACCATTAATAATTGAAACATTTTCAACGGCATGTATGGTAATGGGTTTTTGGCGAAATTCATTTTTAAGATGCTTTGTACAGTAATTTGTTAAAATATCTTTTTGCTCTTGTTGCATGCGTTTTTTTAATAATTCTTTAGGTTGAATTGTTAAAAAGTTAATTGGGGGAAAATCATAAACGTGCAAAACATGTAAATCCGCTTTCATAATAGAGCTAAAACGATAAGCATACCTTAATGCATTGGCATCATTATCAGTACAATCTGTGCCATATAGTATTGTTTTCATAGTAAGGTTTTTTAACCTAATAAATCTAAGATGATACCTTGTTTTATGAAATGATATATGTCATAATAGCATGCTTTATTTATTCTTTTTTTAGAAAAAAAATACACATGAACCCAGCAATGGTATTTATTTAAACTTGATTTTAATGTCATTTAGAATATTTGGAGCCTCGTAATGGCGGGAACCCTAAAATAGCATATGCTATTGACAACCATTTCGTTAATGGTTAAGAATCTGGGTTATCATTTTCATTCGAGATCTATATGTTTAGGGCTTATCTTTTATTTCTTCAAAGAAAAGGCCGAAAAAACGATGTTTGGGATTATCAAATTCGTCTAGAAAAATGTTCCCTTTTCTAGAAAGGCCATTTTCCATTAAGTAACTGATAGGTGCCAGTGCATCAAAACTTCTAAAAACCTCTTTCAGAACTGCTAGCATCGGTAAGGCGAGAATCATACCGGATATGCCCCACATAAATCCTCCCAAAAAAAGACCGAGAATGATGAATAGTGGGTTGATCTTAATACTGGGTCCCATGACATTGGGAGAAATAAGATTACCTTCTATTTGCTGAATTAGGATATAAAGGCCAATAACCGCCCATGGCTGCCATAAGGTATCGGATACAAGCAACATATATGTAAATGGTAGAACACCTCCAATAGTGGTGCCCACATAAGGAATAATCTCAAGAAACCCTGCTAAAAATCCCCAGAAAAAAGGATAGGGAACACCTATTAACCACAAGCCAGTTCCAATTAGAAGTCCTAGGATAATGATGACCAATCCTTGACCGATCATATAGCGTTTGGTCAATTTTTGTATTTGACCGAATAATTGCTCCAGTGTTTTTCTGCTACCTCGATTTACTTGCGAAATCATAAAATTTTTGAATGCGGTCCTGTACAATAGCATAAAATAGGTAATCAGAATGATCAACGTGATATATGCGAGGAGTGCCGTGCCAGATTCAAAGCTATCCTGTAAAAAACCCACTGAGACGTCCAAAAATGAACCAAAATTTTCAGAAATCCAATCTGACGATGTTTGGGGATCCAATTGCAATTTCCGATTTAGCCAATCCATAAATACAGAAGTAATGCTTTCCAATTTTCCTTTTACAGATGGAAGTCCCATAAATAGAATTCTGGACTGATTGAAAAAAAATAGAATCAAGACCACTAGCGGAAATACCGCAACTAGGTAAGCCATCAGTATGGAAAGGATTTTATTTCGAATTCTTTTCTCAAAAAAGCTTACAATAGGCTTTAGCATCAAAGCAAAAAAAAACTGAATAAAATAGGCATAATAAGAACCTTGGCAGCAATTAACAACCAAATAAACAATACCAAGCTGCTAGAGAAATAAAATATATTCGGTAAATTAAGGGTGTATCTTTTCATCTGGTCGGATCATTTATATTTTTAATTCGAATATATTGCAGAACTCAACGATTTGAAATATCGCGTTGGGTTTTAGGTATCGCTGACTATCACTTAAAAGTACGTAAGGAGTGCTTTTGCTACAATGATTTTTGTCAGTTTGAACAATGTTGATCTTTTAGGAGCAACTCAGAATTTTCTGGATCATCATACATACAGGTCTAAGGTCTGGTTTTTGGCAAGACAGTAGTATAATAACCAGTGCGTTTGCCAAAAAAGCAATTCGTATCCTACGTTGAATTTTTTTTTTGAAAATAGGTGGTAAAAAACAAGATGCAATGTCCATGCTGATGTATCCTATGGCTTCAAAATCCCAAAATAAAGAATGCGGCGTTTGGATAAGAAGTTGAATTTTCCTTCCGTCCTTAACATTGCTGGAATAACTGTAGCCAATTGCACCACATAGTTCGCTGTAACGAATACGGCATAAATTATGGTAAAAATCAATGCAGTGTGGTTCCAAAACTTTTTCTCTTGAGGAGTAACATAATGTAACGCCGGTATTTCAATCAAAAAAGGGAAGACAATGCAAAGTGAAAAAGCATATATGAATATTTCGTCATAAGGATAGGTTAGCGCTCCCAATAGCTGTAATACTTGGGTAACTACAAATAGAGCATTGGCACCAAATACCGTAGTGTCTGACCAATACTAATGACATTAATTTAATTTGCACAGTAGCGTCTTCTTTGTGAGCATACCAGTAACTTTTGCCTTCATGAAAAACAAGCGGGTAGGAGCGTCAAAAAAATCATATTGCTCTGATTTAAAAGTGAACAATATTTTCTCTTTTCACACATTTCACCTTCAAAAATCAGTTTAGCATTATTGATTTTTGGTTTACCAACAACACCAACATATTTATAATCATTTTCAAAATCCCAAGTTGCTATCGCCAACTTTGAATAGATAAGATAGTGATTCAGGACTTCCTATTGGACGAATAAACTGTAACCCGAAAGCATATCCTGTTCCATCTAAGTCGAAATCTGAATCCTCAATTCCAAAATTATTATAGCCCCAACCAGCATAAGCAGAAAGGTGTTCCATAAAGCGATATGCAACAGTAACTTCAAAACCAAAGCCTGTTTTAATGCTTGAATATTTAAAATCTTCAGAAATACCTGGTCTAAATTCTGCTGACCATTTATTTTGTGCAAACAATATGTTTGAGAACAGTAATACTAATATTATCAGAAATGCTTTTTTATAATTTTTCATGATAACGTATTATTTATTGTAAAATAAAAATATAACAGTGGACAAATTAGGGCAATGATATTAATCAATCTTAAAAGGCTTTTTCTTCTTTAAAAGCACCGTTAGAAGCTGTGCTGATATAAATCATTTTATACAAGATTTTCAAGCCTTATTTTTAAAATTAGACTGTAGTACTGTGTTAGTAAGAGAACTAAACTCATTAATAAAAGAGAAAAATATTAGAATAGATGAAAATGTTGATTGGCCAATCATATACGAACTTAATAAAAACAAAACCATAAATAGATGAAAACGATATATAACACCTACAAAGACATTAATATTCCCATTTCAGAAATAAACTTAATGGGACGAATTAGACATGTTAAGAATCAAAAAGGATTAATTATATTTTCACACGGAAGCGGTAGCAGTAGGTTGAGTAGTAGGAATAACTATGTCGCTGATCTACTTCAGCAAAATGGCTTTTCCTCATTGCTCTTTGATTTATTGACTGAAGCAGAAGATACCATCTATGAAAACAGATTTGATATCAATTTATTTGCACAACGACTAATACATGCAACCACATTTATGGCTGAGCAAGATAGGTTTACAGATGCGGCTATTGGTTATTTTGGGGCAAGTACAGGCGCTGCCTCTGCTTTATATGCCGCATCAGAACTGGGAAATAAAATAAAAGCCATAGTTTCCAGAGGTGGACGACCCGACTTGGCATTACCCATTTTACATAAAATTAAATGTGCAACACTTTTAATAGTAGGAGGTGATGATGATATGGTTATTGAATTGAACCAAAAGGCCTATTCTAAGCTGGCTGGAATTAAGAAAATAGAGATTGTTGAAGGTGCTACACATTTATTTTCTGAACCAGGTAAATTAGAAGAGGTGGCACGGTTAACTAACAAATGGTTTGATAAATACTTAAAGTAAAATATCATGAAGTTCAAAGATAGAAATGAAGCTGCTGAAATACTGGCAAAAAAATTACAAAAATATAAGAATTCCAATGCCATTATTATGGCGATACCAAGAGGCGGTGTTCCTTTGGGATTTATTATAGCCAATGCACTAAAATTACCATTAGAGGTGATACTTTCTAAAAAAATCGGACATCCTTATCATAAGGAATTTGCCATTGGTGCAGCCACGTTAAAAAGTAGAATTTTAAGTGACGCAGCAAGAAATGTAGCACCTCAATATATTGAAGATGAAACAAACAGGATCAAAGAGCTTCTTAAAAAGCGTTATAAAATGTATTATGGAAATAAAAAGCCTATGGAGATCAAGGATAAAACAGTGATTATTGTGGATGATGGTATTGCCACAGGTAACACTATTTTGTCTACAATAAAAATGCTTCATGATGAAAAGCCAAGTAAAATAGTTGTGGCAATACCCGTTGCACCACCTGATACCTTGCGCAAACTTCATAAGTCACCTTTCATTGATGAGGTTATTTACATTTTATCACCAGAAAATTTTCGGGCAGTTGGACAGTTTTATGACGATTTTGATCAAGTAGAAGATAAAACGGTGAATTATCTTTTAAATAAAGCCCATGCGAAATGAACACTAGCAGATTATAATTTATGTGTCAATAAAGCCAAAAGGATGAATTTTAAGGAGTTTGGTCGCTTGTTTTTTCGCTGAAATAGGGGTTATTGCTTTTGATTCATTAAACCAAATATATTCATCAAATTGTGACGCAAGAAGGCACTGAAAATAGTGACTCATAAGTTCTGTTTTTAGTTGGTAAATCACCCCTATGGCACGTTCAAGTTTTGGAATACTCAAAAATCCCATTAGTTTTTTATTAGAATCATTTTCGCGTAAATGCAGCGTGAAATTTGTAATGTTGGTTTTATGGCAGAGATTTTTATAACTTCCTTCCACTGAATTGTTAACAGCCATCACTTCCATTGTACCACCCCAGTTTTTAGCAGCAGCAACCGTTCCTATATGCGTTCCAAATCCTATGTGATAAGATTTGGAACCAAAATGTTCCTTGCATAAATGCCCTATATTAATTTCACCTCTGGTATACATTTCTGTGGACAAGGCATTACCTATGTGCGAATTATGTGCCCAGACAACAACTTTAGCCTCGGTGCATAGTATTCATAATGGTATTTGGAACAGTTTTGCTTAATAACGCTGCTCCAGAATCCCCCTTTCTATCTGCCGAATTACAATACAGTTTATAGGTGTTTAAAGGAGATATTGTTTTTGTAAACTCAATATTTTGAGCTTTTGTTTCTTTAATGCAAAGTATATCTGGGTTTAATTGCTTAATAGATTCAAAAAAAAACCTTTTTTATTATGGCGCGTAGGCCATTAACGTTCCACTAAATAATGTTCATCCCTAAGTTGTCCATAACCCCAATTCGGCAACCATATAATTATCTTCATTATAAGCAGATTTTGTTAGTGCATAGCATTGCTTTGTAATTTCTGTTTCATGATTGAAAGCTAATTTTATAACATTTAGAAGGTTTTTAAAATCCTGTTCGGGTTTTGATAAAGCAGGTGTTATGGGTTGCAGCCCATTTGCCAATAATACTTCTCTGGTTTTATCGGCATGTTTGAGTTCTTCTTCACTATATTTTATGAATAATTTACCTGCTCCCAAAAAGTCTGTATTTGTTGTCCAAAGTGACATAGAGGGATATAATTTTGATAAAAATTATTCTTGCTCTATTCGATAATTAAGAAGTTTTAGGATAGACTCACTTAAAAATTGAGATTTTGTGTTCATTATTTTATTTTAAATTATACCATTAAAAATATAGTTATGTAATCTGTGCTACAATGATATATTTCATGTGTTTATATTTATTGTTTTTTATTGGTCACATGCGACATCCATTTAATCATTTCACTTGGGTATCAAGTTTTAGTTATGGATGTTTCATAATGACAAAGTAGCCATGGTGTAATGTAAATTAATTCTAGAAGTCCAATCAAAACACGACTGATTTTTGCTTTTATGGTAATGAGTCTGTTGAGAGAAGCACATAAAAAAGCACTCCCGAAAAGTTGGAAATGCTTTTAATACTTATGTATGTTTTTAAGATATGGCGTCTTTTAATCACATGGATAAATGGGGGTTGAATATTTAAATTAATTGTTATTGAAAATTGCCTTGATCATCCACTTTAACTCTAATACGTTGCTTACCATTCTCCAAGGTAATTTTATATAATTTTCTTATGTTGCCAGTGTCATGATAATTAACCAAATATACATTTTTGGAAATAGACCAATTTGGAAATCTATTCACAATTGATTTCAAAACAGGTGAAGGCAAATTGATATCTTTATATCTTTCGGCTGTGCTCAATAAATCACCTTCATTATTATAAGATGCAAGTATTTTCCCTTCTGGAATAATAAAATAAACATCATATAAATCATATTCGTCTGAATAGATATCTAAGTTTTTTACATTAAAATCACTCACTTTTAATTGTAATTTTTCAACTGGTATAGCTACATCTTCCGAGTTTACACTGTTTAAGTATTTATAATTATGTACAATAACAACTTCTGGTAATTGTGTGGGGTCTTGAGCAAAGATTTGGGTGGTTAATCCCATAAGAAATAAACCGAGCATTAATTTTTTCATAATTCAAACTTTTAAAAGTTAATATGAAATAAAAATAGCCACATAAATCAATTTAGAAAATGATAACCATCAGTTACGGGCTAAATCTTAGGTTAATTATTTTCTGTTTTTAAAGTCGTCAGTTTATATCATTACTATTTAACCAGCATGTTAATAGGTTTTGGGAAGCCTACAAGTTACCATACAGATGTTCCATTTTTAGTGTTACATGAAAAAAAAAGATTATGAACCATTCTATTTTTTTAGCGAAGTTTTGGGGTTGGTACCTCATTATTTTCTTTTTGATATTAAGTTTTAACCCCAAACGGATTCAGCAGGTTTTTAATGATCTTAAGGATGAGAAATTTTTAATTATTGGTGCATTTTTAGCCATTATTATAGGCTTAATCAATATATTAATTCACAACATTTGGGAACCTAAATGGACCTTCATTATTACCATCATTGGTTGGAGTTCTTTGTTTATGGGCTTATCATTGTTTATATTTCCCAAGCCTACAGTAGCTTGGTTGGAATTTATTAATATCAAACTGGTACAGGTTATTTACACCTTATTATTTTTAATAGGGCTTTTTCTATTGAATATGGCTTATGTTATTGTACCAATATAAATTTCTTTTCAAAACTGATGGATATCATTTCCTAGTAAGATTAAGTCATTTAAATTAGCCTGTAATTACAACGTTCTTTTAAAATAAAAATCAAAATAAAAATCAGGTTTTATCATTATAACATGATGAGACCGGGACAAAGTATTTAAAGCTATTATGTGTCCGAATAAATCTCAATGTAGTCTTTTAGTGATAAGGGGTTCATTGTAGAAAATTATAAGATACATTAATGAAATTAAGTACTTTGAAGAACCAGGAAGTTCCGGCTTTCTGGTTCTTATAAAGCATAGGTTTTGTTATTGAAAAATGATGAAGCCGAAACAAAGTATTTGAAGCTATTGTTTAGCAGAACAACCTCAGTGTAGTCTTTAGAAATAAAGAAGATATTGCAGAAAACTGAACGTTAGGTGATGCCATTAGATACTTTGGGAAAACAGGAAGCTTCGGCTTCCTGTTTTTAATAAAATGACGCATTAATACCGATGCCATTTTGTTTCGAAACTGATATATCATTTCCAAATAGAAAAAAGAGATTTAAATTGGCATCATAATTAAAAAGTTTTTTACATAGTTATAAAAAATAGGTATTGTTGTTGCAAAACGATAATGCCGAAACCAAGTATTTGAAGCTATTGTTTGGCAGAACAACCTCAGTGTAGTCTTTAGCGATAAGGAGGATATTGTAGAAAACTGAACGTTAGATGATGACATTAGATACTTTGGGAAAACAGGAAGTTTCGGCTTCCTGTTTTAATCAAAACAACTAGAGATTTCATTGTAAAAATGCTTAATCTAGTTTAGAAACGTTTGAAGATATTATTTAACTGAAGATTTAATATAACTTTCATTAGGTGTATTGATGATTAGAAAAGGTTAATTGATAAAATCGAATGTTTTAAAGAGGAAACAGGAAGTTTTGGCTTCCTGTTTCTATCTTTTAAATGTGGCTATTAATCAATTCACATGCTTAGGTTGTGAAGAAAAAAGGGAATGTTATGATTAACAATTCCTTTTTTTTGTTTGTAAATAGGCAATTAAATAACTAGGAAGACTTGCTCAGTTCTTTAATCTGATATATATCATAGTTTTAAAACGGTTTAATTTTTAACTTTAGTCATAATAATTGATGGCCATGAGAAAAATATTAATTCCCACCGATTTTTCTGAGAACGCTATGAATGCGCTCATGTACGCTTTAGAACTTTTTAAATATGAAAAAAGCGTGTTTTACATTATGCACGCCTACCAAGATGACATTTATACAGATGATCAATTATTAAATAATCTAGGCTTAGAAAAAGTGACTACACAGGTTAGCAAGACCTCTGAAGAACAATTGGGAAGTATTTTAAAGAAAATTAAACAAATATCTCCAAATCCAAGACATATTTACAGGATTATATCATCTAATAATTTGTTAATGGATGAAGCAGATAAAATTGTTGATGATAAAAACATAGACATCATTGTCATGGGAACCCGAGGTAAAACAAATGATAAAAAAATAACGCTCGGGAGTCATACCTTGCAAGTTTTAAAATATGTACAATGTCCTGTACTGGCCATACCAGAGCAATATCAATACACGCAACCTAAGCATATACTTTTCCCTACCGATTTCTTGATCCCATATAAACGAAGAGAATTAAAATTGCTTTGCGAAATGGCCTGCCCCTATAGAGCAGTTATAGACATACTTTACATATCATTAAGTGAAAAGTTATCCTTGCGGCAACTCGATAATAAAAATTTCATAAAGGAGGAGTTATGCAAAACCCCAACCCATTTTAAAACCGTAAAAAGCAAACACATTATTAATTCTATATATAAATATATCAAACAGAATAAAATAGATATGCTAGTTATGGTCAATACAAGACATTCATTTTTAGAGAATATTTTGTTTCAATCGAGCACTATAGATGAATTGAGTTTAAATCTGGGTATTCCATTTCTAGCATTGCAAAATATGAGACGACCTTAAACTATTAACTAAAACGTATATCATGAAAAAGATTCTTCTTCCCACCGATTTTTCTGAAAACTCTTGGAATGCTATCAAGTACGCGTTACAACTCTTTAAGAATGATACTTGTAAATTCTATTTGTTAAATACCTATACACCGGCTATTTATCATGTAGAATATGTTTTAGTGAGTCCTGCTCAATTTGGTTTAGGCGACGTGATTAGAGAAAACTCTTTAAAACATTTGGATACCTTTGAAAAAAAAATAGAAAAGGAATTTAATAATCCAAAACATACCATAGAAAGCATATCCGCTTTCAATACACTTATACTTGAAATTAAAGAGGTTGTAATAGAGAAGGGTATAGATTACGTTGTTATGGGAACTAAAGGCGCTACAGGTGCCATAGAAGTGTTATTTGGGTCAAACACCGTACACGTATTTAAAAATATAAAATGTCCCATATTGGCCATACCAGAAAACTTTGAATTTGAAGCTCCTCATGAAGTCTTGTTTCCAACAGATTATGAGGTTCATTATCAAGATCATCACATAAAACCGATATTGGATATTTTATCGTTTTATAACTCCAGAGTTAATATTCTAAATGTGTCCTATGGCTATGATTTATCTGAACAACAAGAAAAGAATAAACAAAATCTAGAAGATTATTTTAAAGAAGTAGCACATTTATATCATAGTGTAAGTGGTCAAACTGTTCCTCAGGCCATCACTAATTTTCAATTAAAATCGCGAATAAATATGTTGGTCATGATTAATAACAAGCATTCATTTTTTGAGAACTTGTTTTTTAAATCTACAATCAATCAGATTGGATTTCATTTAACTATTCCTTTTCTGGTCATTCCAATACAAACAAATAAAACTTAAGGTCATGCTCAACATTTTACTTCCAACAGATTTTTCGGATAATTCATGGAATGCTATTGTTTATGCACTAAAACTTTACAAGGATGAGGTGTGCACTTTCTATTTATTAAACTCCACATCTCTTAAAGCTTCAACCATGTCTAGTCTTTCAAACAAGTTATTAAGAACTATGCGGGAAGAGGCTATGAAGGAATTGTTGGAATTAAAGGAATTAGCCGACGTTGCAGATACTAACTCAAATCACAGCTTTGAGGTAATCTTAAGTTCAAAACATTTACAAAGCGCCATTAAGGTAGCCGTTAAAGAAAAATTAATTGATTTAGTTATTATGGCAACCAAAGGCGCGACGGGTGCAAAAGAATTACTTTTTGGGAGTAATACCGTAAGCGCTATACAAAGCCTGAGGCATTGTCCAATGTTAATTGTGCCACAAAATTATGATTATTTAGAACCCACTCAACTAGCGTTTGCAACAGATTATAAACATGCATATAGTAATAAAGACTTAGTGCCTTTGAAGCATTTAGCTGATTTATATAATTCTAAAATTAGGATTGTTCATATTAACGTTGAAAAAGAATTAAATAGCGTACAGGAGTATAATTTCACTATGCTTAAAAATTATTTAAATAATCATGACTATAGTTTTCATTGGATGCCAGATTACTCCAAAAAAGTCATAGAAATTAATGATTTCATCGAAGAGCTACAAATAAATATACTTGCTATGGTGAAATATAAACATAGTTTAGTCGAAAACATTTTTAAGGAATCAGTAGTAAAAAAAATTGGTTTTAATCCTAGAATACCATTTTTGGTCCAGGGCAAACTCACACTTTTATTCCTAAGATCTTAATAAGATAGTTGTTATCGTAAGCCGCTTTTAGCCTTTTTCCTTTTAGTCCTTGCTTGGTTTGTTTATCTTTTCTTAGCAAGTTTAGTGCAATTTTGCTTAGTATAGAGAAATTTTGGGCAGCATTACCAGCTCTTTTTCTTGAGGCGTCTTCAGAGAAAGCCACATCGAGTACCCAATGTAGTTTGTTTTCAATTCCCCAATGTAAGCGTATCATTTTCTGTAGTGCTTTTGCATCTGTTTTCACACTTGATATATAATATCTTGTAGCTGTTTCTGTTGGCTTGTCGGAGTTTTTAAATTCTCTAATACTTTCTACTTTTACTATACTTTCCAGCCCTGTCCATTTATCTTGGTCTTCAATAAATTTAAAGTCATTGATAACACTACATTTTCGTGTTTCTATCCTGCCGTGTCCCAGATCTTCATCGGTATGGCTATCTATAGTCTTGCCAAAGCGAAATTCGTCTAGAATATCTTGATGCAATTGCTTTTGGTTTTCTTTTACAGCTAAGATGTAATCTGCTTCTTGTTTAATAATAGTTTCTGCAATAGCCTTTTGACAGCCCATGGCATCAATGGTAACTACACATCCTTTTACAGTAATTAGTTCCAGTAGTTTTGGTATGGCCGTAATTTCATTGGATTTTTCAGAAACCTTGACCTGTCCTAAAACCATATTGTTTTTGCTTGCCCAAGCACTTACCATGTGAAAAGGGGATTTCTTACCATTAGATTTAGCACCTCTCAAGGTTTTACCATCAATGGGAATAACCTCGCCAGCCGTTATATCAATCAAATTAGAGACCCAATCTATAAAACAGGTTTCAAATTGTTCTGAATCAATGGAAGAGAACACTCGGTTAAAGGTGTCATCAGAGGGCGTACCATTTGGCAAATCAAGAAATGAACGCAAAAAATCTACTTTTGCTTTGGCATAAGTTTCCATATCTTTCCATGAATCTGCCGCACAAATCACACTAATTATACCAATAAGAAGGATGTCTTCTAAGTTATGAAGCTTGTTTATATCGCTTCTAGGATCGTTTATCTTACTGAATATAGACTTGAATTTGTTCATTGTTTTTAAAACACTTAAATTATTGATTATCAGTATAATATACAATAATTTAAAATGAAAAACAACAGCTATCTAACTAAATATCAGATAATTAAGTGTGTTTTTAAGTAAACAAAATGGCTGAAAAAAGTGTGAGTTTGCCCTGATTTTTGGTCATACCGGCTTAAATTTCAAAAACAATGCGATATGGCCTTATGCATAAGCTGTATTTTAGTGGGTTTTCAAGGGTGATTAAGCTGATATATATCATTGCTATATTAGTGTTTGTCCTATACATTTAATTAAAATTATAAAACCATGAAGCGTAAAATCCTATTACCAACAGATTTTTCAAAGAATGCATGGCATGCCATAAATTATGCTTTAAAATTGTATAAAGATGATTATTGCGATTTTTATATTCTAAATGTATTTTCGGCAACCAGTGATGTTATAAAAAGTTTGATAAGCATGGAACCGGGTAGTGAATTATATGAAACCACAAAAGCAGCATCTGAAAGCGAATTAGCCCAAGTTTTGGACATGCTTGCCTATAGGGATCATAAAAACCCGAAGCATCATTTTAAGCCTATTTCAACATTTAATGATGTCATTGAGGCTATTAAAAATATAGTTGAAGAGAAAGATATTGAAATGATAATTATGGGCACAAAAGGTAAAACAAATTCCAGAGGTGTTGCTTATGGTAGCACTGCCATTAACGTTATGGAAAAAGTGCGTAACTGTCCAGTCATTGTAGTTCCTGAATCAGCAAAACACGACTTGCCAAAAGAAATTGTTTTCCCCACAAGTTTCAAAACCCATTTAAAAAAGCGAGAATTAAACTACTTAATAGACATTGCAAAGAAATGTAAATCAAGTATTAAAATTCTTCATGTTTCTGAGGAAGATAATTTAGACAAAAAACAACTCAGCAATAAAAAACTTCTAGAGGAATATTTTGAAGATATTAATCATTCGTACCATACACTTAGTCACATTGATGTAGCAACTGCAATTAACTGTTTTGTTGAAAGTAGAGCGAGTGATATGGTTACTTTTATAAATAAAAAACACGTTTTTTTCGGAAGTATATTAACGCATCCTTTGGTGAAGAATATAGGACGAGATTCCAAAGTGCCCATATTGGTGATGCATGATTTGAGAAACTAATAACCAATTTGAATTTTTTAAAAAAGAGTATTAAGAAACACAGATATAATGTCAAAATTAAAATTTAATCAGATGAAAAGAGTAGGGGTTTGGTTGGATAAAGAAAGAGCTATTATTGTAACCCTTTATAATGGTGAAGTAAGCATGAACACCATATTATCTAAGGTAGAACATTTTCATGTTCATGGTGGCTCTGGCACCCGAAAAAAGGGTGGTCCACAGGATGTTGTTCAAGATAGTAAATATTTAGAACGTGAAAAACATCAATTAAAAAAATACTTTAATGATATTATTATAGAAATAAAAGAAGCCAATGCTATAGTCCTTTTTGGTCCAGCAGAAGCCTGTTTTAAGTTTAATAAAGAGTTAATCACTTATCATACAGAATTGAGTACTAAAGTTAAAGATGTTGTAAAAGCAGACAGTATGACTAAAAGCCAAGTAAAAGCTTGGGTTAAGGATTTTTTCCTAATGACACACTAATACATGTTGGGTGGTTAGTTACTAACTAAATCAATATTAGCTCTCGATAATATAATAAAAAGATAAAAATGGAAACTGATTCTATTTATATCATTAAGTTTTCAGGCGAAAAAGTAAAATTTTCATTGGAGAAATTAAAGACTTCACTTAAACGCATAGGTGCTGATAATCAAACTGTAAATCTAATTATTGATAAAGTAAGCGATGAGTTATATCAAGGGATTTCAACCAAGGAAATATATAACAGAGCATTTGCTTTGCTCAAAAAGAAAAAAAGCTATTTAGCATCAAGATACAAGCTTAAAAAAGCCATTTATGAATTTGGACCAACAGGTTTTCCGTTTGAGCGTTTTATTGGAGCCATATTAAAATATTCAGGATATAAAACTGAAATCGATAAAATTTTACAGGGACGATGTGTTACCCATGAAATAGATGTTATGGCTTATAAAAACAATGAAACTACCATTGTGGAATGTAAATTTCATAATGAACAAGGACTTAAGTGCAACGTAAAAATCCCGCTCTATGTCAATGCGCGCTACAATGATGTAAAAGCAAATTGGCATATTAATCAAAAAAAGAAATCCATACTCACAGAGGGATGGGTGGTAACCAATACCCGTTTTACAGAAGATGCATTACAATATGGTAAATGTGTTAATCTCTATTTATTAAGTTGGGATTATCCTAAAAATGACAGTTTAAAAGATCGAATCGACAGGTTACGACTATATCCAATAACAGCCTCTACCTTACTTACAAAAAGGGAAAAGCAGTTTTTATTAAGCAGAGATATAGTGCTGTGTAGAGAGTTAATAGGCGATGTATTTTATTTAGATCATTTGGGGATTTCACAAGTGAGAAAGGATAAAATATTGAATGAAATAAAATTACTGTGCAATCATTAGAAGTTATGAAAAACTTTGCAAGAATACACTTTTTAGGAGCCTCAGGTGTTGTTACCGGATCTAAATTTTTTATAGAAACCTCAGAAAAAAAAATATTAATAGACTGTGGTATGTTTCAAGGACTAAAGGGATTAAGGGAACTTAATTGGAGCGATTTGCCAATTCCTGTTAACAATATTGATGTTGTCTTATTGACGCATGGGCATTTAGATCATGTTGGTTATTTGCCCAGGTTGATAAAACAAGGATTTACAGGTAAAATTATAGGAACAGCACCAACTTTGGCCATTGCAGAGATTATTTTAAAAGATAGCGCTAAAATCCACGAAGAAGAGGCTAAAAAAGCAAATAAAGAAAAATATACCAAGCATAGCCCAGCACTACCATTTTATACGCTATTGGAAGTAGAGAAAACCCTGGCATTATTTCAAGTAGAAATAGTTGATAAATGGATAACACTATCTGAAAGTATATCGTATCGCTTTCAATATAACGGTCATATCATTGGCGCTACATTTATTGAATTAGATATTAACGGAAAACGGTTTGTGTTTTCGGGAGATATAGGGCGCTCCAATGACTATTTATTAAATGACCCTAAAAAACCCGAATGGGCAGATGTTTTGTTTATTGAAAGCACGTATGGTCATAAATGGCATCCCAATGAAAATATTGAAGAACTTTTATCCAATCTCATCAAAGAAACGCTTCATAAAAAGGGAAATCTAATCATCCCTAGTTTTGCTGTAGAACGTTTGCAAACACTCATGTATTTACTTTGGAGACTTTATGCCAAAAATAAAATACCAAACATTCCCATTTTTATAGATAGTCCTATGGGAAATAATGTTTTAGAGGTTTTTAAACGTTTCCCTAAGTGGCATAAATTATCTGCATCAGACTATAATGCTATGTGCAATCATATAAATATCGTACAATCATATAAAGAAACATGGGACACCATTGATGACAAACGATCAAAAATAATTATAGCAGGTAGTGGTATGGTAACTGGTGGGCGTGTACTAACCTATTTGCAACAACTTATAGAAGAATCCTCCACCACGGTACTATTGGTAGGTTATCAAGCTGAAGGCACACGCGGCAGACAATTACAGGATGGTGCTCATCAAATTCGTCTATTTGGTAAATATTATTCTGTAAAAGCTACAATAAAACATGTAGAGAGCTTATCGGCACATGCAGATCAGCATGATTTACTAAATTGGATGGGCCATATTAAAAATATTCCTGAAACCGTTTATTTAATTCACGGAGAATCTACGGCATTAGACGCCTTTCGCTTAAAAATAAAGGACAGCTTTAACTGGAATGTCAAAATTCCAAAACTATCAGACGTTGAAAAAGTGATGCTTTAATACTATAAATTTCAAAAAAATGAAAACAGACCATTCCTATAAGACCTTTAATGGTAATAAAACAATTGAAGAGTTACAGCAGAATATATGGCATTATATTAAAACTTTGAAAAATTTTCAGTTGGAACTGGATTTTTATAAATTTTTAGTAGATAAACCTATATTTAAACAACATGTCATGAATCTGTATGAAATACTTGCTCGCTATAAAAAAGAAATCAATACTCTAAATGAAAAGCGTAATAATCTCATAGATGACCTAAGCTCACATTCTAATCAAATTAGGACTAAAATAGAATGTGAAGACTTGGCCTGTGATAATTTTTTTATTAAAAAACATGATAATTTAGAACTACGGGTTATCAACTTTTATAATGAATTGCAAGTGTTTAAATTCGAGTTTTTACAATATATACAGGGCGTAGTGGCTCCTTAAAATTTGATATAACAATGATTGAAATCACTATGAGTCAACTGATATATATCATTGTGAAAAGCGGTTTCAGTAAATATATTAGTGATGCAATAAACGTTTAACTTAAATATAAAAAATTATGACAACATTAATGAAACGCAGAAAAAAGAACCGGCTAATGCCCCTTGACAATACATTAGCGACTCCTTTTTTAAGACCTTGGGGAAGTAGATTATTCAACTCTGATTTTGGTAATTTTAATAATTTATCGAGATTTGAAGATTTTTTTAAAGATGATTTTTTTGAAGATGACAGCCTAATGCCAGCAATGAACATTAAAGAGCATGATGACAATTTTGAAATTGAATTGGCTGCTCCTGGATTTAACAAGAAAGATTTTGAAGTTTCTATTGAAGAGGATGTTCTTCATGTATGTGGGGAAAAAGAGATAGATTCAGAAGAAAAAGATGATGACTATTCCAGAAAAGAGTTTAGTTACAAATCTTTTAAAAGATCTATGATGCTTCCACCTTCTACAGATTTAGATCAAGATGTCAAGGCATCTTATAAAAATGGTATCTTAAAAGTAAAGCTACTAAAGCATGAGGATATTATTGAAAAACAAGCTCCTAAAAAAGTTATAGAGGTGATCTAATTTATTGAGCAGAAAGTAATAATTCTATAATTAATTACCTTCTGCTCTCTTTAAATTTTTAAACACAAAGTGAAACTGATTGGTTAAAATAATCTTTGGGCAGACCTAGCAATATCTATTTTAATCATTAACGGCTTCACATCATCAAGATAAATCAATTAAAAGGAATCCATGAAATCTAAACACATTACAAGAAAATATGAAGCTTGGTTAAGTCCAGAAATCATGCACAATGCATCTCGCAAATGGTTATCTGAATTACGATTTGCAAAAGATGAAGAATTATTTTTCAATGATTTAATAAAATCTTATACACTTCAACTTATAGACTCCAAATATTTTAAAGAAAGTAAAGCGCTTATAGATAAAATAAGCACGTTAGAAAAAGAAACCAATAGGTTAATTGAAATTATTAAAACCCACGAAAATGATCTTAGAATTATGGTGGATGGCATTGATCAATTAGATAAAGAGGAGGCTTATAAAAAGGAGCACGGAAAACTCATTGTAGTTATAAGTGACTTTAAAAGAAAGTATAGAGCAATTAAAACAAAACTATTTACGCTTGTGAAAAGCATTATTAAAGAAGGGAAACAGAAGCGTTTGCTTCAATAGAAAAATTAAATAGAATGATTTATTTAATAATACTTGTAATTTCTTTATCACTCGACGTAATGATACATTAAAACTAAAGCAATGAAACTTTTAAAGGGATTGATACTATGCGTATTAGCATGTTGCTGCTCAACAGCAGAACTCGTTGAAAACTGGAAAAACCCAGATATAGAGAGTTATAGTCCAGATAAAGTTTTATTGGTAGGCATGACTTCTAACAAGAAAGCAAGACAACAATTTGAAAAACAATTAAAAAGGGAATATGAATCCAGAGGTATAGAATCTGTAATGAGTTTGGAATTTTTTGAACCATCGTTTCTTTTGGAAAAAAAGACCGAAGAACAACTAAAAACACTAGAAGATAGCCTCATTATTAATGGGTTTGATACCATCTTGTTTACAAAGGTAATTGGTGTAGAAGATAAAATTGCCTACAAGAAGTATTATGATGGCTACGATAATACATATAGGAGATTTAGTGAGGACTATTTAAAATATCAAGACGCCTTTTACAATCCAGATTATTATGAAGAATATACTGTTTATCATACAGAAACAGCCATGTATTGTATATGCCCAACAAAAGAAAGAGAACTTATTTGGAAAGGGTATATAGACATTATGGACCCACACTCCATGAGTGAGACTATAAATGATTATGTTAGGTTAGTCATTGTTGTACTAGAAGAGCAGCAGCTTATCAATCCAGTGCTATTGGAAGATCATATAAATGAAAACGCTATTATGTAATATAATTTTAATATCTAAAAGGGTAGGGTCTTTAATTCTAATGTCATTGATGATAAGTTGCTCTTCAACAAAGCTTGTAACAAGTTGGAAAAATCCAGAATATCAAATATTTAAGCCTAAAAAAATATTGGTTGTTGGTGTCACACCAAATAAAGAGGCACGTAAAGCTTTTGAATTTGAACTCATAAACGCATTAAACGCCAGAAAAATATATGCATTACAAAGTGCTGTGGTTTTTGAAACGTCATTTCAAGACTCTAAACAGACAGAAAAAGAAATTGAAGATCAAGTAGAAATCTTACTTTCAAAAGGCTATGATACGGTTTTAGTCTCTTTAGTAAAAGGTGTGGATGAGAACGAATCCTATGGTAGTGAATCTTCAAAAACAGATTATCATTTGCGTCGCTTTATTTTTTACTATTTAATGTATCAAGATGCTTATTTTGAACAAAACTACTACACGCGCTACAAGGTTTTTAATATTGAAACATCCATTTATAATTTAAAAAAGGATGCCGATAAAGCTTTAGTTTGGGTAGGATCTTTCGATTTAGTAGATCCCAATAGCTCAAATAAAACCATTAGTATGTACGCTGAAAAACTCATAAAAACTCTAGAAAAAGAAAAAATAATTCCAAAAAAAATAATTCCAAAAAAAAGAAATCTTAAATAAACTCCTTACTTATGATGCCCTCTGTTATATCGACATTTTAATCTAAATAATTCCCCAATGGCTCTGTTTCGGGGAAGTCGGTTTCAAGAAATTTTTTATGGTCTATATCATGTTTTTTCTTATTGCAGAAATGCTAGGAGAACAAAGAGATTTTGGTTTTTCAGTGATTTTTTATTCCTATCACTAGCTTTTGTTTTGGTTTTTAACCTGCTCTAGATGTTGCAGTTGCTTATTTAAATTATAAATAAAAGGACTGTTTTTTAGCTGAATCATAGTATTTTACAATCTAATCACTTAATATAAAATCAAGTGTATTTAAAGTTTATTGTCAAAAAATTCGATAAAGCGCTTGTTTTTTACGATAAATTACATAGATTTGTGAAATCAAACCCTTAAATCTTAGTCATGAGAATGAAAATCATTTTATTCAGTTTTAGTTTTTTCTTAGCTATTGGTGCTGGTTATGCCCAAAAAAAGAATCAACCTAAAAGCATTATTAGCGAGCGCGTATCGATAAAAAAATATCATAATAAAGAAGAATTAGAGCGTATGCCTAAAGGTGAATTGTTAACATTGTATATTGAACGTATTGAAAGTTTAGTAAAAACATTGCCCTACATAGCATTTGCTACAAAACCAGGTGTTACTATGACAACATTAGGTATTCCTAATAATAATGATAACCGAAAAGTTTTAGACAATCAGTTTGAAGCAACCGGAGACTTTTTAGAATCTACAGTTGATTTTCATAAAAAAATATTACCGTATTCAGATACCAGCAACTTGGTTGCAGCTATTTTGTTTTACGAAGAAAGCATGAAATCATTGCACGAATACAGTGAATTTCATTAATTAATGTTTTGGGCTTATAGTGAAATCATCTTGACTTTTTCTATTTCCTAAAAAACGGCTAAAATTTATCCATATTTCGTTATTTTTTTTATTCGTAGCGATGCTATGCCTTTCAAAAAGTATCTCATCTGTACAAATTTTATCTCGTTTTCGGTTAAAAACAAAAAGTCAAGATGATTTCAGTAAAAAAGATGACATCAACAATGTCATTCATTTTTATTATCAAGTATTATAAAAGGATTAGTTAGACTAAGTACTTAGTCTAACTAATCCTTTTTTCTATGTTGCCCACATGTATTCTATACAAAAAACAGAGAAATTTCTTAAATTTCATATGTCTCAAATAGAAAGGATTTAAGGGGATGACTTATTTTTTAAAATATTTTAGTAAAAGATGCATTTCGTCGTAAGAAAAATCTATATAATTTAATTAAATAATACACTTTATCGAAACAATTGGTATTTCATAGGTTTTTTTGTTTATATTTGAGCATTACTTTTATATAAAATCATTAGTGGTTTTAATTTTAAATTTAAGATGATGAAAAAATTTACCCAAATGTTATGGATGTTTCTTATTGTGATAGGAAGTGTGTCTGGACAACAAGAAAAAGGAATCATAGGCACCAACAATTGGTTGTATAACTGGACCAATTTTCAACCTGGCCAAGAAGATTATGATGAACCTACTCAAATTTTGGCAGGCAATATTACCGAAGACACGAAATTATATAAAAGAGATACGTACTTGTTACTTGGAAATGTGTTTGTTACAAATGGAGTGACACTTACTATAGAACCGGGTACCGTTATTCTGGGAGATTATGACTCAAAAGCGTCGCTTACAATTTCAAAAGGTTCTATTATTATGGCCGATGGTTTAGAGACAGATCCAATTGTATTTACTTCCAATAGAGGTGTTAAAAGATCTGGAGATTGGGGTGGTTTAATTATTCTTGGTGATGCCCCAAGCAATAAGTTTGGTAATGGTTCTGTGGCGTCATTTTATTCGCAGCTAGATCCATCCGCTTACGGCAGTGCAAATTTTGGAGGTGAAAATATAGAAAGTTGTTCCGGTGTATTAAAATATGTTAGAATAGAATATGCAGGGAAACGTGTTAAAAATGCAGGCTATTTTAATGGTTTATTGTTAGCAGGAGTTGGCGCACAAACTGTATTGGAAAATATTATGGTGAGTTTCTCTGAAGGAGATTCGTTTGAAATTTGGGGAGGCGCAGTAAATCTAGATAAAGTAGTGTCCTATAAATCTAACAGTAACGATTTTTATTTCAATTATGGTTCTCAATCTCAGGTAAATAATTCTTTAGCCATTCGTTCGCCTTATGTCTCTAGTAGTAATGGAGCTAGGTGTATGCAGATCAATTCGTATGTTAAAAAAGAAGAAGTTGATTTTACAAAAAAAGGAACATCAATCATCACAAGGAACTTAACCTTGATTAATGATAGTGAAAACTTACAAGCAGATATAGATAAAGGTTTAGTTAAAGAAGCTGTGTACGTTGGTCATTTCGCATCACTGGACATGAATAAAAGCGTGATTTCAGGTTTTAATCCAGCAGTTTTGCTAGAAGATAAGATTACTGTAAATCAGGAAAATTTAGAGAAAATTAAATTTACAGATATGTATTTTAATAACTGTAACGGAAACATTTTTACTGAAAACAATTCAAATAATGAAGATTTAGAAAACTGGTACGGCAATAGGGCCTTTTTTAATGTATACTCTAAAAGTGCCAATTCTGAGACCTTTATTGATTTAAGAAACGAAAGAAGACCAGATTATAGATTAAGAATTAATAAAATTATTGCTTCAAACGAAGTAGATCCAGATTTAAGAGAAGGCGACTAATTGATAATTTAAATACTAGTTTCTAATTAAACCTTAGATCCCTTTTATTTCAGTTTATTTCCCAAATAAATTTTAGGAATTCTTCCGATTAAATCTAAAACAATGATATAAGTGAATTTCAATTCTAATAACAAGGTTAGAGCGATAATTGTTTCTAGAGTCTTATTTAATTAAGAAAATAATATCGAATGAGAAATTTTACTATTATTTATATCGTTGTTTTTGTCTTTTTAGCTTTTTCTAAAGTTACCCATGCGCAGATTGTAATAAGCAAACCAAACCTTGGTTTTAGTCAGGCTTGTGCGAGCCCTTCATTCAATACATATAATGTTACATTTAGCTTTTCTCCAGAAGCTGGTATAAGTGCTTCAAATCAATTTATTATAGAATTGTCGGATGATTCGGGAAGCTTTTCAAACCCTACAGTCCTTTATACATCAGTTCAGGGAACGGTAACGGTATCACCCGCCACATTATCCTTTTCAGTTCCAACTACTATTGCTGGAGAGGCTTATAAAGTTAGAGTAAAAAGTACGTCACCAGTAGCTACAAGTACAGGTTCAGATGCTTTTGCAGCATACTATAAAATTCAAGATACCCCATTTTCAATCAATAATTTAATTGATAGTGGCGTGTATTGTAATGGAGGGAGTTATTTGTTAACTATAGATAACCCAGGAACAGGCGATAACGACTCGCCTTTACAATACCCATCTCTTACTTTCAATTGGTATAGAGAAACAAGTCCCACAACATCTGTTTTTGTTGCCTCAGGAAATAGTTTATCCGTCAATCAATCAGGGACATATTTTGCTGAAACGAATTATGGCACCTGTACATCGAATTCATTTTCAAATCGAGTGACCGTTAGTGAATCAGGCACCACAAGTGTGTCTTCTATTAATTCTAGTCTTGGTAATCCGTTTTGTGCTAGTCAAGGGACGACCACTTTAAGCACTATAAATGGGAACGGTTATCAATGGTATAAAGATGGTATTGAAATTCCAGAGGCTACAGGACAAATGTACACAACGGATGAATCTGGTATATTCTCCGTGGCTATAGATTTAGGTGATTGTACTGCTGATGCATCTATTGATCTTCAAAGTAAAGATTATACAAGTAGCATTGATGTGCCAGAAAACAATGTTATTGAGTCAGATGAATCATTGATTGCTACTATAACGACTACGGCCAACAATCCAGAATTTCAGTGGTATTTAAATGATACTATGATTTTGAATGCTACAGAAAGTAGTTTTGAAGCTACACAAATTGGCAATTATAAAGCGGTGGTTACACAGACCATAGGTTGTGTGGCGTCTACTGAATTTCTTTTTCAAATTACAGAAGCCTTTCCTGATGTAGAAAAGATTCCTAATCTCATTAGTCCCAATGCAGATGGTTTCAATGATACTTGGGTTATTCCTCAAAATTATGTGAGTGGCACCAATACAGAAGTACAAATATTAAATTCACAAGGAGAAATTGTACTTAAAACGAAGGATTACCTAAACAACTGGCCTCAAACCGAAATCAATTTTAAAGATGTTAACCCAGTTTATTACTATATCATTACAACGTCAGATAACAAAACGAGAAAAGGCTCAATAACGGTCATTAAATAAGGTGAAAAAACACGTATTACATATCGTCTTATTTTTCAGTCTTGTGCAGCTGTCATTTTCTCAGGAAAATGGTGTTGTTGCATTTAATTTACCCGTTAGAAATTCTTTAAAATTTAATAAATATGTTATAAATCCAACCTTCAGTTTTGTACGAGAGCAAAATAAATATGTGAGTTTTTCCAATAAAAGACAATGGGTGCAATTTGATGATGCACCACAAACATACTTATTTAGTTACGCAGGGAGGTTTAGAGAAAATGCAGGGATTGGAGTGGGGGTATTTCAACAAGATTATGGTGTGTTAACCACGTTTGGTGGTGTTTTAAATTATGCCTATAATGCTGTACTTAATCGAGATAGTAATTTGACTTTTGGTGTAAACCTAGGTTTTTATAAAAGTGGTGTTAACGAAGGCAAAGTGATTACTAATTTTCCCGACCCATCATTAGAGACTATTCCGTCCAATTCTTTAATCACCATCAATCCTGGTATTAATTATGGTACCACTTTTTTTGATTTTGGTTTGGCTTTCAATAATATAGTTCAGTACAATTTACAAACCTCTAGGATTATTGAAGAAAATCCAGAACAAAGTATTCAAGCGCATATGATGTATACGGGATATTTTGATAGTCGCGGTTTTTTTGATGAAAGCAAATTTTCAGGGTTGGTAAGATCAGAATTTAAAAAAGAGCAAACAGTTATTTCTGGACTGGTCATGCTAACCATTCCTAAAGGAATTTGGGCACAATTAGGATATAATACGCTTTATGGGGCATCAGCTGGTGTCGGATTGAATATTAGCACACAAATTGCTATGGAATACAATTACGAAAAGTTACTCGGGGATTTTGCAGCTTTTGGTAATTCGCATGAAATAACATTGGCATATAAATTTAAGAAGCGCAATAGATATAACTATAGTGATGATGACGAGGAACAAGCACTTATAATACCTGCTAAAAGAAAGCGTAGACCTGTTGCGAGCAGAAAATCACCGACTAAATCAATTACAAAAGCTAGATCTAAACCTGTTGCTAACAATGATAGCCAAACAGATGCACAGGCAAAAACAGATCAAGAAGCACAAGCGAAGTTACTAGCAGAAGCTCAGGCTAAGAAGGATGAAAATGCGCAGGCTGAACAATTAGCGAATGCACAAGCTAAGGAAGATGAAGAAGCTAAGTTATTAGCTGAAGTAAAAGCAAAAGAAGAACAAGAAGCAAAGGCAAAATTATTAGCAGAAGCTCAGTCTAAGGCGACTGAAGAAACTCAGGCTAAGTTGTTAGCGGAAGCTCAGGCTAAGGCAGACGAAGAAGCACGGGCTAAGTTATTAGCAGAAAAGCAAGCAAAGGCAAATGAAGAAGCCAAAGTTAAGTTATTAGTAGAAGCTCAGGCTAAGGCTGATGAAGAAGCACAGGCTAAATTGTTAGCAGAGCAAGAGGCTAAGTTGTTAGCGGAGGCGCAAGTGAAAGAAAACAGTGCACCTACTGATGCTGCGACAATATCGCTTGATAATCTAGCGAAATCTACAGAAGAATCAAAGTTATTGCAGCAGCAATTATTAACTAAGTTAAGTGAAACAGTTGCTAGTAAAGAACAGGATCTTAAAGATTTGAAAGAAGAAAATGACTTAAGTGAACAAGGAATTTTTAAAGCACCAAAGCCTTTTAAAAGTCTCACGGCAGAAAATGCAGCATTAGAATCTTTAACGTTGGAAATTGACAATGTTATCATTGCTCAAAATAATAAGATTAAAGAATTAGAGAATTTATATGCAGAAAGACTCAAAACGGTTTCTAATGTAAATGATGCTACTAATGCATTTTACCAAAATTCCATACAAGTTTTAAAATCTGAACAAATGGTAGCCATGCAATCAAAGCAGACTTTAATGACAACCTTAGAGGAGATTAAAGTAGCTACTGAATTTGAGAGAAAACGTAGAATTAAGCGAGCGGCTTATGATAATGAGGAAGACAGATATTTAAAAGATAAATCCACATTAAATCAAATCACACAAAATACACCTACTAGTAATGTGCCGCTGCAAGAAGAAGATTTTGATTTTGGGGAAACACAGAAGAATATTCAAATTGTTAAAGATATCAAGAATGTAGATAGTGGTTATTACGTGGTGTTAGCGGTACATACAGATATGGATAAACGCGATGAATTTTTAAGAAAAACAGTATCTACTGGAGAGAAAGATATAAACTTCTTTTATGATGTCAATACGAGTAAATACTATATCTACCAAGAAAAATACGATGATATAAGCAGTGCTAAAAGAGCTATTGAATCAAATGGAGATGCTCCCTATAAAAGCAAAATGTCGCTGGTTAAAATAGAAAATTAATTAATAATTTTTTTCCTTAACATTTTTTAAGTAAGAAACATTTACACATAGTTTTGATTAAATTACATTTCTTACAAAAATATAATTTATACCCGTTTAAACAACTCAAAAAATCGATGAAATGTAAAAAAAGAATGAAATATAAAGAAAAATTATTATTGTTGTTATAAAAAAATTATGATTTTTATATCTTTTAAAAAAATTAAATATTAAATTTTGTAAGAAGTAATATACTTACGAGTATTTTATAATGTAATTAATTTTAGAGTATTATTTCTTTTGAACCCCAAGCAATAAAGAAATACTAAACACAATCAGCATGAAAAAACCTACTTTTTTTGTATTTATACTTTTTCTTTTCAGACGTTTTTTTAAAGTAAATTCAAATTTTTTTTTCTTTCAAAAAAAAGGCACAATTCTTTTTACAATTTTTTTAATGATTATTGTTAGTAATAATGTATTTGCACAACTAGCAGTGCCATTTTCTTCAAGGCTGCCAAATGGTAGTATTAAAGTAAAAGGAGATATTGTTTTAATTGGGAATAGTATTATTACTGGAGAAGGATTATCACTTCCATTTAATGGTAATGGGAATAATAACTCATATACAGGTGAGTATATAAATGTTGCGAGTGGGGGAGATCCATCCATTTTTAGTTCAAGTACTGCAGATTTAGAAATAAATAATTCATGTAAAAATATTATATATGCCGGTTTATATTGGGCATCTGTTTATCCTCTAGAGGTTGCCAACAATAGTAGTCAACAGTTTCAAGGGACACCAAGAATCGAAGATTGGAATCAAATAAAGTTTAAATTACCAACAGGGACATTTATAGACTTGGTCGCAGATGGCAATGCAGACCCAACTGGAGAGGAAGATGATATCATTTTTGATGGCTATGATCCTGTAAATATTAATAATTCTTTTAAAGATTCACCAATAATATGTTATAAAAACGTAACAAATTTATTACAAGGATTAACTGAAGCAGATGGGACCTATACCGTTGCCAATTTGAGAGCTACTCGAGGTAGACGAAGAGGTGGTTGTGCTGCTGGTTGGACACTTGTGGTTATATATGAAAGCCCTTTACTTCCAAGTAAGTTTATTTCACTTTTTGATGGTTATGCGGGAGTTCAAGGAAGCACAGCGCTGGATATCCCAGTTTCAGGATTTCAAACCTTACCAGCACCATTACCAGTAAACGCTAAAATTGGTGTAGCAGCATTAGAAGGTGATTTAGGTATAAGTGGTGATTCATTTAGATTTAGAGCAAGTACATCTGGCTCTTATACGCGTATCAGTGATGCCTTAAATTCAACCAACAATTTTTTTAACTCTAAAATAACAAATAATGGTGCCTATATGAATAATAGGAATCCAAACAGTACCAATGTTCTTGGTTATGATATTGCCAATGTTATTATACCAAATCCAGATAATTCGGTTTTACCTAATGATGCCACAGCAGGTGATTTAAGATTAACAACAAGTGGTGATGGTTATGGAGCTTTCGTGACCTCTTTTGCGGTAGATATTATTGAACCCAATATCGTTTTAACAAAAATTGTACAAGATGAAATGGGAATGGATATAGGGGGAGAGGTCGTAGATTTAGGTGATCAATTAAACTATGTTATTGGTTTTCAAAATATAGGAAATGATGATGCTACAGATTTTACAATTAGAGATATTCTTCCTACTAACATTAACTTCAACTATCCATCAGATATAGATCCTCTACCAGCGGGTGTTACCATAGAAAGTTACGACGACGCTACCAGAGAAATAATATTTAGAGTTGATGACTCACTGGTAGAAGAGTTTGGACCGGTAACCGAAATTCGCTTTAGCGTTCAAGTTGTTGAGTTTTGTAACCAATTAAATGATGCCTGTTCTGATAGCGTAAGCAATCAAGCTTTTGCCACATACAGAAGTGAATTAAATCCTTCTTTTATTATTTCAGATGATCCGAGTTATGATGCAAATAATGGTTGTTTGTTATCCCCACAGGCCACTAATTTTTTAGCAGATATAGCAAACTGTACTTATTACGAAGAAGTTATTCTTTGTGGTGCAAGCACGACGCTAACGGCTCCTGACGGGTATGACTCCTATGAATGGTCAAGTAGCCCATCAGGAACCCCTATAATAGGTACAACACAAACCATTACAATTACAAGTACAGGAACATATTATGTTCGTAACACAGCGTTAGCACCGTGTCAATCTACAAATCAAGAAGTTGAAGTTATTACATTTGGAGCGGATGTAGAAAACCCTGTAATTCCTTATGCAGATCAACTTGTAACCTGCCCTAATGATGGGAAGCAATTACCAAATATCTTTTTATGTGGAGGAGCTGGTGGAAAATTTATTCAAACTAATCTTACTGATACGACATCGTTGATTTGGGAGAAACTGGATGAGGCTAGTTGTGCTGCTGTTATAGATCAAGATTGTGCTAATGAAGATCCTGATTGTTCTTGGAATCAAGTAGCCACAGGACCAGATTATATGGCAGATACTGCTGGCCAATATCGATTGACCTTAAATTACCCAGGAGGGTGCTTTAACCAATTTTACTTTAATATTTACACGAATTTATTAACTCCTACGGTAACTAAACGGGATATATTTTGTACTACACAAGGTGAAATTGTTGTGGGAGGCGTACCTAGTGGCTATGAGTATAGCATTGATGGAACAAATTACCAAAGTAGCAATACATTTGTTGTAACGGTTCCAGATCTCTATACAGTTTACATTAAACAAGTAGGCGTTTCTCCTAACCCTTGTATTTTTACTGTTCCAGATGTTCAAATAAGAGCACGTGATTTTACGGTTTCAACAATTATTAATCAACCTTTTTGTAATGGCGATCTTGGTAATGTGGTTATTGCAGTTAATGATGTAAGACCACAATATTTCTATTCAATTTCTCAAGGAGGCACACTAGTTAATAGTGTTGGACCCATAGTGGATAGGGATTATACGTTTTCAAATTTAAATCCGGGCACGTATACGATTGATATTTCTACTGAAGATGGTTGTGTATTTACAGACGATGTTCAAATAATTGATCCCCCTTTATTAGAAGCCACTTCAGCATTAACAACCCCATTAACTTGTACAGATGGTGAAATTACTATATACCCCGTTGGTGGAACACCACCATACTTTTATTTTCTTAATGGCAGTACAGACTTTGAAACGATTCCAACAATTGCAGTAACTGCGCCTGGAACTTTTGACGTAAGGGTAGTAGATTCTAACAACTGTTCTGCTCAAACATCTATTACTGTCGATCAAATCCCAGAACCAGATTTTAACGTAAGCAAAATAGATGTTTTATGTTATGGGGATAGTTCTGGAGAAATACAATTTAATGTCACGAATGCCAACGGGTATGCTATTGAATATAGTATTGACAATGGTGTAACTTATGTAGCTAATCCAACATTTTCAAATTTAGTTGCTGGAACATATCAAACTGTTATAAGATATTCATTAAATGGAAATGAATGTTTTAGTACTCCAGAAGCTATTACTATAACTCAACCCGCTGCAGCTGTAACCGCTACAGCCGAAGTTACGGAATTAGCGGGTTGTGGTCCTACGGGAGAAGGTAGGATAAGTATTACTAATCCTCAAGGAGGCGTTACGTCTTATGAATATAGTTTTGATAATCAAACGACTTGGGCAACTACAAATGAAGCTTATTTAGACCCAGGTACATATACTGTATATATTAGGGATGCTAATGGTTGTGTTTTCCCCATGACAGATATCACTATTGAACCAGAGCCAGTAGCACCAACTATAGATATATCAGACCCTGATTTTAATTGTGACGGTACAGCAAACCTTGTAGTAACGGTAACCAATTCTGGAACGAATACATTTACGTATACGTATTTAATTGATGGTTTTGAAAATACAAATACAGCAGATCCAACAACATTTTTAAATGTCACAGCAGGTTCTCATACCATTAGTGTTTCTTATCAATTACAAAGCGGAACTACTTCGTGTATTAAACAAAGTGATTTCCCTATTGTTATTGGTTCAGGAAATGCTTTTACAGCAAGTATTGTAAGTGCTACAGATGTAACATGTGCTGGTGCTAACGATGGAACAATCACTATTTCGGCACAAAATTTTGATTCTGCTAACGGTTTTCAATATGCTTTGGACGGTGTCACTTGGATTACGCAAATGACATCGCCATATACTATTACTGGATTAGCCGATGGTAGCTATAGCGTGCAAATGCGTTATGATAGTGTGGTAACGGGTTGTGATTTTACTTTTAATCAAGATATTGACACACCTATGGCTGTAAGTGTTAATGCTTCAGCAACAGCAATCACCTGTCTAGATGGGTCTACGGTTACTGCAACTGCTACAGGAGGTACAGCTGCATACTCTTATGAATTATTGAATACATCTTTGAATTTGGTGTCAAACTTTCCAAGTAATGGTGTTTTAACTAATGTAGGTGCTGGAGATTATATCATTCGAGTAACAGATGCCAACGGTTGTACTGAAACAACAACATTAAACTTAATAAACCCAACGCCACCAACGGCAACTATTATTAACGCTGACTATTGTTATGATGCTGCCAATGGAGCAAGTCTTGAGGTTTCAGCTTCGGGTGGACAACCACCTTATGAGTATAATATCAATGGAAGTGCTTTTCAAACTGATCCAGTATTTGGTAATCTAGCATCAGGTACTTATACTATAATTGTAAGAGATGCCTACGGTTGTACTCTAACTTTACCAGTTGAAACTATAGCACCACAAGTTTCAGTAAATGTAACGCTCACAAAAGAATTGGATTGTACCAGTTCTCCAAATGCTGTTATAACAGGAACTATTTCAAATGGATATACGCCTTATATGTATGCTGTATCTTTTAATGGAGGTGCTTACACCGATTTAGGGGCTATTGGAACATCGTTTACATATAATGCTACAACAGATGGAACATACCAATTTCAAGTCACTGATGATAATGGTTGTCAGGTAGTATCGAATGTAATTACGGTTAATCCCATATCAAATCCAACAGCAACTACAACAGTTGTAAATCCAAGTTGTAACGGTGATGCTAATGGCTCGGTGCAAATTATACCTGCTGATGGCGTAGGCCCTTATACCTATCGTTTTGATGGCAGTGCATTTACTTCAACGTCATCTTACACAGGTTTAAGTGCAGGCACTTATGCTTATGAAGTAAGAGATACTAAAGATTGTATTTTTACTGGTTCAGTCATCTTAACTGAGCCAACCGTATTGATAGCTTCGGCAAGTGTAACCACTTTTAGTTGTGACGCTGCAAATACAAAGCAATCAGCAGTGGTTACTATAAATTTACCAACAACAGGAACAGCACCTTACCTTTATAGTTTTAACGGTTCTGGATACAGTTCGAATAATGCTTTAACTGTAAATGACAATGGAACAGATCAAATTATAACATATGCTGTTCAAGATGCACAAGGTTGTACTGCAGGAGGCTCTGTTACCATATTACAATTAAACCCTCCAACAGATTTAGATTTTACGTCTACGGAAATAACCTGTACCGCAACCACATCAACGGTAAATCTAACAGCTACAGATGGTGTTGGGCCATTGGAATATGAAACCATTTCACCTTCACCAATAATCGTAGCAAAACAAACATCAAATTCATTTTCAGGATTAACCGAAGGTACTTATGTATTTAGAGTTACTGATGCCAACGGATGCTATTATACAGAATCTTATACCATAGATCCAGTAATCAATATTACGGTTTCAGGATTATTGTTGAGTGATGTGGGTTGTAATGGTGGAGCCGATGGATCTGGGGAATTTACAGTTTCAAATTTTGCGTCAACGTATAGTTACACCATCAATGGGGGGACAGCTACTGTTGGTCAAACAGCTTTAACCATACCTTTAACAGGCTTGTCAGCAGGAGATCAAATCATAGTCGTTACAGATGAAACAACAGGATGTACAGCAACTGAAACTATTACAGTTTCGGAACCAACAAATGCATTAAGTATTACATCGGTTAACGCAAAAAATGTAAACTGTAATGACTTTAATTCACAAATTACGGTAACTGCAACAGGTGGAACAACTAGTTATACCTATGCAGCGGTAGTTTCAACAGCACCAGCTCCAGTAACTTATGCAAGTAGTAATGTCATAAATGTAGATACCAATTCAACAGCAGATTTAGTTTGGGATGTTTATGTACAAGATGCCAATGGTTGTATTGAACAAATAGAAGTAACCATTACACTAGATCCTTTACCAACGGTAACGACACCACCTTTAGCATCCAATCAATGTTCAGTAAATTCAGGGTTTACGTTCACCGCTGCAGGCGCAGATGGTGTTCCCCCGTACGATTATAGTATTAATGGCGGTGCATCGTATCAAGCGAGTTCAACATTTACGGTAAATACACCGGGAACTTATACCGTGACTATTAGAGATGCGAATGGTTGTACCAATATCAGCTCAACTCCAACTGTGGTGTATGCGCCTATTACAACAAGCGCTCTTTTAACTAAAGATATAACATGTTCACCAGTTCCAACGGATGCGAGTATTGATATTACGGTAGCTGGTGGTAATGCACCTTATACTTATGAAGTTAGTACAGATGGGGGTACTACGTATACTAGTATTGCAGGTTCTCCTTATACAACTTTAACGGCAGGTAACTATCAGTTTAGAATAACTGATGCTAATTCTTGTACTCGAGAAACTAATGTGGTGACTGTTAATGCAACAGTATCCGTAACAGTTTCAACTACACCAATAGATCCAACATGTAACGGAAGTACTGACGGTTCTATTCAATTAGCAGCGACAGCAGGAGAGCCACCTTTTACGTATAGTATTGATGGAGGAACTACTTTCGTGTCTTCAAATGTATTTGGAGGTTTAGCGGCTGGGAATTATGATTATGTCGTTAGAGATAATAAAGGTTGTGATGGAACAGGAACACTTACCTTAACCGATCCAGATCCGATTTTAGCTAATATTGATTTAAAACCGATAGAGTGTAATGCTAATACTCCGGGTAGCATTGATGTTAATTTGGTTTCTGGAGGGATAGCGCCATTTGAGTATACATTGTTTGATAATGCATATACTGTATTATCGACTTATACAGAAACTAATGCATCTCCTAGTCCAGTTTATACTTTTAGTGGTTTAAATTTTGGAGATTATTACATTACTATTGTAGATGCTAACGGATGTGAATTTAATAGTGGAAAGCTAAGAATTGAAACACCGCCATTCTTACAATTAACAGGATTTGTTGATAGTAGCAATTGTGCAACGGGTGTAGATTATACGGTGAATACATCTGGAGGCATTGGACCTTTTAGATATTCAATTTTTGGTCAACCAGCCACAGAAACGGCACCTATAGCAAGTGCTTCGTATACTTTTACAGGGCTATCACATGGTATAACTTACTTTTTACAAGTCAAGGATGTTAATGATTGTATTTCAATTTTAGAAGCGACTATGCCACCGCCGCCTTCTAACATTGTAATAACAAATACCATAACTACAGATGTAAATTGTAACGGTGATACTAATGGTACTATTAATTTTACTGTTGAAGATTATGATCCAACAGTTACGGATATTGATTATCAAATATTAAATGCCTTAACTTTAGTTCCAGTTAATGCCATTCAAACATTATCAGGACCAGCAGGAGGACCAGTAAATGGAAGTGTTACTAACTTGGCAGCTGGTAATTACGTATTACAAGTTACAGAGGCATCAGGAACACTTTGCTCTAATGCGTTTACTTTTGATATAACTCAACCATCCCAGGCAATTACATCTGCTGTAACTAATAATGTAAATGCTAATTGTAATTCAGGGGCGTTAGTGACGTTAACAACTAGTGGAGGTACGGGGCCTTATCAATATGCTGCAGGTGCTCTAGGATTTACGCCTGTTTCAGGAGACTTTGGAACAAGTAATGTGTTGAACTTGGATCCTTCAATTAGGACTAATTGGGATATTGTGGTTATAGATGCAAATGATTGTCCTGTAACAGTTAATGAAACGATTGCTTCTGACCCAAACCCAACCATTAATCCAGTTCCGCAAGAATGTTTTGATGGTACACCTTTCAATATAACTTTAGTAGAAGCAACTGGTACTGCAATTACACCATTAACCTATAGTATAGGTGGCGCATATCAGTCTAGTGATACATTTACAATAGGTTCAGCGAGTACTTATAATTTAACTATAAGAGATGGTAATGGCTGTATTGCAACAACAACATATGTAGTAGAAACTTCATTGTTGTTAGATGCTAATATGACCCAAGATTTAACTTGTGCTGCAGATGCCAGTATTATTTTAACACCAAGTGGGGGAACAGGAACATACTCAACTTATGAAGTTAACATTAATAGTGGAGGATATGCGGTAATTCCAGGTTCACCATATACAACTACTACAGATGGAACATATCAATTTAGAGTTACGGATTCACAAGGCTGTCAAGCAGAATCAGCTGAAATAATAGTAACGCCAAGAACAACACCAACACTTACTGAAGTACATACCGATGTAACATGTAATGGTGGGGCAGATGGTAGTATTGTAGTTACTGCAACTTCTGGAATAGCACCATATCAATATAGTAATGACAACGGAACAAGCTTCCAATCGTCTAATGTGTTTAGCGGTTTGGCACAAGGAACTTATGATATTGTTGTAAGAGATAGTAAGAGCTGTGTATCATTAACAGTTCCAGTGACCATAGATGAGCCAACTTTAGTTGGAGGTTCAGGAGCATTAAATCAAGGACTTGCATGTGGAGCAGGTAATGCCACACAACCAGCAGAAGTTGAAATTTTCGGAAGTGGCGGAACAGCACCATATACTTATAGTTTTGATGGTGGTGTAAATTATACCTCAACAAATACATATTCTACTTATGTTTCAGGAACGGTGTCTGCTTATGTAAAAGATGCTAATGGATGTATTATAGTAACACCAATAGATGTTGTTGTACCAGCATTAGATATTCCAACAGATTTAGATTTTATGGCTACAGCAGTAACTTGTACTGATTTAGATAGTGATGTTACATTAACAACCACAAATGGTGTTGGACCATTAAGTTATGCTATAATAGCACCAGCTAGTGCCACTGGAAACACTTCTGGAGATACAACTGGGGATTATACAGGTTTAGTACCAGATACCTATACCTTTACGGTTACCGATGCTAATGGATGTAATTATACAGAATCCTATACAGTAGCTCCAGTTACAAATATCACAGTATCAGGATTATTGGTTAGCAATGTAAGCTGTAATGGTGGTTCGGACGGAGCAGTGGATTTTACAGTTGGAAACTATTCTTCAACTTATAGTTATACTATTAACGGTACACTAACTGGTACAGGAGAAACTTCTTCAATAATCCAATTAACAGGATTATCGATAGGGGATCAAATTATCGTGGTAACTGATGAGGTTACTAACTGTACCGCTACCTTTACCGTAAACGTAAGTGAACCTATCGCTCTATCTTTAGCAGAGACAATCAACATAAATGCGCATTGTAATTTTGGAGCACAAGTTACTGTAGAAGCTAATGGAGGTACACCAAATTACTTATATGCTTTTGTTGAAAACGGAAATGTTCCTAACACATCAGACTATACATCAAGTGCAAGTGCTGTTTTAGATCCAGCGGTAAATGTAAACTGGGATGTTTGGGTAATAGATAGTAATGATTGTACAGACCAAATTGATGTTGTTATAGATACTGATCCATTACCAACAGTAACAGTTCCAGCATTGACTTCAAACCAATGTAACTTAGTTGGCGACCCTTATACATTTACTGTTATAGGTACGACAGGAGTAGCACCTTTTACATATTCTATAGGAAATGGATTCCAATCAAGTACCGCATTTACGGTATCTACTCCAGGAGATTATTTTGTTACCGTTAGAGATGCAAATGGTTGTGAAGCCATTAGTGCAACTTCGGTAACGGTTTATCCAGCTTTAGATGCATCACCAGCAGTAACGATGTTACCGAGCTGTTCAGATAATGATGGTATGATTACAATGACTGGGTCAGGAGGTTCCGGAAATTATACTTACACCATCAGTCCAACTGCGGGATCAATTTCTGGAAATGTAATTTCGGGCTTGCCAGCAGGCATATATACGGTGACTATTACAGATGCTACAACAACTTGTACACGAAATATAAGCGTAACTGTAGATGCTCCAACGCCTGTGACATTTACAACCACACCAACGGTTGTAAGCTGTAACGGCGGAAACGACGGTATAATAACCGTGAACCTACCAACAAGTAATGATAATCCTATTTATACATATAGTTTGGATGGCGGTGCCACAACCCAAACCTCAAACGTATTTTTTGGTTTAATTCAAGGAACTTATAATATTACGGTGACTTCTGGAAGAAATTGTACATTAACACAATCTGAAACCGTTGGCGAACCAAATGCTATTATAGTACCTACGCCAACAGTTTTGGAATACGCTTGTACGGTAGGTACCAATACAACAAATTTTGCTACGATTACCGTAAGTGGCGTAACAGAAGGCTCAGGAACGTATACTATTTATGAATTCATTAAAGGAGGAACTATTCTTCAATCTAACGCTAATAATGTTTATACCGAAGCAGATTTATCTGGTGGCACATACACCATCAACGTTTATGATGATAACGGTTGTTTAGGCACAACAACGGCAACTATTCAACCTTATATAGAATTGGATACTTTGGATATAACCATCGATAATACAATAACGTGTACTAACGATGAGGATATCACAATTTCAGTAACTAGTACAGGTGGCACACCAGTAAATTTAGAGTACACCGTTGAAGATGTTGATGGTGCCCTAATAGGTGCAAATTATAGTCAAACCAATGCAACAGGAATTTTTACAAGCTTACCAATAGGTAATTATGCCATTACGGTTATTAACTTGGATACAAGCTGTAGTATACAAACGGTGCATTATGTTAACGAACCAAATACTTTTGATTTCACGATAGACAATGTGGTTGATGTGACTTGTTTTAGTGATTCTGATGGTCGTGTTGATATCACTCTAATTGATAGAGTGCCTATACCAACCGATGAGTCTGGTGCTTTTGACTACACTATTGTTGACGGACTAGGAAATCCAGTAATCTCAGGAACAGTTCCAAATGCAGGGCCAACATCAATTTCTGGTTTGGTATCAGGAACTTATACCTTGACGGCAAGTTTAGCCAACACCCCATTTTGTACAATTAGCAAAAACTTTACCATTACTGCACCTGCAGCAGCTTTATCAATTACCGAAACACATACTGAGATTACCTGTATAAGTGGTAATAATGATGGTTCAATCTCTGCTAGTGCAACTGGTGGATGGCCAGGCGCTTATGAATATCAATTAGAATTAACAGGAGGAACAGTTGTTTCATCTTATAGTACAGTATTCGATTTTACAGATTTAACAGCAGGTGATTATACAGTAAACGTTAGAGACAGTCAAGGTTGTATTGCATCAACAAATGTAGTATTGGTCATTCCAACCCCAATTGATGCCCAAGTAACTGCAACGCCTGCATTGGTATCATGTTTTGGGGATACAAACGTTAGTATAACCGTAAGCAATGTAACGGGTGGACAAGGATCCAACTATACGTATAGACTTAATATGGTGTCTCCAACACTTACATCATCTGGTCCTCAAACATCAAATATGTTTAATGGATTAGGAGCAGGCACTTATAATGTTACTGTAAGAGACGGGTATAATTGTGAATTCATTACTGCTGATGTCGTCATTGCAGAACCAAGCCTTATTCAAGCTAGATTAGTAAAAGCAACATCACAGACGTGTTTAACAAATGCAACACTAACGTTAAGCGCAACTGGAGGTACAGGGCCTTATGAGTATAGCGAGACTATGGATTTTTCAACAGTTATAGGGCCGTTTACTTCAGATGTAACATTCCCTGTAACACCAGAAACCTATCAGTATTATGTAAGGGACGCTAATGGGTGTTCATCTGGTATATCAAACGAAATAACTATAGATCCATTGCCAGCATTAACTGTAAATTTAGATCTTACTAATGCAACTATTAATTGTACTGGTGATATTACGGGTGTGATTGTGGCAGAGGCTCAAGGTGGTTTGGGCAATTATATTTATATATTGCAAGATGGATCTGGAACAGATATTACACCAGCTCCAACGCAAGATACCCCAGGCGTATTTACAGAACTTCCAGCAGGTACTTACCAAGTTAGGGTGACCAGTGGTGTAGATTGTGAAGCGGTGTCTACCCAAGTTGAAATTACAGAGCCAGCATTCGCATTACAAGTAACGTATTCCGTTACAGATGTAACTTGTAGTGGCGGGAATGATGGTATTATGGAAATTATAGCTACTGGAGGAACAGGTATTATTAAATATGCGATTTCACCCCAATTGAACCAGTTTTTTGATTCTCCTATTTTCGAAGATTTAGTTGCTGGAACTTACCAAGCTATCGCACAGGATGAATTGGGATGTTTTGTCCTTATTGATTTTAACATCGACGAGCCAGATCCGGTAATATTGAGCATTGTACCCAACTCCATAATTCCAGAGGCTTGTGAGGGCGATTTAGATGGTGAATTTAGCGTTGCTATTTCTGGAGGCAGTATGCCTTACAGTGTAAGTCTAGATGATATTAATGGCAATTACACTACCGGAGCCTTAACACAAACACAGTTCGACTTTACTGGATTGGCTGGCGGAGACCATGTTGTTTACGTACGCGATAATTTAGGGTGTGAATTTGAATGGAACATTACATTCCCAGAGTCTGTGCGCATCGAAGCAGAACTTGATATTGCGTATTGTACGGATAATACAGATGCTACAAGTAATATGGTAACCGTAACGGTAGATGATACCTTTGTTGACCTTACCGATTTGGATTATGCTTTAAATGGCGGTGCTTTTCAGCTTGATAATACATTTATTGACATAGCACCTGGCAACCATTATATAACAGTTAGGCACACTAACACTTGTGAGGTAATCATCGATTTTGAAATTGAACAGTTTGATCCCTTACAACTTGCAATCGCCGATGGTAATTTAAATGAAATTGTAGCCACAGCTACTGGTGGCTCTGGGGTTTATGAATATGAGGTACAATACGAATTTGATTCCAGTAGCGAACCTTATGGAAATACAAATACGTTCATTATTTATAAATCAGGTAATTATACGGTAACAGTGACCGATAGTAATGGTTGTACCGCTGTTGCTACTGGATTCTTTGAATATATTGATGTGTGTATTTCAAATTATTTCGTACCGCAGAATGGAGGATGGGGACCAGGATGTACTAGTCAATATAGAAATTTAACGGTTGATATTTTTGATAGGTATGGTAGGAATATTGAAAGGTTGCATGTAGATGATAAATGGTATGGGAATTATAATGGGAAAAAGCTTCCATCAGGAGACTATTGGTACTTATTGAAATTAAATGACCCGAAAGACGATAGGGAGTTTATGGGACACTTTACGCTCTACAGATAATATATTCACAGCTATCTACGATTTCTTTTTTCTCAAATCTTCTTGTACCATTGACTACAAAGCTTTAAAAGAATCTCTACCTTAAAATTGACTTGTTAAGGAGCGACTATATAGAAATATTTCAATTGGCCATATCTCTTATATGAAATGGTGTTTAAAATACTACGAATTTACCGATTAAATGCAGTTGAAAGCAGTATTATATCGATAAAGTGCTTAAATTATTATAACTTTTTTCATCGTTACAAAAAAAAACACGATATTTATCTCGTTTAAAGGCATTAAAAAAGGACAAAATGGATTATAAGAAGTAATGTACTTACAAAATTTTAATCTATTTAATAAGCAGGATTATTTCTTTTGCCCCCACCAAAAAAGAAATATTAAATATAGCAACCATGAAAAAACCTACTTTTTGCAAAAATTTATTAGTTGTTTTCCTTTTCCTTATGGGTGTGCAATTAGTTGCACAAAACTACACACCGTTCACACCACGATTCAATCAAGATCTAAAGGGTGATATCGTATTGATCGGAAATAATATTTTAGGTCCGGACAACAATGCATTCAATGATAATTCTGTCTATAATCATAATGTTGATATGCGGTATATTGACATTGATTCAGATCCTTTAACATTCAGTTCATCAAGTGCAGATTTAGGTATTGCAAATCCAAATTGTTATAGTATTATTCATGCAGGTCTATATTGGGGAGCAGTGACTAATGGCACTGAACCTATAAATCAAGTAAAATTTAAAGGCCCTACAGGTGCCTATAATGATATCGTTGGTACCATCATTTATGATGCCAATGGGACATCAGTAGACGGGGGCAATAGTTTTTCATACGCCTGCTATGCAGATGTAACGGCTATAGTGACGGGGTTAACCACAGATTTAGGAACGTATACCGTAGCAAATGTGTCCAGTGCGGAAGGGGAAACAGAAACATTTACACCTAGAAATGGTACAGGATATTCAGCGGGTTGGTCATTATTTGTTGTTTACGAGGATCCAACCATGCCTGGTAAGTCCATTACCAGTTTTGATGGCTTTAGTGCTATTAGTGTAGCAGGAGGAAACCCTTCTCTAGACATTCCTGTTTCTGGATTTAGAACTATTCCTGCACCGGCGCCAGTAAGAGCTAATTTTGCATTTGCTACTTTAGAAGGCGATAGCCCTATTGTAGGAGATCAATTATTACTTAATGGTGTTAATTTATCTACGGCTGATCGCCCTGTAGATAACTTTTTTAATAGTTCGGTAACCCAACTAAGCGCATTGCCTGTAAATAACAGAAACCCTAACAGTACAAACACTTTGGGTTTTGATACGGGGGTTATGGTCGTTCCAAATCCATCTAATGCGGTGATTGCTAATAATGCTACAGATGCGGTGGTAAGACTCGAGACTAGTGGCGATACCTATTTCAATTATTTTTTCGCTTTAGCTGTAGATATTATTGAACCCAATATTGTACTTACAAAAATAGTTGAAGATGCTTCAGGAAACGATATTGGTGGACAGTTAGTAAATTTAGGTGATGAATTAAATTATGTCATTGGCTTTCAGAACACAGGAAATGATGATGCCACAAATTTGATAATTAGGGATATTCTTCCAACAAACATTGATTTTAACTATCCGGCAGATATGGAATTGTTACCTCCCGGGGTAACAGTTCAAAGTTATGATACATCCACTAGGGAACTTGTTTTTAGTGTGGATAATTCTGTTGTTGAAGAAAATGATCCCGTACAGGAAATTCGTTTTAAAGTAACCGTTGTTGCCACTTGTAGTTTGTTAAGTGATGCGTGTTCTAATATTATAAGTAATCAGGCATTTTCAACTTATAATGGGACGCTTAATCCAACATTTACCATTTCAGACGATCCTAGTTTTAGTACAAATACCGGATGTTTGTTATCACCAGCTGCAACCAATTTTTTGGCTGATATTAATTGTACGTTTAATGAAAATGTGGTGCTTTGTGGTGCCAGTACGGTCTTAACAGCGGCTAATGGCTACGATTCCTATGCTTGGTCTACAAGCCCATCAGGAACACCCGTAATTGGTACAAGCCAATCTTTAACGGTTACCACTACAGGAACTTACTATGTATTTAACACGGCCATTGCGCCTTGTCAATCAATCGATCAGGAATTTGAAGTGATCACTTTTGGTTCTAATGTCACAAACCCAGTCATTCCTTTTGCAGATGAGGTAGTAACCTGTCCTAATGATGGGAAATCATTGCCAAATATTTTTTTATGTGGTGCTAATGATTCAAGATCTATTGAAACAAATATCACAGACACGTCTTCTATGATTTGGGAAAGATTGGATGAAACCAGTTGTGCTGCCGTAGTTGACCAAGACTGTGCCAATGAAGATGTCGCATGTACATGGAATCAAGTTGAAACAGGTCCTAACTTTTTAGCAGACACAGCAGGTCAATACAGATTGACCTTAAACTATGATGGTGGTTGTTTTAACCGATTTTATTTCAATGTGTATACCAATTTATTGATTCCTACAGTGACCTCAAGGGATATCATTTGTACAACACCAGGTGAGATAGTAGTTGGTGGTGTACCTAGTGGTTATGAGTATAGTATTGATGGGGCTAATTATCAATCTAGCAATATATTTTCTATAAATGCTCCAAACGTTTATTCGGTGTATGTGAGACAAATTGGCGTGGATCCAAACCCTTGTATCTTTTCTGTACCAGACGTCCAAATAAGACAACGTGATTTTACAGTCTCCACCGTGATAACTCAACCTTATTGTAATGGAGAACAGGGTAGTGTTATTTTAGCTGCTAACGACGTTCGCCCACAATATTTTTATTCAATTTATCAAGGTGCTACATTAATAAATAGCGTAGGATCCATAATGGAGAGTGACTATACTTTCGCGAATTTAAACCCAGGAATCTATACGGTAAATATATCTACTGAAGATGGTTGTGCCTATACCGGAGATATTGAAATTATCAATCCACCGATATTAACCGCAACTTCAGCACTTACAAAACCATTAACGTGTACCGATGGAGAGATTACAGTCTATCCCGTGGGCGGAACATCACCGTATTTTTATTTCGTTAACAGTACCACAGATTTTCAGGATTCACCAATAATCAATGTATCAACTCCTGGTATGTATAATATCACGGTAGTGGATTCAAATAACTGTACCGCAGAAACATCTATTACAGTGGATGCAACGTTGCCACCAGATTTCAATGTTTCTAAAACCGATATTTTATGTTCGGATGCTGGCGATAATGGAACAATAAATATAAACGTCTCCAATGCAAACGGAAACAGCTTAGAATACAGTATTGATAATGGTGTCACCTTTTATAATTCCCCAATGTTCACAGGGCTTTCTACTGGAGATTACGATGTGGTGGTTCAATATAGCATAGGAACGGACATATGTTCAACAACACCTCAAACAGTAAGTATTACAGCTGTTGATGCGGTGAATGGCACCGTGACTCTAACAGCGCCTTATACCTGTACTTCTAACGGAACGATTACCGTTTCAGGGGTTACAGGCGGAACAGGACTGTATACCTATAGTATTGACGGTATCACCTTTCAATCCGGATTAACATTTACAGGATTAACAGGTGGCACTTACACCATAACTATTAGAGATACTAACGCTTGTACTTTCGTTGCAGCACCAATTACTATAGATTCATTAGATCCGCCAACGGATTTAACGTTTAGTAATACACCAGTAAGTTGTCCTTCTAATACTTCGGATGTTACTTTAACCGTCACAGGAGGAACTGTTCCATTAGAATACCAGATTATAGCTCCAGCTGCATCAGCAACAGGCTATCAATCATCAAATGTATTTAATGGTTTAGAGCCAGACACCTATACGTTTCAGGTACGAGACGCCAACGATTGTGTTTATAGTGAATCTTATACCATTGCACCATTGCCACCAATAACGTTAAGCACGGTTTTAACTAAAGATTTAGATTGTACAGCATCACCAGATGCTTCAATTTCAGGAACAATTTCTGGAGGTGTTTCACCATATGTTTACGCCGTTTCCTTTAATGGCGGTGCTTATGCTTCATTAGGAGCAACAGGTACACCTTTCAATTATGCAACTGCTGCAAATGGTACGTATCAATTTCAAGTAACGGATGCTAATGGCTGTACTGCCGAATCTTCCGTACAAACCATTAATGCCATTTCGTTACCAGACATCATTTCGGTAGTTCAAACACAACCAATTTTATGTAATGGTGATTCCAATGCTGCTATTCAGATAAACATTAATAATGCAGTGGGGACCCCGCCTTTTACTATTAATGTGAATAACGATACTACTGGAACTGATTTCGGTACACAAACAAGTGGGCTACCAGCTGGGGATTATACAATTACTTTAACTGATTCTAAAGCTTGTACAGATACGGAAACCATAACTATATCAGAACCTAACCCAATAATTTTTGATTTAACTAAAGTAGATATTACCTGTAATGACCCTGGAGGATCAAGCTTAGGGTCTATTACTGTTGAAAACGTTTCAGGAGGAACGCAACCATTTACCTATTACATTACAAATAATTTTGGTGATGTTATTCTAGGAAGTCCTTATACGGCAGCCTCAAATGAAGATCATACATTCAACATAATTAATTTTGGGACCTACACTATAAATGTAATTGATGCTAATGGCTGTAGTTTGTCTCAGCAAATAGTTATCGCGTCACCACCATCAGATTTATTAATCGATGTTACAACCGTAGTGCCAGATTGTGCTTCTGGTGGTACAGCTGTGGTACAGGCAATTTCAGCTTTGGGAAGTGGGAATTACGAATTTGCTATTTTAGAATTCAATACAATACCTTATGCTCCAGCAACATCGTATTTTCCTTCAGATGTTGGTTTTCCAGATAGAAAAACATTTGATAACTTAACACCAGGAGTTGTTTATACTTTTGTCGTTTACGATACAGCTACAGGTTGCTATTTTGTAAAATCTGCAGATTCGGCTATAGACCCAGCTTCAACGCTAACATCATCAGTTGTTCCAAATAATGTCGTGTGTCAAGGAGAAAACAACGGCAGTGTCACCTTTACTATTGATAATTTTGATAGCACAACAACTTCTGTCGATTATGCTATTTATACAGCTTTTACAAATGTATTAATCGACGGGCCAACCAATTTACCTGTTACTTTTGGAGTGCCGGAAACGGTGACTACACCAGCGCCAGGAAACTTGTCTGTGGGACAATATTATATTGTTTTTACTGAAAACGGAACAGGTGCGTTTAACGGATGTCTATCAGCATCTACCATTTTTGAAATCAATGAATCTGCTATTGATTTAGATATTACTGCTACTATCGACAATAATGCCAATTGTAATCCAAACTCTGGACTAATTAGTGCTATAGCTACAAATGGTACAGCACCATATTTATATCAAATTACAATATCAGCAATTCCACCATTGGCAACAGATCCTTTATGGGCGTCTGCGAGTACGTTTAATGTGGATGCTAACAGCTATTTTGTACATGTTGTAGATGCAAATGGTTGTATAAAATCGACACTGGTCTTAGATTTACCTACAGATCCAGAACCAGTAATTACTGCAACAGTTAACAACCGATGTACAGTTACTGAAGGTAATTTTGAAATCGATGTTACACTAGCAACTGGAGGCGTTGCTCCATATAGCTATAGTGTTGATGGTGGCGCTTTTCAAACTCGAACGGCACCGTTTACCATATCAAACTTGGCTTCTGGCACACATACCATTGAGATACAAGATATAAATGGTTGTGGTAATTTAGAATCAGTCGATATTGAAGCACCTTTATTTATAGAGCCTACCGTAACAGCCTTAGCAACATGTAATGATAACGATGGGGAAATTACAATAATCGGATCTGGAGGAACAGGAACTTATGATTATATCATAAGTCCGAATCCAGCTAGTATTAATTTAAGTGGAAACATCTATACAGGTGTACCATCTGGAACATACACCGTAACCTTAACAGATGCAACGACCTTGTGTTCAGAAAATGTGACCATAGTCATGCCATCTGAACAGCTTCCGACTATTACCACGCTACCAACAGCAGTCACCTGTTTTGGAGATAACAGTGGTGCTTTTGATTTAACCATTAGCGGTTATACAGGAGCTTATACATATGAAGTGTTTAATAGTTTGGGGGTCTCTGTAACAGGAATTGTTTCTGCGAATACATCAACAAACCCACAGCCCATTTCTGGATTGTTAGCTGGAAGTTACACCGTGGATATTACAGAAACTGCTAGTCCGTTTTGTGGCGCGACTTCCACAGTTATAATTAATTCACCAATCGAAGCATTAACATTGAATGCTACTGAAACGTCAAACGTAACTTGCGATGATGATAAAGGCACTATTACTGCTATAGCCAATGGTGGTTGGGGAACTTATGAATATGAATTGACAGGAACGGCAACCATAGTTTACTCCACAAACGGAACGTTTACAAACTTAAGTGCAGGAAACTATACGGTTAATGTTAGGGATGCTGGAGGATGTATTGCTTCAGAAAATGTCGTATTGGATATTCCAAACCCAATTGACGGCACAATAACCGCAAGTACTTCGTTACTAGCTTGTTTTGGAGATACTGATGCGAGCATAACCGTGAGTGCAACTGGTGGACAGGGAAGTAATTACTCGTATACCCTAAATATGATGTCGCCTACCACAAGTTCATCTGGTCCACAATCGGATCCTGTGTTTAGTGGATTAGGAGCAGGCACGTATCAAGTGGTTGTCACAGACGGATACAATTGTTCGTTTACTTCGGCAGATATCATTATTGATGCGCCAACTCAAGTAGAGGCCACTTTGGTTAAGGAAACATCGCAAACTTGTTTTACAAGCACAACATTAACATTAAGTGCCCTAGGCGGAAACGCACCTTATGAATACAGTAATACTAGTAATTTTACAACGGTTTTAGGGCCGTTTGCATCATCAGTCACATTTTCTGTCGCACCCGGAACTTACATGTATTATGTACGTGATTCCAATGGTTGTTTAAATTCTATTTCTAATGAAATTACCATAGATCCTTTACCAACATTGGTGGTTGATTTAGATGCGACCAATGCGACCATTAATTGTGCCGGAGATAATACAGGTGTTATTGTAGCGACTGCCCAAGGTGGCTTAGGTAATTATATATATACCTTACAAGATGCTTCAGGAAATGCTATCGCACCGGCACCTATTCAAAACACTCCAGGGGTATTTACAGATTTACCTGTTGGTACCTACCAAATTAGAGTTGATAGTGGGGATTGTTTAACAACCTCTGCACAAATTCCAATTACAGAACCTGATTTACCATTGGTGGCAAATTTCACAGTGAATGATGTGACTTGTAATGGAGGTGATGACGGGATGATGGAAATCATGGCATCTGGAGGTTCTGGTATTATTAAGTATGCTATTTCACCACAATTAAATCAGTTTTTCGAATCTCCTATTTTTGAAGACTTAATGCCAGGAGACTATCAAGCCATTGCACAAGATGAGTTGGGTTGTTTCGTTCTTTTCGATTTTACCATTGATCAACCAACACCGGTTATTTTAACGATTGTCCCTAACTCTATATTAGCTGAGGTTTGTGAAGGCGATTTAGATGGTGAATTCAGTATCGATATTTCTGGCGGAAACTTGCCTTATAGCGTGAGTTTAGATGACATTAATGGTACTTATACTATTGGAACTTCAACACAGACACAATTTGATTTCACCAATTTGGGAGGAGATGACCATGTGGTCTATGTACGTGATAATTTAGGTTGTGAATCTGAGTGGAACATTACATTTCCAAAATCGGTTAGTATTGATCCCATTGCAGTTGTGGAATATGGGTGTACAGATAATGTATCCACTAATTCGGTAACTGTAACCGTAGACGATAGTATTACCAATCCTGCCGACTTAGATTATTCACTTGATGGTGGCCCATATCAAACAAGTAACGTGTTTATAAATGTTCTGCCAGGATTAAACCATTTTATAGATGTAAGACATACCAATGGTTGTATTCAAAGAACCGAAATGTTCGATATTGAATCTTATGATCCTTTACAACTTGTATTGGAAGATGGTGAATTAAATGAAATTGTAGCTATTGCTACCGGCGGATCAGGAGATTATGAATTTACGCTTAACGGAGAGTCTTACGGCAGTACCAATACATTTCTAATTTACGAATCTGGTGATTATACCGTCGTAGTGACCGACAGTAATGGGTGTATGGCAACAGCCACAAAGTATTATGAGTATATAGATGTGTGTATTCCAAATTATTTTGTGCCGCAAAATGGAGGGTGGGAACCAGGCTGTACCGGTCAATATCGCAACCTAACGGTTGATATTTTTGATAGGTATGGCAGAAAAATTGCTACCTTAAATGTGGGTGAAAAATGGGATGGAACCTATAATGGAAAAGAGTTGCCTACTGGTGATTACTGGTACGTCGTGCAACTGAATGATGCAAAAGATAATCGAGAATTTGTTGGGCACTTTACGCTTTACAGATAACAGAATTAGTGGTGAAAACCACTAAATAAAAACATTGAAATGCAAAAATTAATAATATATCTAATGCTCTTAGTCATAGCAAATGCTTATGGACAGGAGTTGAATTTGCCTGTTTTTACGCAATATTTGGCAGATAATAACTTTGTTGTCTCTCCAACCTATGCAGGTATTGGAGACAATTTAAAAATTAGAGCGAATGGCTTAACGCAATGGGTGGGCATAAAAGGCGCGCCAGATAATCAATCATTATACGCCGATTTTAGAATAGCGGATCGTTCTGGAGTGGGACTGTCACTATATAATGATAGAAACGGAAACACCATTCAAACAGGTGCCAAATTCTCTTTTGCACATCATATCATTTTAGATTATTACACCAAACAATACTTGTCCTTTGGTATTTCATACAATATCAATAACTTTAGAATTGATACCAGCAATTTTATAGCTTATGAAGGTGACGGTACCCCAATAGATTTTGATCCATATATTACTGATAATAGAAAAACCACAAACCATAATTTTGATGTGGGTTTACTGTATAGAAATAAAGGCTTCTTTTTAAGTTTTAACGCCAATAACATTTTAGGTAAGGATATAGAAGAATCTATCCGGGCACTAGAGCCTAACTTGCTTTTAAATTATCAAATCTACTCTGGATATACGTTTAAAGGTCCTAAAAAAAGCGGCTTGGAATTTGAACCATCGGTCTATTATCAATTGTTTAGTAGTGATAAACGATCCAGTACTGATTTGAATTTTAAATTAAGAAAATTTAATAGAAATGAAGATTATTACTGGGCAGGAATTTCGTATCGTTTTTTAAATGATCAATTACTAAAACCCTTAAATATTGGTCCTATGGTAGGATTTAAGAAATCTATTTTTTACTTTGGATATGCCTATCAAGTAACTATGAATGAACTGTCCGGGTTTAATTCCGGTACGCATGTCGTGACGATTGGATTAGACTTTTTGCAAGGGATTAGTAATTGCCCGTGTACACAAAGTGCAGTTCATAAATAGAACTGGAAAAATGCAAGATCTAGCATTCTTCAATGAGTAACTGAAAATCAATTTCAATAATTTCGTCTACGCTGATAATGCCCATAAGCTTTTTTGGAGGTTCTATATTGAAATCGCAAATATTCAAGACTAAAAGGCCTCTTACAAACAAGTTATCACTACCTTCTAAAGTCACGGGGATTTTATACGATTTTGTTATTCCTGCAATTTCTAAATCTAATAAAACCTGCATCACATGTCCTTTCTGCGTGTTTAGTTCTTTAAGTTCTTTTAATTTAAGATTTATCTGAGGATATTTTTTAGATTTTAATAAATCCTGAAAATCTCTATTCATGGCTTTATTACCACAATCAAAACAACCATTTTTTAAAACAAGTTGTGTATTATTAAATAGTAATTTGTCTCCTAACACTTTAAAATAAACAGGAATAGGATTTTTGATTTCAGTAACATTGAATACACACTGAAATTTATTCACATTGGTTTTTCCTTTTAAAATCAATTGACTTTCTGGAGTTATTAATACAGAAGTGTTCTCAAAGTAATCGCGAGTTGTGAATGCTAGTAATACAAGGATTGAAATAAAAATTAGAACCTTTTTCATTTTTGAAATAGTTTAAATTGATACCACATGAATTAAAAAACAAGTCTCAAAAACAAGGCCAAATGAGATGCACCAGTGTTATTGAGACTTGCTAAAAATTAATCTACTTAATTAAAAGCTTATAACAGCTTCTGCTATAAGACCATTAAATTTACCTTTGTCAAAAATGCTAGCAGTACCATAGCCGTCATGTTTTTGTGTAACATATTCAGCTTTCAGTAATATGTTTTTAGTCATAAACCAACCTGCACCTATTTGAAATCTTGATATTTCAATATCACCATCGTTTGCATCTTCAGCATCTACCTTATTGTAACGGGTTCCTAAATAGAAGTTTTCGCTGTCACCAAATCGGTATATAAGCTCACCAGCAAACTGTTTAGCAGTTCGTTCTTCTGTTTCAGAATCCGCTTTACCTTTTGCGCTTTCTATTGTTCCGAAGAACTCCAAGCCACCAAATTTGATGAATGGGTTAAACATGATAGCTGTAATGTTGTTTCTTAAATTAGGATTATAACGTCCAGATCTAAAATTCCCTGAAGTAGATGCATCTTCATCTTCTAACACTAAATAATATCTTGAGCCTGCACGGTCTGCACTATATAAGTAAGATGTTCTAACAGCTCCTGTATTATATAAAGACCCTGTTAGCCTGAATCTAAAGTCGTCATTAAACTGTTTATCATAACCTACTTTTGCTAAGAATGATGCACCACCAGTATCCGGGTTATCTACAGCTTGGTTTAATTTACCGTTTGTAAACCCGACCATTCCCAAAAAGCCACTATCACATTGGTAGTACAATTCAGCACCAACTTCTGTAGTGAAGCTATCCATAATTAAGTTACCTACAAAAGGGTTGTAAATGGTTTGTGAGTTGTCACTTCTTCTAAAGTGTGCATCACCATAATTGTTTTCCATATGACCAATTTTAATAGTCGCATGCTTCATAAAGCCACTCATAAAACCTTCACTGATGAAGTCTAATTTGTCAATTTGAAAATAACCACCTTTTACATAAGGTTCTGGGTGGTGACGTGAAGACAGATACGTACGTAAGTGCATTCTAACACCATCGTAAAGTGCGACATCTAAATCTAAATTCGCGGTTGCTAAGTTAAAATTACCTCCAATTTCTTTTAAAGCTACAGCTCCTGAATTTTCGTGATCTATAGATTGATATTGTAAAGTTGAAGAGCCTCCAACGCGTACTTTAACATCTGAAAAAGTACTTAGTGTATCCTTAGGGGCTTCAAAAACATTAATGCCACGTTGATCGGGTTCTCTATAGTTGTCTAAACTCCTGTTTTGAGCATAGAAACTGAATCCAGTTAAGATAATGCCTAGTAATATTGATTTTTTTAAAATTGTTTTCATAATTATTGATTTAGTAATTGATTGTTATTATTGATTGTTCTTTAAAAATTGTTGTGAATTTGATAGTGACATCCTCACCAGTTGTAATCGTGCCAAATAATGCTGTTGGAGGTTTTACATTAAAATCGGTCATATTGATTTTTTTAGTCCCTGAGACCACTATTTTATTCTTTATAATGTCGACACTTAAGTCTAAAGAAATTGGCTTTGTAACATCCATAATAGTGAGGTTTCCTAAAGATGTTATATGAAACTTCCCATCGGATTTATTGGTGACGTCCTTAATATCGGTAAGCTCATAAGTGATTTTTCCAAATCGGTCACTATGTAAAGCTTTGTAAGTGTTTTTGTCCATGGATTTTTTTCCACTTTTCAAGCTTTCAACTACAACAGCGATTTTTAGTTTTTCAATACCACAAGCTTTTATATCATTAAACTGAATAAGCCCTTTATGCGTTTCAGCAGTAATATGCCAATCGTGTAAATTTGATGTACCAAGTACAATTAAGGAGGATTCTTTATTATCTAAGCTAAATTGTTGTGCGTTTCCCAATTGAGAAACTAGAAAAGTGACTATTATAGCGGCTGCTACATTAATTTGTTTTTTATTGAATAGATACATGACCTTGTCGTTTTACATTTATACTACAAAGGTCTGCGTATAGTTCATTTTAGAATATGACTTTTATCATAGCTTAAAATATTTGGATATTTTTAATGAAATATTGGGAAATTGTGATGAATTATGAAAATTCACTGCTTTTTTTTTAAATAAAAACAATAATTTAATTCATTTATAATTAAAAAAAACCAGGGTTTATTTTAAGCTTTGGGTCTTGAAGTAAATTTTGGTGTATAGAACTCATCTTGACTTTTTCTATTTCCTAAAAAATGGCCGAAATCTGCACATATTTCGTTACTTTTTTTATCCGTAGCGATGCTATGCCTTTCAAAAAGTGCCTAATCTGGACAAATTTCATCTCATTTTCGGTTAAACACAAAAAGTCAAGATGAGTTCATATAAAAAAAAGCACCTTATACATCATCAACAAGACAAAAAAAGAAACGGTTAGGAGGCGTTGCGTGCTTTAAGCGGGTTTTATTATTTTTCTATAATTTCTACCTCAAATAGTTTGTCCCAGCGTTTACCGGTTACAAACATCGTTTTGGTGGTAGGGTTATAGGCAATACCGTTTAATACATCTAAACCATCATGTTGGGTAACGCGTTTCTTTAGTGGCGAAAAATCGACCACGCCAATCACGGCACCATTTTTTGGGTTTATAATGGCAACACCATCTTTTTGGTAACGGTTGGCATAAATTTTTCCATCGAGATATTCCATTTCATTAATGCCAACTATTTTACCCTTATTGGTATAAACCTGTATAAACTCTTCTTCTATTAATGTTTCAGGGTTTAACAACCAAATCTTCTCGGTGCCATCACTTTTAAAAATAACAGTACCATTATTACACAAGCCCCAGCCTTCTTTACTGTTACCATATTTAAAGCTGCTTAGCTTATCGAAGGTGTTCACATCATAAACAAAACCAGTTCCTTTTTGCCATGTAAGCTGATATACTTTATTATTGAGAATGGTTAATCCTTCTCCAAAGTATTCATTTGCCAAATTAATATTTTTTAAAACCTCACCGGTGTGGTAGTTTATCTTTCTGAGTTTCGATTCTTTATATTGCCCAGTACTTTCATAGAGCGTATCGTTAAAAAACTCAATGCCTTGTGTGTACGATGTTATATCGTGTGGGTATTCGTTAATAATACGGTAAGTAAAAATTTTCGGAGTCTCATCGTTCAAAATAGTAATGTTTGTTGAAGCCGTTTGCTGTTCGTTATTATAAAACACCTTGGCAATAATACTTTGCTTACCTAATTTAAAGTTTAGCAGTGGCGTTTCCGCAGCTAAGACTTTACCGTCCAAAGTGTATACAATAGAATCTATTGTATGGTTTTTTTTATTTTGAATAGAAAGTTTTAAAGTCCCATCAATAGCGATATCTCCTTTTTCAGCATTTGTGATAATCTTAAAATCCGCATTCTTTTTTCCTGAATTTGAACCACAGGATATTAGAATACTACTTAAAATTATGATTGTGAGATGTTTGAATGCAGCCATGATGCTCTTTAATTTTGAAGCAAGATATTTATTTAAAATCAGTATAAAAAATGATTGTGAAAATTTTAAAAGTTTGTATCTTTGCACTCGGCAAGTCCTACACAACCAGCTCCTGTTGAATCCTCCAGGTCGGGAACGAAGCAAAGGTAAATGGTCGTAGCGGTGTGATGTAGGTAGCTTGCCTTTTTTTGTACAACAAACTCAAATCTTGAAAGCCACGGCTAATCAAGATTTTTTAGTTTATTGGATGTTCAGATTTATGATATCTCATCGTAATTATTGTATTTTTAAACTCTAAAATTTTAAAATCTTATGTCAAAAGTTGTTTTAATCACTGGCGGATCTTCTGGAATTGGAAAATCAATTGGTGAGTTTTTATTGGGCAAAAATTTCAAAGTTTATGGAACCAGCAGAGATCCAGACAACTACAAAGACAGCCTTTTTCCTATTTTAAAGTTGGATGTAAAAAATAATGAAACCATTAAAAATACAGTAAGAAGTATTATAGAAGCAGAAGGTAGGCTTGATGTGGTGATTAATAATGCTGGAGCTGGTATTACAGGGCCTATAGAGGAAATACCCGAAGAAGAAATAAAAGCGAATTTTAATACTAATTTTTTCGGCCCTATAAATGTGATTAAAGCCGTGTTGCCACAAATGCGACTTCAAAATTCCGGACTTATTATCAATGTAACTTCCATAGCCGGCTATATGGGCTTACCTTATCGTGGTATTTATAGTGCGAGCAAAGGTGCCTTAGAATTATTGACAGAGGCCTTTAGAATGGAGCTGAAAGCATTCAATATTCATATGACTAATGTTGCCCCTGGTGATTTTGCTACCAATATAGCGGCTGGAAGATTTCATGCCCCTGTATATGATGATTCACCATATAGAAAGCCTTACGGAAAAACTTTAGAGCTCATGAATACCCACGTTGAAAGTGGGAGCGATCCGGATATTATGGCCAAAGCAGTGTATAAAATTATCACTACCAAAAATCCTAAAGGACATTATAAAGTAGGGGAGTTTATGCAGAAATTTTCAATAGTCCTAAAACGGATACTGCCAGATAAGGTTTATGAAAAAATGTTAATGATGCATTATAAGTTGTAGAAACTTCGTTCGTTACCTATTGATCAATCCAAGTAGTTGCTTTTCAAAACTATGTGAAAAAATATTCGTATTGTTATTTACTATTATTTTATTCTTATCTATAATGATGGATTTATTCATAGGTTGTATGGCTAACAATTCAATCGATTCCTTAGGATTTACAAATTGATATTCGTCCTTAATACTAAATCTGTTAGATTGGAGAGATTGCTTACTGGTAGTCACATCATAGCCATCAATGTTGATATTAATGAATTTTACTTCGGGGTATTTTAATCTAAGTTCTTTAATCTTATAATGACTTTCCTTAAAATGGTCAAAATAGCTGTGTGTCCAGAAACTTATAACGGTAGGTCTATCAATTAAAGCATTTACGTCATGCTTATTACCGTTATAATCATTTACAAAAATCTCAGGAAAACGAGAACCTTCCTTTAAATTATTTATAGCGCGTGTGAACCTTTTTACCATGGCTTTTGATTCTTCATTCGTACTTTTACTTAAATACGCATTTAAAATTGCGGTATTGTTTTCATTATTTCTGCTCCTAGCTAAATAGCTCATAGTATAGTCATAAAGCAAGTTGTTTTTAATATCCTTATTAGTCACCAAACTATCTATCATTTTAAATTTGTCTAAGTTAAAGCACAAAGACAGCTTATTAAAGCGACTTGAATTTGAATGGTCAAAATGGCGCTGTAGGGCTAGATTGTTAAAATTCCATATGAGATAGGAATTATAATAAAAGTAGTCTTTTAAAAAGGCATCATTGTAATTAATATCTTTTCTGTAATCATAAAAACCTTTAGGCAGTGTATTTAGGATTTCTTTTTTGCTTTGCCCATAATGGTAAAAAGGATAAATTTCTTTACTATAATAGTAGCTATAATCTATATTGGCCTTCGCAATTTTGTTGAATAAACCTGTGGTAGCATATTTTGTTTCAAAATTAGCTAGTTTATCTAATTTTCTGTTTTTAATGGAGTCTACTTTTTTTTCGTACACATCGGCATCCAATTGGGAGAGTTTGTAAATAGTTTTTTTTTCCTTTTCATTCATTAAAAAATCATTGATGAGGTAATTGTTTTTCTTCGCCCCATCACCTGTATATACTAAGGATTCATCAAAATCCAGCGTATTTAATCGAAACAAAATACTGTCCCTTGGTTCTAACAATACTAACTGAAACTCACCACCATGATAAAACTTGTATAGTCCTGCCTCTAAGTTTTCAACTTTATGCATAAAACGGTCATTAGCATCTAAAAACAGGGTGTCGATAGTCGCATCAGATTTAGATAGAATAACATAATCTGTATTAGGATTGATAATTTTCCCTCCTAAATACGCATAATTTTCTTCTAGCGTATCAACCTCATTTTTGCAGCTAAAAACTGTCAGAATAAGGAGTAGTAATGTATAATATATCTTCATAGATCCCTCAAAATGTATAAAACTAATATAGAACAAAAGTAAAATTTGTAGCCCTAAACACCTGTTAATACGCTGTTAAATGTTAATAATGCTTTAAAAGACTGTATTTCATGATAATGGCCTCATCCATATCGTATAAACCTAAAAATTAGATGCACGATGTTTCGTCTAACCAAAGGAATTTTTTACTTTTGCAAAAAATAAAAACACCCTATATGTTATCAGTTTCAAATCTATCGGTTCAGTTCGGTAAACGCATTCTTTTTGATGAAGTGAGCACGACATTCAATAATGGCAATTGCTATGGTATTATTGGCGCAAATGGTTCTGGTAAATCAACTTTTCTAAAAATTATTTCAGGAAAGCAAGAACCTACTTCTGGACAAGTGCATCTAGAGGCTGGTAAACGTATGTCTGTGTTGGAACAGGATCATAATTTATACGATGAACATACCGTTTTGGAAACCATCTTGATGGGAAATAAGCCATTGTATAAAATCAAAACTGAAATTGACGCCCTTTATGCAGATTATTCAGACGAAAATGCTGATAAAATAGGAGAGCTGCAAGTGAAATTTGAAGAAATGGATGGTTGGAATGCAGATAGTAATGCGGCTGCCATGTTATCTAATTTAGGAATTAAGGAAGAGTTTCATTATACCTTAATGGCAGATTTAGATGGTAAGCAGAAAGTACGTGTGTTACTGGCTCAGGCTTTATTTGGAAATCCAGATGTGTTGATAATGGATGAGCCTACCAACGATTTGGATTACGAAACGATATCATGGCTAGAAAACTTTTTGGCTAATTATGATAACTGTGTGATTGTTGTATCGCATGATAGACACTTTTTAGACGCTATTTGTACACATATTTCTGATATTGATTTTGGGAAAATAAATCACTTCTCAGGAAATTACACCTTTTGGTATGAGTCGTCTCAATTAGCAGCACGTCAACACGCTCAGCAAAACAAAAAAGCAGAGGAGAAGAAAAAGGAACTAGAAGAATTTATCCGCCGTTTTTCTGCAAACGTTGCAAAGAGTAAACAGGCAACGAGTAGAAAAAAGATGATTGATAAGCTTAATATCTCTGATATTAGGCGCACAAGTCGTCGTTATCCAGCTATCATATTTGAACGCGACAGGGAAGCAGGAGATCAAATCTTAAATATAGAAGGATTAGCAGCTTCCACAGATGGCGAAGTATTGTTTAAGAAGATTCATTTAAATTTAGCCAAAGGTGATAAAGTAGTCGTGTTTTCTCGTGATTCTAGAGCTACAACAGCGTTTTATCAGATTTTGAACAATAACGAAAAAGCAGATGCTGGTTCTTTTGATTGGGGTATAACCACGACACAATCATACCTGCCGTTAGACAATAGTGAATATTTTGACAATAATTTAACACTGGTAGATTGGTTACGCCAATGGGCAACCACTGAAGAAGAACGCGAAGAAGTTTATATTCGCGGCTTTTTAGGTAAAATGATTTTTAGTGGAGAGGAAGCACTTAAGAAATCGAATGTGTTGTCTGGAGGTGAAAAAGTACGCTGTATGCTAAGTAAAATGATGATGGTAAGAGCAAACGTATTAATGCTGGATGAACCTACCAATCATTTGGATTTAGAAAGTATTACAGCCTTTAATAATTCGCTTAAAAACTTTAAAGGCACTATTTTGTTTACCACCCATGATCATGAGTTTGCACAAACTGTGGCCAATAGAGTGGTGGAGTTAACGCCAAATGGTGTGATTGACAGGTATACGACCTTTGACGAGTACATGCAAGACAAAAAAATTAAAGAATTGCGTGATAAAATGTACGCGGTTACGGCTTAAAATGTAGATAGGTTTATATAATAAGACCTCATTAATATAAATAATTAATGAGGTCTTATTTTTTTTTATTAAATATTGATTTATAGTATGTTACGATTTAATTTTTGAAGTAATACTTTCAACTACTAAAACTGCTTCTTCAAGTTCGTCTTTGTTAACAAAAACTTCCTGCTGACCTTGAATGGGGGCTCCAAAACCTGCCAAACGACCAGATTCAGTTTCGTCCTTAATGATAGCGTTAATATTCTGCTTTTTTAAATCTTGAATGATTCTTTGAACCACAATAAAATTACCCGTGTAAATTTTTATATAATTTGAGTCTGTCATAGCTTTAGGTTTTTAATTGTCAATTAAAGATACGGAATGTTAATCGATTTTCAGTTTTAAGAATATATAAAGAATAGGTCAGTTCTTAAATTTGAAAAATAGCATCCACAAAAACAATGCTAAATATAACGCTAAAAGATGCTAATTTATCTCAACTCTGCACCTAAGTGCCTCTCAAAACTGGATTGCAATTTCGACATAATCTTATCAATTTGTTTATCGGTAAGGGTTTTGTGTTCGTCTTGTAATTTAAAACTAATGGCGTAACTCTTTTTGCCTTCGGGTAAGTTCTTACCTTGATAGACATCAAACAGATTAACGTCTTTCAATAATTGTTTCTCGCTTTGTTTAGCAATTTTGTAAATAGCATCAAAATTCACGTTATTATCTAATAACAAGGCGAAATCACGACGAACCCCTGGGTATTTAGGAATATTTTGAAAAGTTATGGCGTTACGTTTAACAAGCTCTAAAATGGCATCCCAATTAAAATCGGCGAACAACACATTCTGGGAAATATCAAAATGTTTTAAAACAGGTTTTTTCAATAGCCCAAATTCCACCAACTTTGTTTTACCAAGACTTAATGTTAAGCCTTCACTAAATACATCGCTCGTACTCGATTTCTCTTGATATCTTGAAATACCTAAGCGCTCAAGAATTGCAGCGATGCTTCCTTTTAAGAAAAAGAAATCACTAGGTTTAGTGGCGGTGTGCCAACTTTCGGCGTCTCGGCTTCCTGTAACAAAAAGCGTTAAATGTTTATATTCTTCCCTAGACTCATTATAATTATGATATGTTTTACCAAATTCGAAGAATTTTAAATCTCCCCGTTTTCTATTGATATTAAAAGACAAGGCTTCCAAACCTGAGAATAATAAAGACTGTCTTAAAATGGACAAATCATTGCTCAATGGATTTAGCATGGTCACATGATGTTCTTCCTTTAACTGCTCACTTAACTGCACGTAATTAGGCGTTGTTAGGGAATTTGAAAGAATCTCAAAAAAGCCCTGTGAAGCTAACTGATTACCAACTGTATTTTGAATTTTATGATCTTCAAAACGTGAGGAGTTGGAAATAGAAGCATTAAGTTTTTTGGTAGTTGCAATATTATTATACCCGTAAACACGCAATATTTCTTCAATCACATCTGCTTCGCGCTGCACATCATTTCTGTATGCCGGTACTGTTAAACCGAGTCCGGTTTCAGTAACGTTATTGACTTTGATTTCTAATGAGGATAAAATACGTTTAATAGTTTCCTTCGGAATTTCTTCACCAATAAGCTTCTTTGCGTTATCAAAACTTAAGCGTACCTGAAAGTCCTCAATTTTGTTCTGATAGACATCAACAATATCACTGGTAATTTCACCGCCTGCCAATTCCTGAATTAATAAAGCAGCTCGTTTTAAGGCATATTCGGTAATATTGGGATCTATACCGCGCTCAAATCTAAAAGAGGCATCTGTATTCAATCCGTGGCGTTTGGCCGATTTTCGGATACTTACGGGGTTAAAATAGGCGCTTTCTAAGAAAATACTTGTAGTAGTTTCAGTCACTCCAGATGCTATTCCGCCAAAAACACCAGCTATGCACATGGGTTTTTCTGCATCGCAAATCATTAAGTCATCCTCATGGAGTTCGCGCTCCAAACCGTCTAAGCTTGTAAATTTAGTGCCAGCTTTTAATGTTTTAACTTCTATTTTATTCCCAGAAATTTTAACAGCATCAAAAGCATGTAAGGGTTGTCCCAAATCATGAAGCACATAATTGGTAACGTCTACTATATTATTTATGGGTGCTAAACCAATCGCTTTTAAACGGTTCTGTAACCATGAAGGCGATTCACCAACCTTTAATCCTGATATAGTGACCCCACAATATCTTGGAGTTAAATCTTTATTTTTTACATCAACATCTATTTTAAGTGTTCTGTTGTCTATATGAAATGAACTCACCGAAGGCGTGATCAACTCCAAATTAATGTCCTTTTGCACCAATCCCGCTTTTAAATCTCTTGCGGTGCCCAAATGACTCATGGCATCAGCTCTGTTTGGAGTTAAGCCAATTTCGAAAACATGATCATTCTCAATATCAAATAGCTCAGATGCTTTTGTGCCAACTTTTACTTTGTCGTCTAAAACCATAATCCCGTCATGCGACTTTCCTAGACCTAATTCATCTTCGGCACAGATCATTCCATGACTTTCCTCACCACGTATCTTTCCTTTTTTTATGCTCCAAGCCTCACCAGTTTCGGTATATAGTGTCGTGCCTATCGTGGCAACTGGTACTTTTTGTCCAGCAGTAACATTAGGAGCGCCACAAACTATTTGAACAGGCGCGTCAGTTCCAATATTAACGGTCGTTAGTTTTAATTTATCAGCATTGGGGTGCTTTATGCAAGTTAAAACTTCACCAACAACAATACCTTCTAATCCACCTTTAACCGACTGGTAGGCTTCTACGCCTTCAACCTCAAGTCCTAAATCGGTCAGTAATTCACTTGTTTGTTCAGGTGTCCAATCAATTTTAATAAATTGCTTCAACCAATTGTATGAAATCTTCATAAATCCTTTTGCTAATTAAGTTTGCAAAGATAAAATATTGCAAGCAGCATTCAAACAAAGCACTGTAAATTGTGAATTTAAAAAGAAAGCGTGACTTCTTTTATTTGTAAGGATATTGTTGTTAATTCGAATAATTAAATTCAATAGGTGAATTATGAAGAAAATTGTTGCTGTATTACTGATACTATTAAGTTTTTCATGTAAGAAAGGCGATTATGTAAATAAACTTGAAGTGGGTACTTACAGAGCGACTTTAAAAGTGAATGACTCCGTGAAATTACCATTTAGATTTGAAGTGATCTCAGAAAACCAATTGAAGATTTTTAATGCAGAAGAGGTTATAGAGGTTGATGAAATCACTTATAAAAACGACTCCATATATATTAAAACACCAGTTTTTGAAGGGTTTATTGTAGCTAAAATTAAAGACAATAGATTACTTGGAAGCTTTGTAAAAACCAATTTGAATAGGGTGATGCCTTTTGAAGCATTTAAAAACAAAACCCGTTTTGATGTTATAGAAGAGCCGATGCACGATATTTCTGGAAGTTGGGAAACCGTGTTTAGTCCAAATTCTGAAGATGATAGATATATAGCGAAAGGTGTTTTTGAACAACGTGGAAATCAAGTTACGGGCACCTTTAGAACAACCACTGGAGATTACAGGTATTTAGAGGGCGTCATGAATGGTGCGGATTTAAAACTATCTACATTTGATGGTACTCACGCTTTTTTATTTACAGCAAAGGTTAATGATAGCAGCATGAGTGGAACGTTCTTTTCTGGAAATCATTTTCAGGAGCCTTTTGTAGCAAAACGAAACGACTTATTTGAATTGCCTAAAGCCGATTCGTTAACGTTTTTAAACGAAGGCTATGATAAAATTAATTTTTCATTTCCAGATGCTTCCGGGAATATGGTGTCTATGGCAGACGACCGTTT